>NZ_JALAAC010000005.1:0-210896 GCF_037546855.1 Vibrio sp. 1-Bac 57 | reverse complement strand
CTTGACAGTGAAAGTTGGTTATCGCTAGCGAGTAGTTTTGGAAAAGACTACCAAGGCGCGGTAGGCTCGTTAGATGAATTAGCCGCATTTGCAGCGCATACCGGTAAGCGTTGGATTGCCAGTAAAAACGAATTACGACGAAATATGCATTAATTTATTGCTCTTTTTCTTTCTTAATAAGCTATTAGCGAAAGCTAAAATATTTACCTGTCTAAAGCACTATAAAATCTATTTTATACTCAGAAATTTCTCTTCAACTTTCACCTGTTGACGAGAATCTACAGTTTTTTGACCATATTCCACTCAACTGTGTGCATCATTAACTCATTATCTAATTGTAAAAGTTATTGGCTGTCTAGCATTGTTTGCTTTCTAGCATTGTTTGCTTCAGTGAGTTTAAGACTTTAGCCGACTCAATTGCACACAGGAATAATAGTTTTTGGTTAAATAATAAAATTATTACTGAGCAAAAAGTTTTAAGGATGGAGGATGTACAAATGACCGCTGACTTATTAATAGGGATGATTAGCGGTATCAAAACGAAGAAACTAATTAAAAAATCTTATGAGATTTTTGAAAAAGAATTCAATGAAGATGTCGATTTATTATCAGAGCATTTTGAAAATATACTCAGTCTCATTACTAAGATATTCAATGGTAATCTAAGTAAACGTGAATTTAGAAGAAATCATGTTTTCTATTCACTGTTCATGTCGTTATATCATCAACAATATGGTGTCAGTAACATTCCACATCAAAGAGCAGAAATAAAAGATAGTGACATACCTAAAATATCTCAGAAACTAGAGCGAGTTGATTATATTTTTTCAGAGGATGATAAAAATAATTTAAATGAAGCAGATGTCCAATTCTTAACAGATTGTAGAAGAGCCACAACAGATACGGCTGTAAGAATTCGACGAAGTGAATACTTGTTAGATTTAATGGTGTAGATTGATATGACATTAATTACTTCGTTAGTAGAGTTTCGTCAAAATGTCACCAAAGTTAATAGTTATATTGAACTTGCTTATGAACAGGATAGTTCTTCAAATAACTTAAGAACAGGTGAAGAAATCGAATTCTTAGTTACATCTGCTTTTTTGAAGCTCTTTATAGCTTGGGAAAGTTTTTTAGAAAAATCATTTATTTCTTACTTAACTGGTGAAGAAAGTTTAGATGGTAATCAATTGGTTAGATATGCTTCTCCTGTCGATGAAAAGCATGCTCATAGGATATTGATTGGTACCCAGAATTATGTAGCTTGGTCAAATAATGAAATTGTTAATAAAATAGCTGGCCTCTACTTTGAAAATTCTGAACCTTATTTGACCGCGCTAAATTCAATTTCCAGAGATTTGTCCGATTTACGAGTGATTAGAAACGCATCGGCTCATATAAGCTCATCGACTCAAACAAAACTAGATGCGGTTGCATCTAGGGTTTTAGGAACGCCAATATCAAATATTGGGGTGTCAGATCTTGTGACTCGAATTTCGCCTGAAGATAATACGAAAACAATATTGCAGATGTATCAACTTAAGCTAGATATTTCAGCTGAAAACATTGCTCATAACCGCACTTAACAAGATAATTGGACTCCCCGTACCAATCAGATAAGCTGAAACGGCATGAAAGATCTGGACAACCATCTATTTGAATAATTGCCATCGTTAAACTATCTTTTATAAGTGCATGTTTTTGTATTTAGGAGGTAGTTTATTATGACTCAATCTCGCCAATCTCAAGTATCATTATCTGATACACCTTATTACCACTGTATTTCGCGTTGTGTTCGCAGAGCTTACTTGTGTGGTTAAGATAAATACACTGAAAAATCCTTTGGACATCGCCGTCAGTGGGTTGTTGAGCGAATGCATTACCTCGCTTCCCTTTTTAATATTAATATCTGTGCTTACGCTATCATGTCCAACCATTATCACCTCGTATTGCACATAGATGAGCAACATAATGAAAGCTTAACGCATGAGGAAGTTTGTGAGCGTTGGTGTCAGCTCTATTCAAAACCTGTATTAGTTGAGCGTTGGCAATCCGAGCAAATGGAAAAAGTTGTGGACCGCCATTAATTAAAACCAACCATATCAATAAGCTAATAAACAGCAATACTGCTTGCGGCTACGCTCCCCCGCTATAAAGCTTTATTAAGTGATTAAAAAGAGTCTAAATCTTCAGCTATTAGATAGTTTCCATTATAACTTCTTTTAAATTCTTCATTAAAATCCAATTTTTTAGTACCAAAGTATAATATATGGTTAAGTACTAATAGTTTTGGTTTTATTTTTCTTGCAATATCACCAAGTTGTTTTGTTGATGTATGGGCTTTTGAATGATAAGTGATCCAATCTTGACTTCTTTTAAATAAACCAACCAAGCTGTAAACTTCATGGATCAGTATATCAGCTCCTTCATAATTTTTAATAACCTCTTCATCATAAGTGGTATCGCCGGAAAGCACGATTACTCGATCAGGAGTGGTAAACTTATAACCTAAAGCGTGTCCATCTGCCCAATCACCATGTCTAACATTGAAAGCTTCTACTGTAACAAATTCATCTTTGTACACTTCTCCTTCTTTTTTAATTATGGTGACATTTGCTTTATAGCCATTTTTATTAGCTGGTTGTGCTCCATTTAATCGATGTTTGATATCAGTTTGGTATGCATTCAGAATTCCTTCTACTAAAGTTTCAGTATTAGGAGGTCCAAATATATCTAAAGGTACTTTACGTCCTAATGTCCAAGGAGTAAGTAATAACTCAGCAATACCCATTGTATGATCAGAGTCTAAATGAGTTAAAAATGCTTTTTTTATGAAGGTAGGGCGAATAGTATCGCTTGGAAAGTATTTAAAGCCTTTATTCTTAGCTGCATCCATTTGTCTCATGAGGCCAGGACCGAAATCAACTAAATATACATTTCCTTTAACAATGATTGCTATAGATTGCCCCCTATGTTCAGCATCATTAAATGGCGTACCTGTTCCTAACATAATAACTTGAGTTATATCAGATTGTTTTAATTCGGCTTTTAATGGTAAAGAAAATAATATTATTATAAAAATAAATAAGTTTTTCATTGTTATCCCTAATGGTTAATAGAATGTATTTACATTGAAAGATCAAATTAATATATTATTATATTTATATAAAAATTGTCTCGACGTTCCTTTTGAAGTTACTTAACGCGTTAACTATAGTCAATGGCGAAAGTAAAATACCTTGACGGGTGTTTAGTTTTAGATAATTTTTGACACGTAATAGTAAATACTAATGTTCAGACGTAATGGTATATAAGAAGATAACGATATTAATAAATATATGTGGAGAAATGATGCGCCATCATCGCCCGGTAATTCAAGTATTCCAGTAGATGGCTAAGGGTGCCGCTGGTGAGTGCCATTCGGATCTTGTTTTTTGCCTTTTAAAAAAACTTTTAAACAAAATCCCAAGAAAAACGATGCTCGATGTGGCTACAGCTCCCCCACCGTAAAGCTTTCCCAAGCGATAAGTGACTTTCAGCAACAGCAAACAGGACGTTTGCTGTAAGTTCATTAAGCACATGGAAGTGCTGTATGAGCTGGTGCGTTAAGAAAGGCAATTAGCGTTTGGATAAGAAAGTGCTCCGGTGGCCAGTTTCTTTGCATCCTTTCTTTTCTGGTAAAAGAAAGGATGTCGCCGACAGGGCGAAAACACTGCAAATAAATAGCTAGCTGTCAGGATGAGCGCAGACGAATCAACATTAAACGATTAAAACCGAGCTTTCCCAATTTATCTAACCTCTAGAACCACACCACGCAGCTCCGCACAGGGCGGTTTACCTTATGATGAATAGTGAATATTAATCCACAAATCCTTTAATGATATCAAACCTTGTCTGGCTAAAAACGCATTACTGATCGCTACATTGATCCCTTTGGTTTTCGAACTACGTCAAGGTCCTTTGCTGGTACTTTTTATAAGCCCACTGGCACAGGAAATAGCTAAACGTTCACTGACACCCAGTTTGATCAATGATCTCACTTTCGTCCGTGGCTTTCGCCATTGTCGCCGCACTTGTTGATGAAAAATACATTCGCAGTCGGCGGTGGATCCAATGGTCAAGCTCAATCGTTAATTGGTAGCCCTTGGCAATTAGAAAATAATTTCCCCATCCTCGTAAATACAGATTGAGTTTGTGGATCTGTTTTCGTATTGCAATCCCACAGTTTCGATTGGTCAGTATCCGCACTTTCTCTTTAAATGTTTTTAAAGTCTTAGCGTGGATCTGCAACCCTCTACTTTAAGAGATTAAGGTTTAGCATCAAAAATGGGAACAAGTGCTTGTATCATTGTTTCGGCGGTGGCTAGTTTTTGTTGTTTAGATTCCCCTTTATCGATGGGGCCATCAACAAACAAATGTGCTAAACCATGAACAGACGACCAGGCTAATAATTCCTGGGGGCTGAAACTATGAGGATCTTCATCTGCAATTGTCGCTGCAAAACCTCCTTGTAAATGACAACTCAATTTTTTTGTCGCCATAATGTAGGCATGATCGTTGGTATAGGTTGTTTCTTCTCGCCACATCGCACGAAAAAAAGCAGGCTTATCGAGCGCAAACCCAATATAAGCAAGTCCTACCGCAGTGAATGCATTAGACCCATCTTTTAAGGCTTGAGTTTGAGCTAATACCATCAATTCTGATAATTGCAATAAAGCCTTTGTTGCAAATGCAGTGAGTAGGGCGCGTTTATCTGCATAATGTCTGAAGGCAGATGAAGGAGAAACCCCCACTATTTTTGCACAACCTCTTAATGTAACGGCTTCTAATCCAAATTTAGTCGCGAGCTCATCAACCGCTTCTAAAAGTGATTCTGCTAGGTTTCCGTGATGATAAGGTTTTTTTTCTGACTTCATTTTTTATTCTCTAATCTAGATTTAGTTAAAACTTAAATAAATCACACTAACTATGTGAACACTGTAAACTTTATTGCATTATATGTTGAAATATTCTACAAAGTACGTATATTATTATGTGAACAACGTTTACATTTGTCAACTAAAGCTTAAACAGAGAGGTAATCATTATGACATCATCAAGTCAGTCTAATCATTCACGTAAAGGTAGCTGTAATAAAGGTAACTGGTCAGGCATGAATGTTGCCGTAATGGTTATCGGCTTTGTATTATTTTGGCCTGTTGGATTATTGTTATTGTATTGGAATATTTCTGGTCGAAATGTAAAAGACTTACCTAGCGCAATTCAAGAAAAATGGTCAGAAATATCCAGTGGATCATTTTTTGGTATTACAAAAAGTAAAGACTCGAAGGATGAAAATGAGATCTTTGACGAATACCAACAAACACAATATGACCGCATCAAAGAACTGAAAGAAGAAATCAAAAATCGTGCTCGTAGCTTTAGGAACTTTCGTGCTAATGCGAAACGCCGTGCAGATGAGTCTGAGTTTAAAGACTTTATGTCTTCTGACAGATCAAAAGATGGAAAATAAGAATTGCTATTATAGCTCCACAGATTATTGAGTGTAATCTGTGGTTAGTTATTAATGGGTCTAGGCTAATAACTAAAGCATTAACCATCTACATTTAAATTAACCGTTAATACACACGTTCCTGTGTATCGGGGTCAAAAAACACTACCTTTGACATATCTAACAATAATGGCATTAATTTATCGACTTTGCTTTCTGCAGTTGGGTGGATACGACAAACCGTTTTTACACCATTTATTCTCACTGTCACTAGGGTATCTGGGCCTGTTGGTTCTATAAGTTCGACATCACAATTCAACATGGCGCTATCGGGTTTTTCTTCACCTTGCTGAGTAATTTGCTCTGGTCGAATACCCAAAATAACAGATTTGCCAGCATATGCTTCTAATCCTTTAATACTCTGTTTAATTGGCACCTTCACTTTCTCATTACCGCTTTCAAGAGTTATTTGTATAGTTGGCATATCACCATCCACTTTTTCAGCCTGACAAGGGATGAAATTCATTGAAGGGCTTCCCATGAAGCTGGCAATAAATTGATTACGCGGATTGTCATAAATTTCTTGTGGTGGTCCAAATTGCTGTATTTCACCATCTTTCATCACTGCGATAACATCACCCAATGTCATGGCTTCAATTTGATCATGAGTAACATAAACAATGGTGGTTCCTTCTCGCTGATGTAATTCTTTAATTTCACCTCGCATCTCAACACGTAATTTAGCATCAAGATTTGATAGCGGTTCGTCAAATAAGAAAATCGAAGGATCGCGGGCTAAGGCTCTGCCCATTGCAACACGTTGCCGTTGGCCACCAGAAAGTTGCTTAGGTTTTCTGTCCAGTAATGATTCTATTTGTAATAACTTTGATACTTTTTCTACAATCTTTTTTTGTTCTGATTTTTCCGTCTTACGAATGGTTAAACCAAATTCAATATTCTGACGAACGGTCATATTTGGATAGAGCGCATAGGATTGAAATACCATCGCAATATCACGGTCTTTTGGATCTAAGTGCGTGACGTCTCTATCTCCAATAAAAATATTGCCATTACTAACAGGCTCTAAACCGGCAATCATATTAAGCAGGGTAGATTTACCACAGCCAGATGGACCCACTAAAATCAAAAACTGACCCGGTTGTATCTCTAAATCAATGCCCTTGAGTACTTTGACTTTTCCATAGATTTTTTCAATATTCTGTATTTTTAAAGCGTGCATATAATGTCCCTTAACCTTTAACAGCGCCTGCTGTGAGTCCTTTAACGAAATACTTGCCGGCAACGATATACACGAACAAGGTAGGTAGTGCTGCAATAATGGCAGCTGCCATATCTACGTTATATTCTTTAACACCCGTACTCGTATTGACCAGATTATTCAGTGCAACTGTAATGGGTTGTGAATCTCCTGATGAATAAACTACGCCAAATAAGAAGTCATTCCATATTTGTGTAAACTGCCAAATCACCGATACAACAATGATCGGTATTGAAAGAGGTAGAATAATACGGTGGAAAATCATCCAAAATCCAGCACCATCAATACGCGCGGCATTGACTAATTCTGAAGGAATACTGATGTAATAATTACGGAAAAATAATGTAGTAAATGCCAGACCATAAATGATGTGTACCATGATCAAGCCAGAGGTGGTTCCTGCAAGCCCAAGAAAGCCTAGCATGCGCGCCATTGGCAATAGGACAACCTGAAATGGGATCATCGTACCAATCAGTAACATGCCAAAAAATAGAGTACTACCACGAAACTTCCATTTGGTCAGTACATATCCATTTAATGCACCTATTACCGTAGAGATGATGACGGCAGGGACTACGATCAATACTGAGTTCCAGAAGTATCCTTTCAAGCCCTCACAAGTTACTCCTGTACAGGCAGAACCCCATGCTTTATCCCACGAATCGAAGTTCAAAGCCTGTGGCATTGATAATAGGGTGCCTGAACGGATTTCGTCCAAGTCTTTAAGCGAAGTGATCACCATAACTACGAGAGGCAATAAATATATAAGGGCGGCAAAGCCTAGAATACTATAAATCAAAACTCTTTTAATGTTCATTATTTTTCTCCCTTAGCTCCGAATACAGATACGGGACGATAATGGTAATAACCGCCATTAACATCATCATAGAAGCTGCTGAACCCAGTCCGATTTGTCCACGAGTAAAGGAAAAGGTGTACATAAAGGTAGCAGGCACATCGGTCGCGAATCCGGGGCCTCCTCCTGTTAAGGCAATAATGAGGTCGAAGCTCTTAATTGCAATATGGGTCAGTATTATAAATGCACTGAAAAATACTGGGCGTAACCCTGGAATAATTATTTTTCGATAGATAAGTGGCATTGAAGCACCATCAACCTTAGCTGCTTTAATTATATTGTCATCAACGCCTCGTAAACCAGCAAGGCATAGTGCCATAACGAAACCTGATGATTGCCAGACACCAGCGATAACCACGGTATAAATGGCCATATCCGTGTTGACTAACCAATCAAAAGTGAATGATTCAAATCCCATTTCGCGCACTAATCGTTGGATCCCCAGTTCAGGATTCAATATCCATTTCCAGGCCGTACCGGTAACAATAAAAGACAGTGCCATCGGGTATAAATAGATAGTTCGAATAGCGCCTTCCGCACGAATTTTCTGATCCAGAAAAATCGCCATAAACAATCCAAGCACTAAGCAAATTACAATGAATAAAACACCGAATATAAATAGGTTTTCAGCGGCTACCCACCAACGATCATTGGCAAACAGCTTTTCATACTGAAGAAATCCTGCCCAATTATATTTTGGCAACATACGGGATGAGCTAAAGGATAACCAAGCATTCATCAACATAAAGCCATAGATAAAAATCACTGCCACAACAAAAGTTGGCGCTACGACTAATTTTGGTAATAATTCCCCTAGCGATTGACGGGGAGCGCTGGATTTATTCATAAGAAGATCGATCCTCTTAAATAGCTAAATGATATAGCTAAAATGAAAGCCGGATACCAACTAGAAATAGCTGATATCCGGATGAACTAAAGGGTTAAACTTTATTGAGCGGCTGCGACTGCTTTTACTAGTTTTGCAGCTGCGGCTTCTGCCGTTATTGAATCTGAGTTGTAAAACTCAGTAATGGTGTCGAAGATTGCACCTTGAGTAGAAGAGAACGTAGACATACCGTGCGCCATACTAGGTAATAAGGTGTTTGCTTTAGCAGTTCTGACAAAGTCTTTTGCTGATATTTTTGCACAGTCATCAAACTTATCCATAGGTAGGTTTAAACGAGCAGGAATTGAGCCTTTATTCAGGTTGAATATCTCCTGAAAAGCAGGACTTAGTATAGTACTCGCTAAATCGTTTTGGCCTTTTTGTAGTTCTTTGTCATCCACTTCAAACATAACAAAACTGTCGATATTAAAGGTGTAATCATTGGTTGTACCTGGTGCAGCTACACATAGATAGTCTTTACCCGGCATTTTACCCGCAGCAGTGAATTCACCTTTTGCCCAATCACCCATGAATTGCATACCCGCTTCGCCATTAATCACCATGGCTGTCGCTAGATTCCAGTCACGTCCTGGTGAGCCCGCATCGGTGTAGTCTTTGATTTTATGAAAAACTTTTAACGCCTTAATCATGGTAGGGCTATTCAATGATTTAGGATCTAAGTCAATGAATGCTTTGTTATAAAATTCTGCACCAGCGGTACCTAATACAACTGTTTCAAACGTTGTTGCGTCTTGCCAAGGCTGTCCGCCATGGGCAACAGCTGTCATGCCCGCTGCTTTAATTTTGTCTGCCGCAACAAAGAACTCATCCCACGTTGTTGGTACAGTCGCACCCGCTTTTTCAAACACTTCTGGGTTTGTCCACATCCAGTTTACACGGTGGACATTGACTGGAACGGCTACATATTCACCTTTATATTTCATTGTGTTCGAAACAACGGTAGGTAACAGATTGTCCCAATCTTCTGTTTTAGCTAGGTCATCAAGGTCAGCCAATACGCCTTCTTCACCCCACTCTTGAATACTTGGGCCTTTGATTTGGGCAGCTACAGGAGGATTACCAGAAACGACACGAGATTTTAACACCGTCATGGCACTTTCACCGCCACCGCCAGCAACAGCAAAGTCTTTCCATACATGGCCTTTCGCTTCTAACATTGTTTTCAGCTCTGCAATAGATTTTGCTTCACCGCCAGAAGTCCACCAATGCAATACTTCTACTTCTGCAGCTTGCGCTGCCACTGAAAGACCGAGTGCTAATGAAACACCTAGAACCACTTTTGAAATTTTCATATGACTTCCCTTATCAAAGAAACCTGATAGCCGTAATGCTGATCAGACTAAAAATTTAGCGAATAGCCGTTATTTTTTAATGCTAAATAATGTAATTTACGTTGTAAAATAAGTGCTTTAACAACTATTTAAAATAGTCGGCTAATCAAAAGACTATAACCGAAAACTAAAATGTGTGGTGATTAAACAAACAAGAGTTGTGATATTGATGTTAATAATATCTAGCTAGTATTTGCTTTGAAATATGGAAATTTAACAATGGAAAGTGGGGGCCTGTCTTTCATTTTGAATTGATGAATGGCAGTGGAGTAGTTGGCATTGTATGGCCGGAAAACAAGCTTCTCTATACGGGTTAGCAGTGGATGCGCTGTTAAAATGCTCTGTTGCGATGATAAGAGCCATAACTCTGGTGGAATAAAATGAAATAAATCAGTGCTTATTTTAAAGTACATTATTCGTTAGCAAGTAGATTATACCTGCGGGTAAAACATAACATAATTTAAAAGGAAAGATATGAAGCTTAAAAACACCTTAAAAATACCTTTAAAATCACTCCTTAAAGATCATCAATGAAGCCAGCTTAAAAGAGAAGAAAACCACAGCCTTATCATTAAAAAGTAGATTAATTATATATTTCAATTAAAATGGTTTAGACTGTAATATTCAGCATTAACAAAGCACTACGTGGATATTTTTAATATAAAACAATCAGTAATATCTAATCGTTTTATTTAAATTGTTATCCATAGGGTTTAAAATAAGTGCTAGCTCATCACAATATATATCATTAAGTTCAATTTAAGGCTCTCCTAAAAGTACTAATATGAAGCAGATTATTTTATGTCGGGTGATTACACATAGTAAAAACTCAACATAACTTGAGTCTGTGGTCTGGATATTCATAGCATGCGAATGAAGCTTTATACTTATAAATGTAGGTAATTATAATGAAAAAATTTACACAAAGTCGCCGAGACTTCCTAAAAACAATGGTTATTGCTGGCGTGAGCGTTTCATTTGCATCACTTACTAGAGCCGCTTCTGGTAGAGAACAAAACTATTTATACAAACCTAATCAACCATGGGCGGAAGGCAATCAAGCTAAGCATCGCGTAGATGCGATTCAAAAAGTAACGGGGCAAAAAGTTTTTGCTCGTGATTTTAGAGCTAAAGACTTTACAAACTGGCCTGATAACCAATGGCATGGTTACATCGTTTGTGCGACGCAAGCAGATCATATATTCAAAGATATCAATTTAAGTTTCTTAGAAAAGCCGCCAACAAAAATCATATTGTCAGAAGATTTAATAGAAAATGATATCTATTTACCTGAGTTTCATGGTGAAGATATGTTACTACCAAAAGGTAAAACACCTCATTTCATCGGTCACCCTGTCGCTATTTTATTATTTGATCAATTTGATGATTTTAACGCTGCGAAATCACGTTTAGACTTTAACCCTAATCTAGTTGAGTACGGTGATAAAACTCCACTTTATAAACGTAATCCTTATGCATCGTGGCGAGTTATTAGAGTTGCAGGGGATAAAACTGAAGGTGTCGATATCTACTCGCCTTTTAAAGATGGGCTATTTTTTCCTGCTTATCAATTAAGACAACCTAAATGGCCTACAACCAAAAATGTGAATGGAAGTTTAAGTGAAAGAGGTATGTTTTATGCTGATAAAATAGCCGAAGATATGGCGAATCCAGATTTGCATGTAGTTGATAGACATTACCAAACACAAATTATTGACCCAATGATGCTAGAACCTGAAGCGGCTAATATTTGGTACGATGATAAAGAAAAAACGCTTCATGGAGCGGTTACCTGTCAAGACCCAACTGATTTTACTGAAATGGCCGTGCATATGGTTAAAGCCTCTAAGCAAGGTAAAGAAACTAAAAACTTAGTGCTTTATTCTGGATTTGTAGGTGGAGGGTTTGGCGCAAAAGATCATTCAGTATTTCCTTTCTATGCGTTAACTGCGAGTTTATTTTCAGATGGCAACCCTATCCGTATTGCAAATGACCGATACCAGCAATTTCAATCAGGCTTAAAACGTCATCCATTTAAGATCCATAACCAATTAGCTATCAATAAAAAAACATTGAAGATTGAATCGTTAACATCTAAATCAGAAGTTGATGGTGGTGGCCGAGAAAACTTTTCAGCAAGTGTTGCCTCTGCTGGTATGTCAGCCATGCAAGGTATATTTAATATTCCTAAAAGTGATTTACAAGCGACCGCTTTCCAATCTCGTAATGTAGCCTCTGGTTCAATGCGGGGTTATGGATCCGTTCAATGTATGCCTGTGATTGACTTGATGATCACTCAAGCAGCAGCTGAACTAGATGTGGACCCATTTGAAATTCGCCGAAAAAATCTATTAAAAACTAATGATCTTAATACGCAAGGTGCCCAAATAGATGGTGAACTCCGATACTTAGAAATATTAGATAAAGCGGAAAAACACCCTGTTTGGCAACAAAGATTTACTAACAAAAAAAGCTTTGAAGCAATCAACCCTGATAAATTATTTGGCGTAGGTTATTCACTATTATCAAAAAACTATGGCACTGGTAATGTTGGACCAAATTCGGCCGTTAATATTACAGCTGACGGCGAAATAATTCTTGAAATAGAATACATGGAAATGGGTTCTGGAGCTCAGACAAGCCAAGGCTTATTGACACATGATTTTTTTGGCCAAGCAGCTGGGGAAGTGAAGATAGCCGTTACCGAAACATGGAAAGCATTACAACTGTATGAAACAGATAACCCATATATTATCAGCCAAGAAAAACAAGATAAAATGTCTAAAGATCCTCTATGGACACCAGTTAAGCATATGGCAAGTAGTGCTTCAGACTCAGCGACCTTCCAGACAGAAGCAACAAAAGGTGCATGTAATATAGTTTATTTGTACGGTATTTTGCCTGCTGCGCGTTTACTATGGAAACTAGATACCAAATCTGATTTAAGCAATGCTAAATGGCGTGATGGCAAATTAACATTTGAAGATAATAAACCATTATCACTGAGAGTATTAGCTAAAAAGGCACATGAGAAAGGCTTAGTAACAGGCTCTGTTGCTCATACCGTTAATCGCTGGTCTTGGACTGAAGCTGAATTCGAGATTGAAGGTGATAAACGGATTCACTCATTAGACGCAGTAGCCGTTCGTTACGGCAATGGCGCAACAACTTCTAAAAAACAATCCATGGATGATCTCGGATATCATTTAATTAAACGAAATTGGGTTAAATACCCAAGTACCAGATATAACAATGCCATGGTGACTTATTACGCACCTTGTGATTGCCTCATCGAATTAGTAATCAGTAAACATACTGGCAAGGTTGAAATATTGAGTACTCACAGTGTACTTGACGCAGGACCGGTTATTTCTAAACCTATCGTTGACGGTCAAATTCAAGGAGGGCTAGTCATGGGATTAGGGCATGTGTTACACGAATACTTACCTTCATTTGAAGAAGGTGCTGGTAACGGTACATGGAACCTTAATCGTTATCACGTGCCGATGGCAAGGGATGTAAACGTTTGGACAATGACCTCTGAAATTCTACCTACATCAGATAAAACAGCGCGCCCTAAAGGCATTGCAGAAGTCGTCATGATGCCTGTTGTCTCAGCAGTTCAAGATGCTATATTTCATGCAACAGGACAACGATTCGATCAAACGCCAATTACCGCAGAACAAATTAAAAAGAGATTAAACGGATGAATTATAACGAAGTAGAATTTACCTTAAATGGCAAAAAAGTAGGTCCAACAAAAGTACCAGAAGGTACGATGATGATTGCCTTTTTACATGAATATTTAAATTTAACCGGCACTAAATTTGGTTGTGGAGCTGGTATTTGTCATGCCTGTGTAATTTTAGAAAAAACGATGACAGGGCATAACACTCATAGGACTTGTATTACTGGTGCTGCAGCCTTCAACGGCATGGAATTAACGACAGTGGAAGGGCATGCTCGGATTGATGTTAAAACACAAGAACTAGCACTGCATCCAGTACAGCAAGCCTTCATTGAAAACTTTTCTTTTCAGTGTGGTTGGTGCACTTCTGGGTTTGTTAATGAAGCCGTTGGTTATTACGAAGAATTAAAGAAAACGCCAATTGCAAAAGAACAGCTACGAGAGTCTATTGAAGCATCATTAGGGGAACATGTCTGCCGGTGCACCGGTTATGTGAAATATTATGAGGCAATGGAAACATTAATTCTTTCGCAACCTGAACTCATTAAGTAGGCGATTATGAAAAAAATTATCAGTGTCAGTTTTATTGTCATACTCGCCGCTTTACTTCTGTTTGTCTATTACGGGAGTGGACAACATGTTGAAGTTGCTGCAGAAAAAAAATCTGCATTGACATTAGAACAGAAAATAACACGGGGTAAAGCAGTTGCTTATGAAGGTGACTGTCTAGCTTGTCACACCACAGAAGGCGGTGCAGATTATACTGGGGGATTAGAATTCGAGACACCTTTTGGCCCACTGTATTCGACCAATATAACGCAGGATGAACAATATGGTATCGGAAATTATACCCGTGAAGATTTTTATCATGCCGTAAAATATGGTTATTCTAAAAACAGCGGTAACTTGTACCCTGCGATGCCTTACACATCTTATCGTAAATTAAGTGATGAAGACATGGATGCACTGTGGGCTTATATGAAAACTATCACCGGTATTCCAGCTGAAAATATAAACAATGATATTATGTTTCCTGCAAATATTCGTTTTACATTAGGCACTTGGAATCAAATGTTTTTTGATGACACTGATTTTAAAGCGGATACAAGCAAGAGTGAACAATGGAATGAAGGAAAATATTTAGTTGAGGCTTCAGGTCATTGTGGTGAGTGTCATACCCCAAGAAATTTATTATTCGCTATGAAAACAGATCAAGCATTACAAGGCCAAATCATTGAAGGTTGGAATGCAGTTGCTATCACCCCAGAAGCGCTAAAGAAAAATGGTTGGACATTAAGCTCTTTAACCGATTTTTTTGCAACAGGTAACTCTGACCAAGGTACAACGTTTGCAGGTATGAAGTTGGTTATTCAAGAAAGTTTAAGCCATTTAACGCCAGCACAACGTTTAGCAATGTCTGTATATCTATTGGATATGGAACCAGAGGAGGTAGATGCTTTACTCACATCATCTAGGGTTTATTTATCTGCTCAACAAAAGTCAGACAAAGGCTATAAAACTTATGCCGCGTATTGCTCTGGCTGTCATGGAGCCGATGGTTTAGGAAAACCCAATGCAGTAGTCGCATTGAATAAGAACTCCATCTTCAATGACAATTCTGCTTTTAATGCTATTGCAGTGGTCCTTCGAGGTCTTCCAAAACAGCAAGAAAGTTTAGTAAAAGGGTCTGTAGCAATGACCTCTTTTACAGATAGTATCTCAGATCAGGATGTTGCTAATTTAGTTAATTTTGCGAATACAACATGGGGTAATAAAATCAGTTCTGACGTCACCGCATCAAAAGTAAAAGAAGTGAGAGAACAATTAAATGAAGATGGTTATTTAAATCATATGGGAGTACAAGTGCATAATTAACCCCATTATTAAACTCACCTAATATTCTCCCTCTCTGTTGTACGAGGGGGAGAAGTTCCCAAAAAAATGTCGCCAAGATTTTCATTGTTCATCTGAATCTAAGTATGGATTATTTAAGCTAGATTTGTAGTATTCACTATTAATTATAGGGCTAGGGGATGAGTCGTCAGTTGAGGTTAGAATTTTCAGGTGCGTATTATCATATCATCTTTATTATTCATCATCAGCTGGTAATGAAAGACAGGCTATTTACCTAGAAGAAAGTGATTTCGAAAGATTCCTCATTTATTACTATTATTTGTTCGCAAATGTTTCATGTAGTCGTTGCTTTGCTTAATCACTTTCAATAACAATAAACTTCCACGGTTGTGTATTAACGGATGAAGTAGTCATATTTAGCGCTTCTGTGATCACAGCCATATTATAAGCAGAGATACGCTTGCTTGGGTCATATTTTTTGTTGAATAGCGGCGGTTAAGATCTTATAGGATTGGATGAACCATTTTTTACTTCAAATATTTTTATAAAAAATAAACGATAACTCACGGCGAGTTTGAAACTGGCCGTGAGTAATTAAATAGTTTACTCGAGGAGCCTATACATAATTATGGGTTAAGGATCATGTTTTGCATAAACATCATGCTAAAGTTTTCTTTTGCATTTAAGCTCGCATTACGTACTTTTGGTGCCCAACGTTCAACAAATTTTGCAGCACATAACTCAGCGGCGAGATCAATCCCTTCTCTGTAGTTCCACCACTCGGAACCATCTTTATAGCGAAGTCCAGCTTCTTTCATCGTTGCATGGAAGCCATCCGATTTAACCACTTCCCACATGATATTTTGCATATCTGCGATTAAATCTCTGTATTGTTCTAGATCTTCGTGTGTCGCAACTATTTTTTCATGTCCGGTAATGACAAATTCAAAATCAGGGTAATCATCTAACAATATTTGTGGGATTTTCCAAGTCATCATAGGATCGCTTGCTTCACCAAAATGGATCCAAGGAGCTGATTTCGCGTGGAATGTATCCGTAGCAAATAGGATTTTTTGTTTAGGTGCATAAACAACGGCATCATCATGAGAATGCCAGTTTCGGCTATAGTTTTTAAATTCTAAGCGCAGTCCACCGGTTTCAAGTACATACTCATCATCCCAGACAAGATTTGGCATTGGACGCATATTTGCTCTTTCCGCCGGTAAATCTTCATGGGCAATTTTTAAGAATTCTTCTGTTTCACGTTGTGCAATGATTTTGGCATCTTTTGCCATTAGGACTGATTCAACATAAAGGTGCATACCTTCAGCGTGATCTCTATGATGATGGGAGTAGATTACATGAGTGATTTTTTTATCTGTTAGCTTGGGAATGAGATCTAATACACCTGGTGTTAGTTCTGGTCTTGCATCATAAACGACCACACCAATATCGGTAATAAAAAAGACCATGCTATCGAACTCATTATGAATATAGTAAGCATTGTCGGCAACCTTGTAGTAGTTGTATCCTCGCTCTGGTATGGACGTATATACGTAATCTATTGAATTATATTTTGTTTTTACCGCTTCTATATCAAATTTATCCGAGGCTTGTACATTTCCGCATAATGAAGAGAGGGCGACAATAGCGCATGCACCTAGTACATTATGCATACGTCTCGGTAACAATATTTTTAACAACCTTTTTGATGATTTTTTTGGCAATTTTTTTGCTATTTTTTTTGATAATGTCATTGTTCATACTCCTTTGTATTACTCGATGATTGGCATCACTAAAAAGTAAAAGCCTCTCAACAGGTATGTTTCATTCAGGAGTATATTTTCTGCCTTGGCACTGGTTCTATAAAGAGACTGAACGCATATTTTCTGGCACTTTCCGCGGTTCAATAATATAGTTTATCGATGTGAGAAAAAATTAAGTTTTTGCTTGGGATCTATTCTGGTGAGATTTGATATTTATTCCTAACTTGCTGTCTAAAAGCAATAGGGCTCATACCTGTTTCGCGTTTAAAAAAACGACCAAAGTAGGAAGCATCTTCGAAGTTCAAACAATAACCAATTTCAGCAACAGTGACATTACTATGAGCAAGTAGTCGTTTCGCTTCAACAATAAGTTGTTGACGGATAATACTGCCCGGCGCAGATCCCGTAATAGCTTTTACCGTGTCTTTAAGATGGCTGGTAGTAATCCCCATTTTTTTTGCATAATCATGAACCCCATGTTCTGTAATAAAATATTCAGATACTAATTGCTTAAATTGGCGAACCAAAGATGATGAGGTTACAGAGCCCATTTCGGGATGGTCAATGAGATATAATCGATGGATTTTAGTAAGCAAGATATGTAGATAAGCACGTAACACAGAAATACTTCTGGCATTTTCGTGATGAAATTCCTGCTCAATGTCGGCAAATAATCCATTAAACACACTCAATTTTTCATCTGCAACAGAAAGCCAAGGACTATCAGTCGTATCATTAAAAATGCAAAAGTCCTGAGATCGGATAATATTAGAAGATGAAAAACCTAGAAACTCCTCGGTAAAAAGAAGGGCATAGCCTTTTAAAGGTTTTATCAGTTGCCAAAAATGAACTTGATCTTTTGATAGGAAAAAAAACATCGGTGGTTTAATTTGGTATGGCACAAAATCAATAATATGAATCCCTTCACCTTCGCTGATATATAACACTTCATAACAATCATGACGGTGAGGATAATTAACCACGCCAACGCCACTCATTAACTCAAATCTTGTTACTAAGAAAGGTAATTTTGGGTCCAGTAATGGGTGTGATTGTTCGAGAGCACGTTGAACTTTATCAAACGCTTCAGTGTAAGAATGTGAGGGTATATCTAGACGTTTTTTCATGAACAACCATCTTTTCGAAGAGTACACAATAAAAGCTATATTAATACAAACAGACACTATGCTCAAAAGCTTAGGACTGATTATGTACTGGTTACCCTTTATATTTTGCAAGCAGGGACTTGCGAGTTGCTTTTGTTCATTTTGGCTAACAATTTTTTATACTCTTTTCACCTGTACTCTTTTTGTCCACTTCTTATTTTACCAGCAAATAAATTAGCCGCTTAGGTTGAAAATATAGCTAACTGTTCATACTCTCACTTGGGTAAGTAAGGCCGCCATATTTTTTGCCATAATTTTATCATTATTTATGGCCGCTTAATTAAATTGTTTGGTGAAATTATTTGGATAAATTGTTGATTGCAATCGCAATGTGCTTATCTGTAGACTCACTATATAAACCATTTTTACTCTAATTCTTAGTTTATTTTGTTGGTGAAAGTAGGGATAACAATCACGATAGCTAGTTAAGTTACTTGAATAACATTGGGGCAAGGTGAGTCGAGTTAGCCTAATATTAACGTTTATCAAAGAAAGTATTTATTTTCTCCTGTAAATAGTCGTAACAGCATGAACGTTTAGCATAAATTGTAATTTAAAGTACTGTACTGAAGAGGAATCTATGAGAGTCACTAACCATAATTATAAAAACTTAGCTGATTTAAAACAAAATTTAGATTTATCCCATGTCGATTCTAAAAATACATTAATGCAAGTTTTCAGTGGCTTGGTGACAGAAAGTGAAGTGAGACAAATTCAATCCATTATTAATGAAAAATGCAGTGGTATTACATTTATTGGTACAACGACGGCAGGAGAGATCCATAACGGACAAGTTTTTAAAAATACCATCTCGATTTCTATTATGGAGTTTGAATTCACAGGCTTTAATTCTTATTATTTTCACCATGATGATGATTATGAGCTTGGCAGAAATATCGCAAAGACAAGTTTTAAGAATGATACAAAAGTTGCCATCATCTTTATTGATGGGCTGCTAACCAATGGAAGTGAAGTTGTTGATGGCATCTCCTCAATCAATTCTAACATTCCTATCGCTGGTGGTATGGCGGCAGAAAATGGGGCGTTAAAAAACACGTTTTTATTTAATAATGAAGGTGTATACCGCAAAGGCGCTGTTGTCGTTTCCCTTAATAGCGACGTTTTAAAAGTATTTACTGATTACCAATTAAATTGGCAACCTATTGGTAAGTTTATGACGGTGACGAAGGCTGATAAGAATCATCTTTACGAAATAGATAATATTTCAGTGAGTGATATTTACAAAAAATATTTAGGTGATGCAGTTGGCGATGGATTACCGCATTCTGCAACCGAGTTTCCTTTATTAAAAATTGAAGATGATGGTATGGAAGTATGTAGAGTCTTTACCCATAAATTTGAAGAAGATGGATCGCTTCTATCAATTGGAAACTTACAGGTCGGCGACAAAGTTAGGCTGGCGTTTGGGAATGTTAATTTAATTCTTCAAAGAGCAAGAAAAAATATTCAAGAATATTCTCTTTTACAATTTGAAGCTATTTTCACCTATAGCTGTGCGTCAAGAATTGCTTTTTTACAATCTGATATTGTGCAGGAGTTAGAGCCTCTGAATTGTGTTGCACCTATTGCTGGTTTTTTTACTTTCGGTGAAATTTTTCATAAGCACGGTAAAAACAATTTTCTTAATATTAGCCTGACAATACTCGGGCTGTCTGAAAATACTAATCAACAGATCATACATACTGTGCAAAAAAATACAGTTAAAAATGAAGAGAAGAATGTTTTTAAAAACAAACATTTTATCGTGTTGGATGCGCTCACTAATTTATCGAATACTGTGATTGACGAATTAAATAATGCCAATAAAAAACTTGAAGAAGCACAAAATAAACTCACAGAACAGGCTAATCATGATTACCTTACTAATTTGTATAATAGAAGGTATTTTAATGAAGTTGCACAGGGCTTTTTACAAGTTGCTAAAAGAGAGAGTAATAATTTTAGTGTCCTTATGCTAGATATCGATAAATTTAAAGGTATTAATGATAGCTACGGGCACCTCATCGGTGATGAAGTCATTAAAGTATTATCCGCAATATTAATAGACAACACGCGAGCTGCTGATATTGTTTCAAGGTTCGGTGGTGAGGAGTTTGCAATCTTATTACCCTCCACTGATAGCACAGGCGCATTGGCAATAGCTGAGAAGTTAAGGCGTGTAGTTGAAAATAATACGATAAATATTGAAATATATAATATAAAATTTACTATCAGTATAGGCATATCGAGCACTAACTATCGCGATGATAATCATATAAGTGAAGCATTAAATAGAGCGGATAAGGCGCTTTATGAAGCTAAAGAAAATGGGAGAAATAGAACAGTTGTATTTTCAAATAAAGTTTTTTCAGATAGTTAATCGATTGACTCTGGAAATCACTTATAAAACCTAACTACTCATATTCAAGCATCTGTGCTCAAGCTCCTTTATTCAAGTACTTTTAAGCATGCCTAATTCATTTGCTGAGCATGTTACTTAGTTTATTAGCCTAGACCGCTGCATCTTGCACCGCTAAAGCTCCTTGTAGCCGACACGTTCTATATGAGGTAATGATGAACAAAGAAAACATGATGCTTGGAATGGAAGCGCTTAGTCTTATTGATGAAGATATTAAACAGGCGTATACAGAGATTGGGTTACCTGCAGAGAGAAGCAGCCCAGAGGGTTTTAAAACTTTCCTTTCTACCATCATTAGCCAACAATTATCGACGAAGGTGGCTATGGTCATTAAAGATCGCGTTGTTGCTTTGGTAGAGGATCTCACTCCTGAAAGCCTTCTTAATATTCCGGATCAGAGCCTTCGAGATGCGGGGTTATCTTGGCGTAAGGTTGAATATGCCAAAGGCCTAGCTGAAGCGATCGCAACGAATCGGTTTGATATAGATAATTTGGGTAAGCTGAGCGATGATGATGCGATTAAAGCAATCACCGAAATTAAGGGGGTTGGCCGCTGGAGTGCGGAAATATACCTCATGTTTTCTTTAGATAGAAAAGATGTGTTTCCGGCTGACGATTTAGGTTTATTAGTGGCCTTGAAACATCTCAAAGGGTTACCTGAAAAACCAACGGCAAAACAAGCACGTGAAATTGTAAAGCATTGGTCACCTTGGCAAAGTGCGGGGGCTCTTTTCCTTTGGCAGTATTATCATCAACTTAACTTACCTAAAAAAGTCTAAGCTAAAAAACCTTAAGTTAAAAATCCTAATATTTTATTGAGCATCTACTGTTTGAACATCTACCGAACAGTCAATTTATCACCGACTCTGATTACTAATCCCTTTGCTTATTGCGTTTTAACTCTGTTAAACGAGTTGTTCCTTGCCAGAGCAATGCGCTTTCAAATTACATTCAGTGAACTTTCAGTTTTTCTAAAGTAAACCTTAAGTTTCAAGGGATACGATATCTGCATTATTTAATTGAGTAGATATGTTAATGAAAAAAATGAATCCAATGACTCTCCAGCTTGGGTCAATAAAAGTACTTCAAGCTGCCTCATCTATTACCTATTTTATCATTTATATCAATGTTTTAGTTTTGTTTATGGTTGCGCTGTTGTTAGCCGTTATTGCTTGGCTTTGTGCTTCCATACATTTGTCGTTAAAACCATTTTTTGTGTCTTTATCACATTGTTTAAGCTCTTTTTTTAGATCTGAGTTTCCTTCTATTACCTCTCAAATATGTTGTTTTAAAAAGAAATAAATCGCTTTAACTGAGCTGATTTAAATCCTTGAAATCAGTTCATTAAGGTTAACTACTGTTTTGAAAAAATGATGTTTCAATTCCACTCAATATAATTAAGAGAAATAAATGCAACGTTTAAAAGTAAAATTAGGCCCAATTTATCCTATTGTGATCACCAGCTTAGTTATATTGCTGATCTTTACTGTGTCACGTTTAGGTTTGTCTATTTGGCAGTTCGATAGAGTGAGCGAAGCCGACGGATGGTTACGTGTTCTTAGTAGTGGTCTTAGAATAGATATTGCCTCAATTAGTTATCTATTTGTATTACCTGCATTATTGATGAGCTTACTATCAGGTAAACATTTAATGGGGAGGATCTGTATTTGGGGGCTGAGAGGTTGGATCACTTTTGGACTTTGGTTGATTGTTTATATGGAAGTGGTCACGCCTGCTTTTATCATTGAATATGATCTTCGCCCTAATCGTTTATTTATAGAGTATTTGATTTACCCAAAAGAAGTCTTAGCAATGCTTTGGGGCGGATATAAAATTGAACTATTGATCGGATTATTAGCCTCCATTACAGCGCTAACCTTAGGTTGGAAGTTAAGTTGTCGGGTGACTCAGGGGCTTACGGTTACGCAATGGAAATGGCGTCCACTCGTTGCGCTTGTTGTGGTTGCAATAGGAGTGATGGGAGCCCGTTCAACCTTAGGGCACCGTCCATTAAATCCGGCGATGGTAGCATTCTCAAGTGATCCTCTGATTAATGATTTAACTTTAAACTCTTCTTATTCTTTAATGTTTGCTATTAAACAGATGGCCAGTGAACAAAGCGCTGAAGATTTTTATCCTCGTATTGGGCCTGACACTATTATTTCAGAAGTACGAGATTCAATGAATATAGAACAATCTGCTTTTGTTACGGAGGGGAAAGTAACAGATGCTAAGCCGACGTTGGCAAATCATAGGGCAACGTACCAGGGTAAACCCAAAAATATTGTCATATTATTGTTAGAAAGCCACGGTGCACGATATGTTAAAAGTCTTGGGGGTCAGGATTTATCACCTAATTTAGATAAGCTTTATCAACAAGGGTGGGGGTTTGAGCGTATTTATGCCAGTGGTACTCGTTCAGTGCGTGGTATTGAAGCGGTAACTACAGGTTTTTCTCCAACGCCTGCTCGCTCTGTGGTTAAGCTAGGTAAAAGCCAAACTAACTTTTTTAGTATTGCTGACTTATTAAAAGAGAAGCAATACCACACTCAATTTATTTACGGCGGAGAAAGTCATTTTGATAATATGAAAAGCTTTTTTCTAGGCAATGGTTTTGCTGATATGCAAGATCTTGCGACTTTTAAATCACCGGCGTTTATTGGTTCTTGGGGGGCTTGCGATGAAGATCTATACGATAAAGCCGACCAGCAGTTTACTGCATTATCTGCGCAACATAAGCCATTTTTCAGTTTGGTATTTTCTTCTTCAAACCATAGTCCTTATGATTTCCCTGATGATAAAATTACGTTGTTTAATGAGCCTAAACAAACTGTTGAAAACGCAGTTAAATATGCAGATTATGCGTTAGGTAAATTTGTTGAAAAAGCAAAAAATTCAACCTATTGGAACAATACAGTATTTGTGGTGGTTGCCGACCACGATAATAGAGCGGGTGGAGCGTTGAATGTGCCCATTGGACACTTTAAAATTCCTGCTGTTATTTTTGGAGGTGGTATCGAGCATCGTGCTGATAACCGTTTAGTAAGTCAGTTAGATTTGCTGCCTACTTTATTATCATTAGCGGGTATTGATAGTCAGAATCCGATCATTGGACATGACTTAACACAACAAGTGCCTATTGAAAAACAACGAGCAATGATGCAACGCGGTCAAGATTTTGCTTGGATGACAGAAGATAATCAGGTAGTTGTTTTTAGTCCTGGCAAAGCAGCAAGTTCTTACTTATATGATCCTGAGTTAGATTTTTTGAGTGAAAAGCCGATACTGCAATCCATCATTAGGCGTGCCCATGCTAATGCGATGTGGGGAAGTTTAGCCTTTAAAAATGACTATTATACGGCACAAAAAAGTTACCTTATTAGTAATCAGTAAAGCACCTCAAAATAGCTTAGCTAGTAATGAAAGCTGCGAGGCTGTTTGTAGTTTAAAGTTTGTTGGCCATAAAATGGTCTATTTACTCTAAGAAGTTTTGTGTCACCAATAATATGCATTTTATGGGAAATAATAAAGACAAGAGACAATGGTTACTCACTATTTTGGGGTACTGACTATTTGGTGTAGTGCAATTTTCGAGTAATACAATAAAGTGCAGTATCGATCTAGCTGTTCGCAAGTTTTACAAATAGCCAGTAATTCGTTGTAAAATGGTTGGCAAATTGTACTTTGGGTTTCTTTTATACCGCTTATTGTAGCTGTCATTACATTAGCCCTAATAAGAATGAAGCGTACGCAAAGCGAGCAGTTACCATCACAAAAATGAGTGAATTCCTATCAAGGATTACCATAGTAAAGTGGTGGTAAGTATATTCATTACGATTACCCGGAGAATCTGTATACCTTAAGGCCTAAGTAGCAGTTTTTCCGGTGCTTTAAAGTTTATATTTATTTGTAAAATCTAGTTATTTAAATAGGTAATCAGTGAACCTTCAGTTTATCTAAAGCAAATCTTCAGTTTCAGGCAATAAAATATTTACACAATTTAATTATGTGAGTATTTTAATGAAAATTCAGTCTTTTATTTACCTTAAAAACATTGCAACAAAAACGCCACGTTATTTTAGTTTTTTGTTCTACTTTATATGTTTTATCAATCTATTAGTGTCTTTAACTGGTGATAATTTTATCACTCATTATCAGTTAGTTTCATTACTGCATTCTTATTTTTCTTAACGTTCAATGGTTGCGGTAAGCACTGCCTTAAGTAAGTCTTGAAAGTTGATTAAGTGATCATCTTTGCTACCTTTATTTAGGTATCACTGAATGCCATGAGTGAGAGGGGTATTAAGTAATACTTATCTCAAAAAAAGAAGTTATTGGTGTGACAAAGAGGTTATTGGTGTGACTTGGCTAATAATATAAACAATATTTTTACATTGTTCTGCATTATTATGTTTATTCAGTTGTTCGATCATAAATGAGAGTTTTTCACGGGCTACTTATCTTTTATTACTTGAATTCAAGAATATGATCTCATCTGCAGAAAATGAAAACCTAATGCTATTAACTATCAATATGTTAATCTTTTTCATATTAAGCTGTGTCGTTCGTTTTGCTTCCTCAACAATGCTTATACATTTAGACGATATTAAATAGGATTTAAAATGCTCAAATCAATTCATCATGCCGCTATTATTTGTTCGGATTATGCTGTTTCTAAACGTTTCTATACTGAGATTCTAAAATTACAAATAGTAGCTGAAAATTATCGAGAACAACGTGACTCCTATAAACTTGATTTGCAATTACCCGATGGTGGGCAAATAGAACTGTTTTCTTTTAATAATGCGCCACAACGTCTAAGTTATCCTGAAGCATTAGGGCTCAGACATTTAGCCTTTAGTGTCGATTCAGTAGAGTCTGTTAAAGCTTATTTAATTGCTGCTGGTATTGAGGTCGAGCCGGTTAGGGTTGATGAATATACCAATAGAAAATATACTTTTTTCAGTGATCCCGATGGGTTACCGTTAGAAATTTATGAATAAAGTATTATTTATGGCTGATGATTTCTTATAATTAGTATCCTTTTTTAAGGAGTGATCAATTTATCGAAGTCACTACCCCAGATTAATCAATAAATTAGGTAAAAAATAGGTTAAGCCAATATGTTTGAATTACTTTATACCAGTATTGCCCCGCAAGGTTTATCGGAACAGGAATTGCTAGAGTTATTGACTAAAGCTCGCATCAAAAATAAACAACTTGGGATCTCGGGTATGATGATTTATCACCAACGCGAGGTCATGCAAATTTTAGAAGGTGAGAAAAGTGCTGTTCAAGCCTTGTTTGATACTATCGTTGAAGATCCTCGACATACTCGTGTGAGTGTTTTTTATGAGGGTGCAATTAATGAAAGAGCATTTAAAGATTGGTCTATGGCTTTTAAATCACTAGACCAAGCAGCAATTAATAAAATTACCAATGGGTATGAAGGACTGGATAAAACACTTTCGCCAATTAATATGTTGAAAGAGAGTAACAATAGAGGAAAGAAAGTATTTATTTCCTTATGTGATAACTTTACTTAACATTACATACCTTCAGATACTTTCACATAGCTTTAAAAAAGTATTGATAACCTTGTATTTAAACCAGAAAGGAAGTGTATGAGCCTTTGTTATGAAGTGGCTATTTTCAAAGTTGAAAAAAAACATATTCCAAGAGTTATGGCATTGAGTTTATTACTGTTTGATGAAATAAACCAAGCGGGTATTGTGATTAGCTCTTACGATATTATTCAAAATACAGAGTCAGATGACCAGCTTTGTTGGCAATTAACTTGGGTTAACCAAGACGCAGTGAAAGCAACGGCTAAAAAATGGGCCTCTTTTCCGAGCAGTCAGGAAATTGAATCCTTGGTGGGCGAAAAAATCTATTATGGTCATTTTTTAAGTTTGCTATAGCTTTAAAATTCACTATAAAACGTATGCTTCATTTAGCAGTAATTTTTTATAAATATAAATTTGAAAAAGCAGAATTACTTGAAAAACAAGGTGATTTGAAGAAAAAGTACTCTCGTTTAAGCTGCTCCTCATCTTGATATCTCCATCAAGCAAAGTTAGATTAATTTTTTACATCAATTGGCTTTGCCCATCAATTAACTTCGTCCGTTAGCTCCGCAATCTGTGCTTGTTTGTTACTGTGAATTGCAGCTGTCAGTGCTGTCGCAGAAGATATCAGCATAATGATAACCACCGGTTGTAGATAACCCATGCTAATAAAAGCGGCAAAGGCACTAATGGCTGCACCCATGGTACATTGAAAAGCGCCTAATACGGCGGAAGCTGTTCCGGCATCTTTAGCAAAGTGTTTCAAAAAGCAGGCATTGGAGTTGGCCATGATGCCACCATTTGCACTGATCGTAATGACAAACGCGACCACAGTAAAGGCTAGTATTTTAGTCTCTAACAGGCTGGATATCACTAACAATAGAGCGCCAAACACTTGCATAGTCAGGAAGCAACGTAATAAAGTAGCGGGTTCAAAACGGTTTAATAAAAACGTATTCAAGCGATTGATAACAATTAATCCTGCGATGTTAGCCGCAAATAACATTGAAAAAACATCACTGCTTACTTCAAAAACACCCATATAAATCATTGCTGAATTGGTCACAAACGTCATCATCACTGCAAACGCAAAGCCCTGAGCAATCATGTAACCAATGCCATGTTTGTGCTTAAACACATCAATGAATCGAATCCCTTTTCTACGTTCGATGGTGATGGCTAACTCTTTTTTTCGTTTCGATGATTGATGGGGGACGAACTTAATGGCCATCAAAATAGCGAAGCAAGAGGAGGCGGTCATAAAGTAGAAAACCCCGTGCCAATTATGTAAAGATAAAATGAAATTACCGATAGTAGGTGCGATAGAGGGCGCTATCATCATTATTAATGAAACTAAGGCAAATAATTTCGCGGCTTCTTTGCCTTCTGCATTATCTCGAATCGTGGCTGGTACCCCGACAATAGCAATGCCACCACCTATTGATTGCAAAATTCGCCATATCCATAACATACTAATATGGGAGCTAGTAGTGAGCAACATGCTGGCAAAAGCGAAAATACCTAAACCTAGAATCATGATCGGTAATCGACCATGTCTATCTGATAACGGGCCACCAATTAACTGACCAATTGCCAGACCAAAAATGTATAAACTCACGGTAACAGACAGCATCGAAATATCGACTTGCATTTCCTCTGCAATAATCGGTATCGCTGGCAGGTAACTATCAATAGCAAAGGGCGAAACTGCATAAATAGATGACAGTGTTATCACTAATGCCATACTGACTGTTTTTGGTTGGGTTTGAATCATTTTTGACCTCTATTATATCTTGCTAGTAAGATAATAAGTGGATCATATCTTTCTCGCAAGATATATTGGTGTTAGATTATTAAAACCTCTGTTTAAAGGAAGTCCGGTGAAAAATAGTGTGCGAGAAATTGAGTTAGGGATGCAACAGAATTGGCCCGAATGTGCTAAGACGATGTCATTTTCTTTATTAAAAGTGTCACGATTGCATAACCTTTTTAACAATGGCATCGACCAATGTATTGAACAATTTCAGTTACAACATGCAGATTTTATTGTATTAACAGCATTAAGACGAAGTCCTTTACCCTATTGTTTATCGCCAACTGAATTATATCAAAGCATGTTCTTTAGTTCGGGAGGGTTAACAAAAGTGTTAGTACGATTAGCTGAGGCGGGGTTAATTGAGCGATTAGAAAATCCGCATGATAAACGCAGTAAACTGGTACAGCTTAATCAAAAAGGTAAGCAACTTGTTGAAACGATCATGCCGACGATACAGCAGCAAGGGCGGCAGTTACTCGCAGGCTTATCTGAGAATGAAAGTTTACAGTTAGAAAGTTTGTTACAAAAAGTATTAGATCATAATGAGAGTCGAACATCATAAATTTGGACATCATAAACGCTATAATGAGTCGTGTTTTTCACCAATCAGTGCGTCATAACCGTCAACATACTATTTAGGTTTTATATTATGCATGCTTCATTAAAGCAATATTTTGGATTTGAGCAATTTAGACCCGGGCAAGAACCCGTCATACAAGCGCTATTAAATGGCCACAGTGCAGCGGCAATATTTCCTACCGGTTCAGGTAAATCATTATGCTATCAATTACCTGCATTGCATCTGCCACATCTTACCTTGGTAGTGTCTCCTTTATTAGCTTTGATTCAAGATCAATTAGACTTTTTGCATAGTAAAGGCATTGCTGCTGCAAGTATTCAATCGATGCAGAGTCCCGCAGAATCATCACAGGTTTATAAAAATGTTGCAAACGGAGAGATTGATATCTTGTTTATTTCTGTTGAGCGCCTTAATAGTGAACGTTTTAGGGCATTTTTAAAGAAAGTACCTATTTCATTATTAGTGGTTGATGAAGCACATTGTATTAGTGAGTGGGGCCATAACTTTAGACCTGATTACTTAAAGTTAGCGCGTTATCGTGAAGAATTTGCTATCCCGCAAGTGCTGTTATTAACTGCTACGGCGACAAAACAAGTAATTGAGGATATGGCCGCTAAGTTTAACATTACACTCAATCATATTACCTTAACGGGCTCTTATCGCGCCAATCTCAACCTAGCCGTTACTGGGGTAAGTGAAGAGCAGAAATTAGCAACCTTGGTGCCTTGGTTAACGACTCGTCAACAGTCTGCAGGTATTGTGTATGTGACTTTACAAAAAACCGCGCAACAGGTGGCTGAATCTTTATTACGACAAGGGATACAAGCCACTGCTTATCATGCGGGATTAGGTAATGAACAAAGACAACAGATTCAACAGCAATTCATGGCGGGGCAAATATCTTTAATCGTTGCCACCATTGCATTTGGTATGGGTATTGATAAAAGTGATATCCGTTTTGTAGTGCATTATGACTTGCCTAAATCAATTGAAAATTACGCACAGGAGATTGGACGAGCAGGCAGAGATGGTAACAGGTCTGAATGTTTAGTATTAGCCAACAAAAATAACCTGAACGTACTAGAAAACTTTGTTTATGCAGATACACCAGAAGGGACAGCGATCGATTTTATTATTAATGAAATAGATCGGACTGAAGGTAACTGGGAGGTGGTTATGAATAGCCTCTCAACACAGTCTAATATCCGTTTGTTAGCACTCAAAACTTTATTGGTGTATTTAGAATTAGAGCAAGTGATAGAACCTGCCTATAGCTATTATGCCGAATATAAATACAAACTCTTAGTGCCAGAGCAAGAGTTAGTTAATCGCTTTAATGGAGAACGCGCACAATTTGTGCAAACCATTTTAGCGACGTCGGATAGAGCGCGTACGTGGTTTACATTAAACTTCGAAAAAATGCAGCAAACTTATCAAAGTGAAAGAAGCCGAGTGTTAACGGCCATCGATTATTTAGATCAACAAGGTTTGATCGAGTTACAAACAAAGCAAATGACGCAGGTGTATAAAGTTGATAAAACACAAATCAGTGCGCAATTACGCGGTGAATTAACGCAACGATTTTTACAAAAGGAAAGCAGCGAAATTCAGCGTATCCATCATTTGTTGGATTTCTTTGCCAGTAACCAGTGTTTAAACTTACAACTTGCAAACTATTTTGCTGATAATAATTTAACGGGGCCCTGTGGACATTGTTCCGTGTGTGCTGGACATCCCGCAATCATGCCTGTCGTTGAGGCTTTAACGCCACTACAACAATACAATGCTGCTCAATTGAGTGCTGAAATTGCGAGTAAATTAGGTGAGCATAATAGCGAGGTATTACAGGCTCGCTTTTTCTGTGGTCTGACAACACCGATTTTTACACGTATTAAAGCACGTCAACTCTCTGGGTTTGCAGCCTTAGAGCGTTATCGTTTTGCCGATGTTTTAGCTTGGATACAGAATCAATAATTGATTTTCTAGCGACAAAAATTTTAGCAACACGACTTTAAAGAACAGCATTTTAACAACAATACTTTTAAATAAACTATTCAAATAAAGATGTATGAATATAGCGGAGTGAATATGTACAAATTAATCGCCTTAGATCTTGATGGCACCTTACTCAATAGCGATAAACAAATCTCTAGTGAAAATAAAGCTGCGATTGACGCTGCTCGAGCAGAAGGAGTACGAGTCGTCCTAGTATCAGGTCGTCCAACGAGTGGCATGAGAGAGTCTTTGGAAGCGTTAAATATGTTGTCAGATGATGACTATGTATTAAGTTATAACGCCTCTGTAGTACAAAAAGTAAAAAGTGAGACCATTATTCGTAGCCAGATATTGACAGGGCATGAAGCGAAACAACTGGCTAATCTTGCTAAACAATTGGATATAAATATTCATGCTTTTTCACCTCAAAAAGGACTAATTACACCCGCTCATAATGATTACACCACTCATGAATCGGTAATAAATGGCGATACAATTACACTCATTGATTTTGAAGAGTTAACTGATGATGAAGCCATTTTAAAAGTAATGTTAGTGGATCATGCTGACAAATTATCTGCAGCTATTGCGCAATTACCTGCCGCTCTATACGAGCAGTTTACTATTGTGCAAAGTGCTCCATTTTTCTTAGAGTTTTTAAATAAAGACAGTAATAAAGGTATTGGAGTTAAAGCTTTAGCTGATCATTTATCAATTCCCGCTGAACAGGTTATTTGTATGGGTGATGCTGGTAATGATTTTCATATGATCCAATATGCAGGGTTAGGTGTGGCAATGGGTAATGCGACCGATGATATTAAAGCAGTGGCAGACCATATTACCGTGACAAATGATCAGCATGGTGTTGCTAAAGTAATCAATGATTTTGTATTAAATGTATAATCCAACTATTTCATTCTAAGTTAGATTTTAATCTTTATGCCTAATAGGTTTTACCTGGAAGGATGCTAGTTTCTCGCAGTTGCTAGTTTGTAGTGGTACAGTAATTTTGAATGCTAGCGAGTGTAAATAATCTCACCTACAAAAGAAAAATAATTGAGTGCATGCATAATAAGCATGCATTCTTATTCTCCTAAGATTCACATCATTCCTATTCTCCTAAAGTTCATACCATGCCTAGTCTATCTGTTTGTAATAGCCAAGTTGTTATAACCTACTGTAATAGCCAAGCAATTATTGTTTAAATACGTATTCATTTATGATGCGAGTCTAGGAAATATTAACGATCAATTGCTCTCAGTTACTTATTTGAAAATTCCTTGAAATACAAAAATACCAATAATGGTGTATATTGATACATTCTTACTGAATTCAAGAATTAATACTTTAGATAATATCGAGCATTCTTTGTGACCAACACTACTACAAAATTTGATAAAGACATGGACCGCGATGCAGCTATATTATTATATGGCAATGCATTCGCTGGCCTTTTTATTACCTTTATTACGTCTACCTTTTTAGTATTTGCTTTTACTTATCCTTCCGTTGAGCATTTCACGTTAGATTGGTGGTTCGTGATGACTTTTGTTCTTTTAGTCAGGCTTGTCGATGTAGCATGGTGGAAAATAAAGTTACAAAATACTGAATTTGATGGTAAAAGGTCTGTTTTATTTTTTGTCACAGGGGCAAATATAACTGCAGTTTTATGGGCTATCTATTTAGTACATAGTACAACCATGAATGAGGATATTGAAGTAGCAACCACTATTATCGCTATTGCTTCTATGGCTGGTGGCTCTGTTGCTGTACTTACTGCGCATAAATTTACGGTCATGTTTTACCCTTTGATATTGTTACTACCGGGTTCAATTTCGCTACTTTTATCTGATAAATATAATTTTCAATTACTCGGTGTATTAGGGATCTCTTTTACTCTGGTGATCATCGTTATTGCTAGAAAGTCTGCTGACTTTACGCGACATACACTTTTTTTAAAAAATCAAAATGCTAACCTAATTCTCCGTATGGAAGAGAAAGTGAAGCAACGAACTCAAAAAATTTATGAACTATCAAACCTTGACCCTTTAACTCATTTATATAATCGTACTGCCTTCCTAAACCAGCTAAAGCAATTAACAACAACCAACAGTTCTCCTTTTGCACTACTGTTTATTGATTTAGATGGTTTTAAAAAAATAAACGATAGCATTGGCCATAAAGCTGGAGATGAAATATTACGAAAAACTGCTGAGCGGTTAAAAGTATTTATGCTTAATTCACCGCTATTGTGTCGATGGGGTGGGGATGAATTTTTAGTTATATTTGAAGAGTATGATCCCGAACTTATTGTTAAAAATGCGAAGCAATTAATAGACGTTTTATCTCAACCTATTGCTATTGAAAATAGTATTTTGTCGGTTGGTGCGACCATAGGTGTTGCGCTTTATCCACAACAAGCCAATACAGAGGAACGTCTTATTCAATTTGCTGATATGGCAATGTATTCTCAAAAAAAACAGATGCGATCGACTGTGGGTATTTTTTCAGAGCAAATGGAAAAGCTTTATTCCTACGAGCTACATTTAAAAAATGGCCTGTCTAAAGCAATTGAAATGCAACAACTTCGTTTGGTCTATCAACCTATTCTATCTGCGCAAGGGCTTAACGTGGTTTCTTTTGAAGCGTTATTAAGGTGGCAAATTGATGGAGAAAATATCCCACCAGATAATTTTATTGGTATTGCTGAACAATATGGGTTGATCCATGAAGTTGGGGCGTGGGTATTACAAACCGCTTGTGCACAAGCAACACAATGGCAGTCCGAGCAATCACTTGCTATTTGTGTAAATGTCTCGGTGATCCAACTCCAAGATGCTGGGTTTATAAACATCGTTAAGGATGCATTAAATAACAGCAAATTAGTACCTGAGCGATTGTATATAGAAATTACTGAGTCTGTTTTTGCGTCTGATATTGTGTTTATAGAGGAACAGATTAAGCAGCTTCAAACAATGGGAATTAAAGTCTCGATTGATGATTTTGGCACTGGCTATTCTTCACTTTCCGTCATGCAAAACTTAGCCGTTAATATGGTTAAAATAGACAAATCATTCGTGGATAACATAGATTGTCATGGTGGGGCAATTATTTCTGCAGTGATGCATATTGCTGCCACACTCGGTTTCTCGGTAGTCGCTGAAGGTGTAGAAACCGAGGCTCAAGCCGATGCTTTATTAAAACTTGGTGTACATTATGTGCAAGGCTATAAATACTCCAAACCGATAGAAAGTAAGCAAGTTAATGATTATTTGAAAAGTAATTTTAATCTACTCTCCACTGACTCCAATAAAATTGCTAATTCAACTGAGTGAAGTCATTAATTCTAAGAATAATTATTAATAGCGCTCATGTAACTTATACAGACTAATTAACCTATACGGGCAATTGGAAGTAACTGTTTTTTCTTTTTTCTGTATCACATCAAAGTAATCTGACTAATACCCCTGATCATTATTATCTGATTATCATTATCTGCTCATTCCGTTTAATTTGATTTTTATTTTTTGCTTTATTGAGCACAAAGGAACATGCTTAATGCAGTAAAGTTATTTGAGATTGGTAAGATATCTGGGAGAGAGATATGTTTTTAACTTGTGATGGTGTTCCTGACAAATTAGGCGTTACATTTACCTCTGAAGGTGCAAATTTTTGTGTTTATGCTCGTCTTGCTAAAACAGTAGAATTAATCTTTTTCGATCATAAAGATGCACTGTTACCTTCTCATGTTTTTGAATTATCTGATGTAGATAATAGAACGGCCTTTTATTGGCACATTTTTGTAAAAGGTGTAAAAGCTGGGCAATTATATGGTTTTCGTGTTGATGGCCCTTATCGACCGAATAAGAAAGTAAATTTTTATCCTAAAAAAGTATTACTCGACCCTTATGCTTTATTAGTTGAACGAGGTGATAATTTTTCTCGCGATGCTGCACTTGGACAACATGCAAATGTTGATAAATGCTTAAAGGGTGTTGTTGTTGATATTGATAATTATGACTGGGAAGATGATTGTCATCCACGTCATACTTTTGCAAAAACAGTTATTTATGAAATGCATGTGGGTGGATTCACACGTCATCCAAGCTCTGGATTGGATCAAGATAAACGTGGCACCTACGCAGGCATTATAGAAAAAATACCGTATCTACAAAAATTAGGCATTACAGCTGTAGAGCTAATGCCTGTTTATCAATTTGACCCTAACGAGCACCATGCTGGCTTAGTAAATTATTGGGGTTATAGCCCCATCTCTTTATTTTCAATACACCGTGAATACAGTGCGGATAAATCTTTGCTTGGGCCAATCAATGAGTTTCGAGATATGGTCAAAGCATTACATGCCGCCGATATAGAAGTGATTTTAGACGTAGTTTATAACCATACAGCAGAAGGCGACTTGCAAGGCCCGACTTATTCATTTCGCGGGTTTGATAGTTCAGATTATTATATTTTATCGCAAGATAAGAAACATTATATGAACTACAGCGGTTGTGGTAATACGCTAAATGGCACTCATTCAGTGGTACGCCGCATGATCATTGATAGCTTGCACTTTTGGGTTGAAAAAATGCATATAGATGGCTTCAGATTTGATTTAGCATCAATTTTATCGCGAGATGAGCTAGGACAGCCGATGTTAAGCCCGCCTACATTGTGGAGTATCGATACTGATCCGATCCTTTCTCCGGTTAAATTAATTGCAGAAGCATGGGATGCAGGTGGCCTTTACCAAGTTGGCAGTTTAGCTGGACAGCGTTGGCGAGAATGGAATGGGCACTTCCGTGATGATGTACGTCGCTTTGTCAAAGGTGATAACGGCATGATCAAACAGTTTGTAGCTCGCTTAATTGGCAGTCCAGATATTTATGGAGATCGCTCTCTTGAACCTGCTAAATCGGTCAACTTTATTACTTGTCATGATGGTTTTACCTTGGCTGATTTGGTTAGTTATAACGACAAACACAATCAAGAAAATGGTGAAAATAATAAAGATGGTTGTGACCATAACTTTAGTTGGAATCATGGAGTTGAAGGCGAAACGGATGACCCGGAAATTTTAAGGTTACGTGCTCAACAAATGAAAAATATGATGGTGATTAACTTGTTATCCTTGGGCACTCCGATGTTATTGATGGGTGACGAAATAGGACGAACACAAAAAGGCAATAATAATGGCTATTGTCAGGACAATATTGATTTTTGGCTTGATTGGACTGACCTTGAAAAAAATAGTGAACAATTTCGTTTTACTAAAGCGTTACTGGATCAACGTTCAATGTTGGAACTGGTTTGTTTTGATGAGACAAACCGAAATTCATTACATGACATTATCGCGCAGGCCGGTATCAGTTGGCATGGAATAAAACTTAATAAACCGAATTGGAGCGATGACTCACATGCGATTGCACTAGAAAGTCAGCATCCTCATTGTGGTAGTGTTTCATATGTCATTTTTAATGCTTATTGGGAAGAATTACATTTCGAATTACCTACTTCCCCTTCAGGGAAATGGTTACGAGCGGTGGATACGGCTTTGAGTGGTGGAAAAGATATACATATTGAAGGTGATAAAAAGTACTGGTTCAAGGATAGCTACTTAGCTGCACCTCGGTCAGTTGTTATTTTGACAAGTTAAAGAGCGATTTTAGTGTTTTGTGTTAAACATCGATTCTCGAGTCAGGTGATACTTCCTAAACTGGCACTTGCTCGATGCAAAGACTAAAAAGGGGGGGTAGTCTTTGCTAGTTGGTTTTGGTGTAAAACGCTTGGTTGTAGGGGTAATGCACCGATAAATGTTAACGACGTTGCATGGGTATAAGCGTGAGTACCGGTATAAACAATATAACGTTATTCAAGGATTAACGTTATAAAGCGAACCGCACTATAATTACTTTTCAAAACTGCAATAGTCGCTAATCTGTTCCCTTGGCATTGCTTGTCGTTATAATATTTTGTTCCTAAGTATAATTAACTTTAATAACAGCATCAGGCGCTAGGCTAGTCCCCCTAGGTTGTCTGTTATTGATAAAAAACTTCACTTTTCAATGACTGTAAGTTATTGCTATTTCATGTTAGTTTCATTTCGTTCAGGTTAAAAATGTCTATTGGATCATTATCATTTCCAACACATTTTTAATGTTATCGATACTGCAAAGTAAGTCGGCACTGCAATTTAAATCGCTACTGTATAACCTAAATAAGAACAACAACTAAATCGATATCAATTGAGGAATTATGACCAACACAGTCACCAATAAGAGCATATTTAGTAGTAAACTATTTTCTATTAATTATGTCACTTACCCTATTAACCACAGTGTGATGGAACATATTGATTTGGTAGAAAAAGGACGTTATTACAAACTTAATTTTATATTACGACAGCCTAAGGTGGGAGGGGTGTTTAAGTGTGCTAAGAGTATTATTAATGTAGCCAACCGCATCTATTTATTTCGCCCTGATTTATACCCCCATAGCGTTTCAAAAATTGAATCCGGTAAGCGAGTATTACTCAGTTTTGCTTTACACGTTTAGGTGGAAACACTAAGGCTCTGAAAGATGTAAGTGTATTAGCAACGTGGCTTTAATTAGAAATAGCTCAATTAGCAACATGATTAAAGTCACTGACACTTCTACCTGTACATTGAGCTTGTAAAATTATCTTGTTTAGTCTGGAACTGTGCTTATGTTTACTTTTTTGTACTTTACTAAAATGTAGATCAGTAAATATTTACCAGTTAGCTTTCACGTTAATTACTTATGATCTGAATCTAAGTGCTCAACGGCAACTGTGAATAGCTCTAATTTATAACTTAATAAATTCTTCATGTTGTATTTCAGGCTAATTATACTTTCTCAACCCGTTCTATCTGTTTATCAACATCGGTTAAGTGGCCTGTTTTTATCCATACTTTTGCTCCATCAAGACCGGCTTTTGCGTTAAACTCTCCCTTTACCGGTATTCGTAACCAACTGTGTTTTATTAATTTATCGTTCTGCTCTAATAATGCGCCTGCGAGTACTAGTAATTCTGCACCTCCCTCAACCTTCATATTGACTTCACTATCAGGCGAAAAATACAATAAACTTACCTCTTCATAATTATCTTTGTAAAGTGGGGTTACATAGACTCCTTTATGATCAGGGTGTGCAACTTGCCCCATAAATTGTGTTTGTAATCGCACATGAGTTCTATCTTCAGGTTGAAATTGCCACAACTTAACTAACATTATGCAACCTGTTTCTGAACGAGGTTGGTGTTTAGATTGTGGGGGATTTCTTATATATGATCCCGTTGGAAAACTACCATGTTCATCTTGAAATGTGCCTTCAAGTACCAGAAATTCTTCACCACCTGTATGTACATGTGTAGAAAATTCACTTCCAGGTGCGTAGCGTACGATAGTAGTCGCTCGAGCAACTTCATCTCCAACTCTATCAAGCGGTCTTCTATTAACACCTATCATCGGAGATGACAGCCATTCAAGTGATTCGCTATGTACAACTTTACGTTGGCTAAAATCTGCTGATATTTTCATTTTCATTCCTATTTTCGATTCTTAAATTAAACCAATCATAATAGCGATGCACCTATTTTACTGGCTTGAATCACTTTTTTTGTTATTTTTTACATGTAAAACATGTGTTTACGTTAGTTTAAATATCTAATAAAAAGTAAGGCATACTAACTATGTTAGCTAATATAGTTAGTATCATTGGTATTAAAATACTGGTATGAAAAAATCGTTAAAGATCAACATACCGTCATAACACTTGCTCGTTTTGACAGCTTTTCTTGCCATTGCAGTAAAGATGTTAATTCACTAGGGATAGAAATTTGTGCGAACCCTGCAAAAATTAACCCTGCAAATAACGTGATATCAGCGACAGTAAAGGTATCGCCGGCGACGTAATCTGATTTTGCTAATACGTTATTGAAATAAACCATATTGTGTAGTGCTTTTTTACCTTGCTTCTGACCCCATTCTGCATTTTGATAGGTTTCTAATGTTGGACCTAAGCCATCGGTTGCATGATGAAAGTAGGTAGCAGCTGCATCCAATACATTTTCCTCCGCACGTTTTTGCATCATACTAATTACTGCACGTTGTTTTGGCGTTGTACCGGTTAATGAAGTGCCAGAAAATTCTGCATCAATGTACTCAATGATGGCGGAACATTCTGAGATATAAGTGCCATCATCTAATTCAAGCAGTGGAACAGTGCCCTGCGGATTCTTCTCTAAAAAGGCGTCGCTACGGTGTTCGCCATTCATTATATCAACTGGGATGAACTCAACCTTATCTAGCGCATTTTTTTCTGCTAAAGCAATACGAACACGAAGGGGATTAGGGAAGTTTGCTACGTCATAAATTTTCATGGTGTTTCCTTTATAAGTTTATACTACAATGTTTTTACTTTAGCTATCTACCGATAGGTAAGTTATATTATGAAGTTTACCTCAAGTCAACATTTAAAATAATATGAGTTAACAATAGAATGCAGCTAAAGCATTAAAACCCCTTGTAAATAAGGATCGACTGGCCGATAATTTATTTCTAATTAATAGGAAATTTGAGAATGAGTAAAAAAGAAGCACTTTTAAAAGCGGCGGAAAATAAAGTTCGTCTTGGTGGTTATAATAATTTTAGCTTTAGAGAGCTGGCGACTGAAGTTGGCATTAAAAGTGCCAGTGTGCATTACCATTTTCCAACTAAAGCTGATTTAGGTGCCGCGCTTGCTCATCAATATACTAATTCTTTTTTATCTGCATTAGGTGAGCCTAACGAGATTAAAGAAAAAGGCCAAAATCCTATTGATATTTATACTGACCTTTTTCGACAGGCACTTTTAGAGGATGACAAAATGTGTCTATGTGGTTTATTAGGTGCTCAAAGTGAAAGTTTACCCGATAAAGTGCGTTTAGAAGTTAAACGTTTTTTCGAACTAAATTTATCTTGGTTGCGAACAGCACATAGCGCAAATAATGAACAAGATCCAGCTTATGCAGCTATCATGACAATGAGTGTGTTGGAAGGAGGAATGATGATCAGTAAGGCACTGAATGATCATAGTTATTTTAAGTTGCTAACTAAATAACTTCAATTTTGGATAAGCAAAGCGATACAACATCGTTATTTCCGCAGATTTCTTCGTTAAATAATCTCTCAATAACCAGTTATTGCTTCAATAATTCGCCTTGAACTATGCAAAACTAACGGAACTGCATAACCAAAATAGCCATCAGCCCTTTGTGTCAGACTAGTTGTGTTAACTAGTTGGCTTCTCCGGAATTAATTTACGAAACCCATCTTCGGAACTGATCCCCAGAACTCTTGTTAAGTGTGCTTTTTAAACGATAACTTCGTCGCTGTGGTTGGCTAACTGTAATGCTTTTAATCTTAGGGTGTTGTTAAATAAACTAGGGTTATTTATTTCTTTTAACATTTGTTGATTGGGCAAACAGTCATCATCAACATAATCTACAAAATCGCCTGCTGAATCAAATACTAAAATATCAAAAGCTAACCTATCTAAACCATATATTCCACGATGGATCATATCCGCAGAGAATACTAATAGATCACCTGCTGCTAATTCAATTTGTTTACCTGTCGATAAAGCATCGCTGCTAAATTTTCTTTTACGCGCTAATCGTACATCTAATTCTTCAGTGCTATCCCAGCGTTTATGGGACCCTGGAACAAGCTCCATGCCTGGTTCGTCAAATAGTGGTACGCGAAGGTGCAAAACTTGTGTTTCTTGAATCGCTTTTTGTTGATCGGCAAGATTGTGATCATATTGACAGTCTCGATGCCAAAAGTTCTCTTGTTGTTGATTGTATGGATTAAAAAACAATTGAGTATTCATAAAAGCAGGGTGGTTAGGGATCACTGCATTAACAATGTCCATTATTTTATTTGAACTGATAAAATTAAATAGAGAAACTCGATCATCATCATTTAGATACTCACTGCCAGTAATGAGTGACGAGTTAAATGCTTCTTCTTGGTAAAACCTTTTATTGGCCTGCTTCCATGCATTATGAAAGGTTAAAATTACTTCTCTAAGCGCAGTTATTTGAGCATCATTAAAATAGTTACGTATCACAAAGTAACCTTGATGGTCATATGTTTGTTTCATGTCTTGAGTGTTGTTGACCATTAACGAGCAGTGCCTCGATCGAATAAAAGTATATTTAAGAAATAACAGATATAGCGGATATTAGTTAATGGCTAATTAATCATTGATTCTGAATGTTTAGCTAACTAAATTGGTGCGTATAATAACTGCAAATTAATTAAAATCAAAAAACTAATCATGCCAACACTGCAACAAAATACTGCAACAAAACATCCCAAGAAGTTACAAGCTTAATCCTGTTCTTGTTTAGCGATATAATGACCAAGTTGTTTTATACCCTGTTCACGTTCTAATTCTGTTTTTTCACTAAAATTAAGACGCATACAGTGTCTATATTTACCCGTAGCAGAGAATAAAATACCCGGAGCAATTCTGACGCTACCTTGCTTACACTGCGTCGACAATTTGACCGCATCATAACGTTTATTCAATTCTACCCATAGAATATAACCTCCCTCCGGATAGCTGATACGTGTATCACTAGGAAAGTGTTGTTTGATACATTGAATAAGGTGATCTCGCCCTTGTTTATAAAGTAAACGTACTTTTCTGGTATGCCGTTCATAACCGCCACCTTTGATGAAATCTGCTATCGCTAATTGCGGTAAAGTTGGACACATTGAACTACTTACATATTTTACGTGGGTCACTTTGTCTCGATAACGACCGGGTGCGATCCAACCAACACGGATCCCTGGAGCAACGGTTTTAGAAAATGAGCTACACAATAAAACACGGCCATCCTCATCAAAGGATTTAATACTTTTTGGACGAGGAGATTGGTAACTTATATCACCATAAATATCATCTTCAATGATGGTAATATCATAACTCTGAGCGAGCTGATATAGACGTTTTTTCGCCGCTTCTGGCATGCTGTAACCCATTGGGTTATTACAGGTAGGGGTCACTAAAATAGATTTAATTGGCCATTGTTCTAATGCAAGCTCTAAAGCTTCTAAGCTTAATCCACTTTCAGCATTAGTTGGAATCTCAATAGCTTTTAAGTTGGCGGTTTTAATGGCTTGCATTGAACCATAAAAACTCGGTGATTCAACGGCAACTATATCACCAGGTTCTGTAACGGAACGTAAACAGACGGATAAACCTTCTTGGCAACCGGAAGTGATCACCAGATCATCAGGGTGCAGTGCACAGCCCGAATAAGTCGCGAGCTTAACTATTTGTTCTCGTAACACTAAGGAGCCCTCAATATTACCATAGGGTAAACTCAGTGAGGCTTGGTGTCGCATCAGTGAGGTCATCTTTTTTAATAGTGGCGCTAAACTGGGTACTGTCATATCAGGCATTGCATGTTGTAGTTGTACTGTTGAAACATTTTCTTTGGCAAGTAGTACTTCTAGTACTTGTTGCCATTGTGAGACTTCGATTGGGCGTTGGGCTGGGCGAGAGGTCACTGGCAGTGTGGCAGCGATCGGTTTATAGGCAACAAAATAGCCAGATTTAGGGCGGGCTTCAATTAAGTTTTCCATCTCAAGCTGGTGATAAGCTTGTTGTACGGTAGAAATACTGACGCTATGCTCTGCAACCAGTTGACGAATTGAAGGTAATTTATCTCCGGCGACAAACAAACCATTGTGAATATTTTCTCGTAAGCCCTTTGCGACTTTATCGTATAATTTCATGCTATCCCTGCTTTCCTATTAATATCGATTTCAATCATTAAGTGATAAATCTTAAATACAATTTATTGTTTCTAGCTCAATAGAAACGGACTGATACATTTATGATACTTCTATCTGTATTAATATACCCGTCAATATTAAATTATAACCATACAGTTTAATGCATTGTGATCCATACAGTCATTTATATTGGTCATCTGTATCTATAAAGTAATTTTATTTGGATCTGTATTGAGTTGTCGGCTTGTTTACAATGAATATTCACAGTAATTGTTAAGGAGATGGGTATGGAGAATAAAATAAACAAAATAGGAAAGCTGATCAAACTTTATAAAACGCGTAAACAATTACAAAATTTACCTGATTTTATACTTCAGGATATAGGGCGAACTAAAGCTGAGATCGCACAAGAATTAAATAAAAATAAGTTACTTAATCTTGCTGCTAGCCATTTTCTCTATCTACTGAAGGGAGGCTAATATGGACTCGTCATTATTGTTGGCTATTGCCGTGTTTGCATTTGTTATGTCGGTAACGCCAGGTCCTAACAATGTTATGTTACTTGCCTCTGGCGCCCAATTTGGTTACCAAAGAACCTTACCGCATATTTTTGGTATTGTGATTGGCATTGCCTGTTTATTAGCATCTATATTATTAGGCTTTGGTGTTGTGTTTGAGCGTTACCCTGAATTATATCAAGCATTAAAAATCGTCGGCTCATTGTATTTATTTTGGCTTGCTTGGAAAATAACAACGGCCTCTACAGAGGTTACAACGCTAGCTCCTTTACAAGTTGAAGACCAAGATATTAAGAGTAAACCAATGAGTATGTTTTCAGCATCCTGCTTTCAGTTTGTAAATCCAAAAGCTTGGGCGATGTGTGTTGGAAGTATCAGTAGCTTTACGATTGCAGGAGAGCAGTATATTGAGTCTGGATTATGGATCATGCTCTGTTTTGCTATCACTGGTTTTGTTGCAATTAGTCTTTGGGCTTATCTCGGTGTAACCATTTCTCAACTATTAACCACGCCAAAACGTAAAAAACACTTTAACTATGTAATGGGTGGATTGACAGTAGGCACGCTATTTTTCATTTTAAATTAGTTTAAATAGCACATTATTATTCGACTCAAGATCAAGAATTAACTGTAGTGGCAATATTTATATATAGCTATTTTACTGTTGCCATTCTAACTATTAACACTAGTGCTATTAAAACGGATTTTTCTGTGAGTCTTGGGTTTAAATCATAAGTAAATTATGTGCAGGAAATATGACGTGAATGTCAGACGCTATAAAACAGTATTGAGTATTTTCAATAATATTCTTGAAATATAAAACCACCGATTCAGTTAAATATGAACCGGTGGTTTTTAATAAAGATAGATTTAAAAAATGATTAGAGGCTATTTATTAATTTCTTTTATTGGCTTTTGTATGATTCCTTATTTCCGATTAGAAGCTTCCAATTAGAAGCTACTGATTAGCAGCTTCAGATTGCCTGCTTCAGATTATTTACTCACACTGTCTTCTTTGATTATTTGCTCAACCACTTGTTTCATATTGGTGGCTTCAATAGCTGGTTTCAAATATTGCGGGTGATAAGGGGCACCAGAACGATCTATATAGGCCGCCATCATACCTGCTGACATTGCACCATGTGTATCCCAATCATGTGTCGCCACTAAACGTAGCGATGAAATTGGTTGCCCTAAGTGATTAGCCACAAATTGATAAACCTTAGGATCGGGTTTAAAGCTACCGGTTTCTTCAACGGAAACAACTTCATCAAAGTAATCAGTTAACCCTGCGTTCTGTATTTGTTTGTTAATTAAGGTTAATGATGAGTTTGAGAAAGCAATAGTGCGGTAACCCTGCTCACGTAAATGTGTTAATGCAGGTTTTATATCATCATGAGCCGCTAGGCTAGCGAAAGTTGCAAGCAATTCATCTCGGTCACTAGCCGATAAATTAATGTCTTTTCGGGCGGCTATGTTATCTAAAATATCAGCGGCTAATGCTGCGAAACCAGTTTTTAATCCGGTTAATGAAGCTACCGTTGATGAATGTAATAGGGTAGAAAACCAAAGTGCGGTGACCGATTCATCACCAAAGGCTTGAGCAAACTTAGGTTTTAATAAATTTAAATTAAGCACGGTTTCATTGATATCAAATAATATGGTGTTGCGAGTCATCGTTATTCCTCTTTAGCTTAATGGTTTCAGTTCTTCCAATTGGTTCAGTTGGTTCTACTTTGAAAGTTAACTTAATTAATTATTTGCTAAACAATACAAATAAAAAGCCACACATGCAAAGTGTGCGGCAAATCTAAAGCAGTTACATTTGGGATTTGGCGATTACTCATTGCCAATTAAAATGTAATCTTCAGCCCGTGTTAAGCCCATAGTAACAAATCAAAGAGCTTTATAATTTAAGCTCTTTATAGTTCAAGTTTTTTATAATTTCAGCTTTTTTATAATTTCAGCTTTTTTATAATTTAACGATCAACTTGCCTTTATTAGCGCCGGTGCTGAAAAGATTCAAACCATCAATGGCAGAGGTTAATCCATCCAATAAATGCGTGCGATGTTTTATTTTTCCGGCCATCACATAGGGAGTTAATTTTTCTAATAACTCAGGTACTTGATGAAAGTGATCAGGCATAGTGAAACCTTGAATAGTAATGCGACGTTTAATGATATTTAACCAACTTGGTCCTGCTGCGGGTACTTCGTTGTGATAATCTGAAATTAGACCACAAACAACTACTCGCCCATGCGCATTGATTCGATCGAAGATTAAATGCTGAATAGGGCCCCCGGTATTTTCAAAGAATAAATCAATACCATCGGGTGCAGCGGTAGCTAATTGAGCATCTAAATCATCACTTTTGTAATTGATGGCAGCATCAAATCCTAATTCATTAACAATCCAATCTGCTTTTTCTTGGCTACCCACCACACCAATCACACGTAAGCCTTCGGCTTTTGCAAGTTGGCCAACAATAGAGCCTACTGATCCTGCTGCACCAGTAACGATTAGGGTTTCGCCTTTTTGAGGTTTACCTACATTAAACAAACCCTGTACAGCTGTTAAACCTGGTAGCGCGAACACTGATAAAATACTTTCATCAGGAAGGGGAGCTGTTACTTTGTTAAGACCTTGGCCGTCACTTAAACAGTATTCCTGCCATCCCATCATACCCATTACTCGGTCGCCAACGGTAAAGTCGGGGTGATTACTAACGGTGACTTCACCAATGCCAGAACTACGCATTACATCACCCAATGCAACGGGTGGAATATAACTATTAGTGTCCGGACTCATCCAACCAAACATAGCAGGATCTAATGACATGTAATTTTGCTTTACTAAAATTTGCCCCGGTGCAACGCTTGGTATTTGTTTTTGTACTACATCAAATAATGAAGAATCTATTGCTCCGCCTTGAGGGCGTTTAACTAAGTTAATGGCTGTAAATGTTGTCATTGTATGTTCCTTTTATTAAAGATTGAACGTATTGCTTTAAATCATTATGGCAACTTTAAACAGTAAGATATAGTAGCTAATTTAGTATTTACTATTGTCTTAAAGACAATAATAAATATATTTAATAGATTGATAGCATCTGAACTTGATATTAGAAAATTCAATCCTGAGCGGTATTCATTTCGTTGAGCAATGAATAGATATATACACATAAAAAGTACCTTAAAAAGTAAGCCAAACACTAAAACATTCTAGGAATCTTATGGACCAGCTACGTGCCCTTAAATATTTTGTTCAAGTTGTTGATGCAGGAAGTTTCACTAAGGCTGCAGACGTATTTTCTGTTCCGCCTTCCTCTCTGTCTCGACGGATTGCTGATTTAGAAAAGAGTCTCGGTGCTACGTTATTAAAGCGTTCGACTCGCGTGGTGACATTAACTGAGATTGGTCAGCGTTATTACCAACAAGTCAGTGAAATTTTAAAATCATTGGAAATAACCGATGAGTCTGTGCGTTCATATCAAAGTACACCCATGGGAGTACTAAATATTAGTTCCACGGTTGGGTTTGGTGAACAAATTCTATTACCTCTGTTAGATGAGTTTTCAAGTTTGTACCCGAAAATAACCTTGAATGTTAATTTAAGTGATGAATTATCTACACTTGCAAGAGATCAAGTTGACATCGCGATTCGAGGCGGTTACGCCCCCGATGAACGTGTTGTGGCGATCAGATTAATGGATAATGATTTTATTGCCGTGTGTGCAGAAAGTTATATTGCTAGCTTCGGTTATCCTAATAACGCATTAAGCCTGCAGCAACATCATGGGTTGTATTTTAAAACCCCAAATGGACCAACACCATGGTTATGTGAAATTAATGAACAATGGCAGGATGTATCTGCGCCACCCGTGTTAATTTCTAATCATGGACCCTGGTTATTAAAGAAAGCTATTGCTGGTAAAGGTATTTTAATGATGCCTCGTTGGGCGTTAGTGCATTATTTACAATCCGGTGAATTAATCGAGTTAGCAATAAAACCTGCTTTAGTCATAACTCAGAACCCTAATTTAGGCATATATTTACTGTATCAAAAACAACGTTATAAAGTGCCTAAGTTAAAAGCGGCAATAGATTTTTTGGTGGCAAGGATTAAAGCTTATCAAGTAGACTCCGGGCAAGTATCACGTTAAAAGTAACCAAACTTATTAGTAGGCACAATTTAATGTCAGCATTTCTAGAGTTTATAAATAGTCTCTCGGTTGAGTGGTTATCTTGGTCAATGACTCAGTTAGTTACCTTGTGCGGTCATGTGGGTGTGTTTTTTGTATTGGTAGGGATCCTCTTTCTTTTACAAAAATCGATATTGATATTGGCAAATAACATGTTAAGTGGCCGACTCATTTATATCAGTGCTTGGATTGGCACGCCTGTTCATGAGCTAAGTCATGCATTATGTTGTGTATTATTTGGTCATAAAATTCAGCGGATGGTTTTATTTAATCCTGACCGACGTGGTACATTAGGTTATGTGACACACTCTTATGATAACCGTCAATTATGGAAAGTGTTGGGTAACTTCCTGATTGGTATCGCACCTTTATTCGGCGGGCTGGGCTGTATTTATTTACTAACATTGTTAATGTTAGAGGATAGCGGTACTTTATTGCTTATAATCAAAAGCGCACTCCTGAACGACTTATATTCCCTTCAATTGCATTCGCTACTTGCTTTAAGCAGTGACCTTTTCTACTTCTTTAAAAGTGCTTATTTAACTTCTCCTTATCATGTTGTTACTTGGGCTTATTTATGTGCTGCGATCAGTTTACATTTATCTCCTTCAAAGGAGGACCTAAAAGGATCGTGGAGCGGGTTGATACTTTTACTGGTCATTTACCTAATAGTACAAGGATTTTATCAATATTTAGGTGGTGAATGGGATTCTGGTTTAACAGGGGGATTGAATTTATTATCAACGCTGTCTGTGATAGGGATTATCTTAGCCAGTTTGTTATTACTTTGTTTATTAGTCTATAGGATGACGTGGCAGTTATTTAAAGGGCTAAGCCCATTTTAACATTAAGTAAATTTATGTAATAAGTACTTTTAAAGATTAAGCCCATTTAAACCTTAAACCAAATGTCGAAAGGTGATTTAAAAAATATTGGCATTGATTAAAGTATTATTCATCAATGCCAATTATTAGGCTTTTGCTTTAATAACTATATCGATCACTATTGCTATAACTTTAGTTTATCACCTTTTAAACTAACCACTCTTATTCGAGTTATTAGGCAAAGCGATGCTTTTGTACCGTATATAGGCGTTGACCTAATAGGATCGCAGCTACGGTTAAACCAACCGTAATACCTATCCAAAATCCTTTGGCTCCAAGTGGCGAAACTAACAAGTCAGTCATGCCTAAGATATAACCCAGTGGTAACCCAACTACCCAGTAAGAGATGAAAGTACGTGTAAAAATAGCCGTCATTTCCTTATAACCACGCAATGCGCCGGCTGCCACTACTTGTATCGAATCAACACATTGGTAAATAGCAGAGAAAAGAATCAGCGTAATAGCTAGGTCGATAACTGCTCGGTTATCTGAATATAATAAGGCAATGTTTTCTTTAAAAATAACAGTAGATAACGCTGTTATTACCGACAGACCTAAACCAATAGCAAGTCCTGCATAGCTGGCTTGTTTTGCCTCTTCGTTTCTTTTTTGGCCAAGATTAAAGCCAACACGAATACTAACCGCATTAGCGATACTCATTGGTAACATAAAGACCATGCTTGAGAAGTTAATCGCAATTTGATGGGAGGCCACAATATTAGCACCTAGTGGTGCAATTAAGACCGCTATTGCGGCAAAAATGGTGACTTCAAAGAACAAAGCAACGGCGACAGGCAATCCTAACTTAGTGATAGACAATAGATGTCTGATGTCGGGTTTTGTAAATTGTTTAAACAGAGGATAATGCTTTAGTTTTCTTGTATAAAAAGCATAACTCGCTAATGCAAATGCCATCAACCAATACACTATTGCAGTGGCGACTCCACAACCCGCACCACCTAAAGCTGGCGCACCCAACTCTCCGTAAACAAACATCCAGTTAAGTGGAATATTTGCGATCAAGCCTAAAAATCCAATCACCATTGCTGGTTTGGTTAGCGATAAACCTTCGATATAATTGCGCAGGGCCTGAAATAGCAAAAAAGCAGGTATCGCAAAAATCATAGCATACAAATATTGTACGGTGATCGACGCTAATAAATCATGAATATCCATTATATTCATTAACAAGCCGGCGTTAAATAAAATCACGGCTATTGGAATAGATAATAATAATGCCAGGTATAAACCTTGCTGCCCTGTTTTAGGGATTTGTAGCAGATCGTTTGCACCATGTGCTTGTGCAGTTAAGGGCACAATGGCCATCAACACACCCACTCCAAACAGAATACAAGGAAGCCAAATACTCGATGCGATGGCTACTGCGGCCATATCCGTTGAACTTACTCCACCTGCCATTACTGTATCTACAAACCCCATTGCAGTTTGTGCAAACTGTGCAATAAATATAGGTAAGCTGAGTTTAATAATTTTTTTAGATTCAATAATAAAAGGCACAAATCACTCCGAGCAGGGCAAAAGGGCGAGTGTAAGCTTAGTACTCAAAGTGAGCAAATGAATTCGTAAAATATTTAAATGATATGGCTCTGATTTTGTTTAAAAAACACAGCAGGATTCGTTTTAAAGGGTAAACTTATAGCCGTTATATTTTTACTTTTATGTACACAATCTGTTTATTCCGCTGCTCATGATTGGCTGTCGTGAATGATAACAAATAGCAATTATTTTTAATGTTTATATGAGGCGAGTTTTCTATGAGTTTGCAGTTACTTAAACACTTTTTTAATCCGCAGTCGATCACCGTTATCGGAGCATCTATTAATGTTAAGCGAGCGGGTTATTTAGTGATGAATAACTTATTAGCTGCAGGTTTTAACGGACCTATTATGCCTGTAACCCCTAAATATACTTCTGTACATGGTGTGCTTGCTTATAAACAGGTAAGTGACTTACCAATTGTGCCAGATTTGGCTGTGATCTGTACTAATGAGTTTCGCATTCCAAAAATATTGGAAGCATTAGCTGCTAAAGGTTGCCATGCAGCTATTATTGTTACCACCGAAAGCGACCATGTCGTTTCTACCCGTATTTATGATATTGCAGCGACACATAAAATTCGTCTGCTAGGCATGAGTAGCCTAGGTATCATTAATCCACATAATTTAGTGAATGCTAGTTTAGCGCACTGTAATGCGCTACCGGGTAATATTGCTTTTATTTCCCAGTCTGCGGCGGTTTGTACCACGGTATTAGATTGGGCAACTAGCAAAGGTATCGGTTTTTCTGCTTTTATTTCTATAGGTGATGCACAAGATATCTCCTTTGCTGAATTATTAGATTATTTAGCTAGAGATCCTAAAACCCAATCTATTTTGCTGTATATCGATAATATTGATAATGCGCGCGATTTTATATCTGCGGCACGCGCTATTGCACAACATAAAACGGTGTTGGTGATTAAATCAGGTAGTTCAGTACTTGGCGCTAAAGCAGCGGCGTTGCATAGTCGCGGTGATTTTGGCCATGATAGTGTTTATGATGCGGCAATTAAGCGTGCCGGCATGCTTAGAGTACATGATTTACACGAATTATTTGCCGCAGTAGAAACACTTGCCTATTCCAATTATTTACATGGGGAACGCCTTGCCATTATTAGTAATGGCGGAGGCTTAGGCGTTTTAGCCGTGGATAATTTAGTGGAAGAAGGGGGCCGGTTAGCGGAACTAGACGACACTGTAATGGATAAATTAAATGCATGTTTGCCAGTGAATTGGTCGCATAATAATCCCATTGATATGATTGGAGATGCGGATCCTAAGCGATATGCTACGGCATTAGGGCATTTAATGGATGATGATAAAGTAGATGCTGTGCTGATCATGCATTCACCTTCTGCTTTATCTGATAGTGAAGAGACAGCTCAAGCTATTATTGATGTAATTAAGCAGCATCCAAAGCGTAAACAGATTAATATTTTAACCAATTGGACTGGAGAAGAAGCGGCTAAACCGGCGCGACAAATGTTTGCTAATGCAAAAATTCCGACATTTCGTACGCCTAATGGTGCGATCACCGCTTTTATGCATTTAGTACAATATCGTCGCAATAAAAAGTTATTAATGGAAACTCCAACAACATTGCCTGATCATTTAATTTACGAAGCAGATATCGCTGCCGAGTACATTAAACAGCGTTTTGAACTGCAGGCGACCTGTGAGTTTTCAGATCATGATCGACAACTATTGCCACAAAACGTTAAATTGGATACTTACTTCACTAAACCTTTATTAGACGCTTATCATCTCAATACCATTGATACCGCTATCGCTAAAGATATTGAAGATGCTATCGAAAAAGCAAAAGTTATTGGTTATCCATTGGCGGTAAAAATTAATTCACCTGATATTCAGTATAAATCTCAAGTGCATGGTGTGATGTTAAACATTAATAACGCCAGAGAATTAGACTCTGCCTTAAATTCCATTAAATTACGTATTAAAACCGCTTTGCCTGATGTGCGATTAAATGGTTTTACGTTACAGAAAATGGTGGCGTCTGGACTAGCATTAGAGCTACGAGTCATGATCAAGCAAGATGCTATTTTTGGTCCTGTTATTGCTATATCACAGGACAGCGATGCGCGTGACTTACAAACCACTTTAGAGAATGCAGTGGTTGCTTTACCTCCATTAAATATGGCGCTTGCACGTTACCTAGTGATTCAAGGTATTAAGGATAAAAAAATCAAAGTGAAGCAACATGCTAAGGACTTTGATATGCAAGCGGTATGTTTGATGTTGACGCAGATATCTCAAATGTTGTTGGATAATCCAGAAATTAACGATTTAGATTTAAATCCGGTATTAGTTTCTGGCAGTGATGTGATCATCGTTGATAGCCAAGTGAAATTATCTCGCACTAACGCTAACAATAGCGATAATTTAGCTAATCGTTTTGCTATTAGCCCTTATCCAAAGCAATTAGAAGAGGTAGTCACGCTCAAAGATGGTCAGAAGGTATTAGTTCGCCCGATTAAAGCTGAAGATGAAGTCAGGCATCAAACTTTTGATGATGGGTTAACCAAAGAAGATAGATACAAACGTTATTTCTCACAACGAGGATCAATGACTCACGAAGAGATGGCGATGTTAACGCAAATAGATTATCAGCGAGAAATGGCTTTTATTGCCGTACGTTTAATAGGCTCTGAAGAGCAAGAAACGTTAGCCGTGATTCGCGCTTCGACTGATCCTGATAATACCGAAGCTGAATTTGGAATGGTGGTTAGTTCCGAGATGCAAGGGTTAGGGTTAGGTAAAGTTCTGCTCAATAAATTAATTAGTTATCAAACATCAAAAGGTACTAAATATCTGGCTGGAATGACCATGCTGAGTAATCGAGGCATGGCAACATTGGCCAAAAAATTAGGCTTTTCTACAGAAAGAGATATAGAAGAAGGGGTGATTAATATGCATATGGAACTAAACAAAGGTCCTTCGGTCTGATTAGCCGAGATTAGATGTTAGTTCAACCTATTAACATGACTAATTCAATGTTTAGATCATTGTGTGTCAAGATTCTATGCAAATAAGGCTTAGTAAATAGTAAGCCTTCTTGTATATTAAGCGTATTATTTCCCCAGACTTAAGAGTGTATAAATAATGAGCCAAGTCGACTCTCTCGTAGCAGAGAATATAGAAAAAAATCCACAAGAAAAACACCTAAGTGATTACCGTCCATCAGATTATACAATCACCAGTATTGACCTTGAATTCGATTTGTTTGATAACCAAACAAAGGTCAAAGCCGTTAGTCGTGTTGAACGTGTTAGCCAAGCGAGCACGCCTTTATTTTTATTTGGTGAGGCACTAAATTTAGTTTCTATTTTAGTTGATGATGTTGATTATACTGATTTTGAATTGGTTGAAGGAGGCTTGAACATTAACAACCTGCCTGCGTCATTTAAGTTAGAAATCAATACTGAAATAGACCCCGCAGCGAATCAAGCTTTTGAGGGTTTATATAAATCGGGTGATGCTTTCTGTACACAATGTGAAGCTGAAGGTTTCCGTCGTATTACTTATTACTTAGATCGTCCCGATGTGTTGGCTAAATTCTCGACTAAAGTGATTGCAGATAAAACGCTTTATCCTTTTTTGTTATCTAACGGTAATCAAGTAGACCAAGGTGAGCTCGATAACGGTCGTCACTTTGTTTGTTGGCAAGACCCATTCCCTAAACCTGCTTATTTATTTGCATTGGTAGCTGGTGACTTTGATTGTTTAGAAGATAGTTACGTAACAAAAAGTGGACGCGATGTGAAATTGGCTTTGTTTGTTGATAAAGGCAACTTAGACAAAACACAACACGCGATGATCTCGCTTAAAAAATCCATGCAATGGGATGAGCAACGTTTTAATTTAGAATACGATTTAGATATCTATATGATCGTTGCCGTTGATTTCTTTAATATGGGCGCGATGGAGAACAAAGGGTTAAATGTTTTCAACTCTAAGTTTGTATTAGCTAATTCCCAAAGCGCAACAGACCAAGACTATCTGGGCATTGAAGCGGTTATTGGACATGAGTATTTCCATAACTGGACAGGTAACCGTATTACTTGTCGAGATTGGTTTCAATTAAGCTTAAAAGAAGGGTTAACGGTTTTCCGAGATCAAGAATTTAGTTCTGATTTAGGTAGCCGCAGTGTTAATCGTATCGCTAATGTGATGACTATGCGTGACCATCAGTTTGCTGAAGATGCTGGGCCGATGTCTCACCCAATTCGTCCTGAAAGTGTGATGGAGATGAATAATTTTTATACTTTAACCGTGTATGAAAAAGGTTCAGAAGTTATCCGTATGTTACATACGCTATTAGGTGAAATAAAGTTCCAACAAGGTATGCAATTGTATGTGCAACGCCACGATGGTCAAGCCGTTACCTGTGATGATTTTGTTACTGCAATGCAAGATGCAAGTGGTATTGATCTCACTTTATTTAAACGTTGGTATTCACAATCGGGTACGCCTAATGTCTTTGTTACTGATCATTATGATGCGACTAATCGCACCTATCAGCTTACATTTAAGCAAAAAACGATGCCAACTGCAGACCAAAGCAAAAAACTCGCACTGCATATTCCTATCGATATCGAGTTACTAGATAGCAATGGTAATTCAATTGAATTATTAGCGGGTAAAAAGAATCGTGTGTTAAGTTTGACTCAAAAAGAGCAAACCTTTGTATTTAAAAATATTCAAAGTCACCCGGTGCCATGTTTATTCCGTGGATTCTCTGCGCCGGTTAAATATCAATATGCTTATAGTGATGAGCAGTTATTAGATATCATGAGCTTTGCTACCGATGAGTTCTCTCGTTGGGATGCAGGGCAAACCTTATTTAATAAATATTTAGTAAGTAATGTACGTGCCTTACACAAAGGTCAAACACTGTCATTACCTTCTATTTTCATTGATGGATTCAAATCTGTACTAGTTAGTGAAACATTAGATCCTTCTCTAGTTGCTGATATGTTTACTTTTACTAGTGAAAATGGTGCGCGAGAGCTGTTTGAAGTAGTTGATGTGGATGCTATTCATGAAGCACGTGATTTTATGCTGCAAGAGATTGCAACACAGTTGCATGAGTTGTTTGTAGATACTTATTTACGCCATAAACAGTTAAAAGCTTATCAGCCCGATATTAATGATATTGCGATACGCAAATTGAAAAATTTAGCGTTAACCTTCATTGCCCGTGTTGATAAACAATTAGCAGATGAATATGTGTTAGCACAAATTGCAAATTGTAATAACATGACCGATTATCTGGGTGCGTTAACTGCCGCTAACAATGGTTTATTACCTTGCCGTGAAGCTGTTATGCAGGCTTTTGATGATAAATGGTTTGAGAATGGTTTGGTGATGGATAAGTGGTTTGCACTGCAAGCTAGCATTCCTTCAGATAATGCACTTAATAATATCGAAGCCTTATTTACGCATCGTAGTTTTGATTTTAATAATCCTAATCGATTACGCTCTTTAGTGGGGGCATTTTCGCAGAATAATACTTATCGCTTTCACAATATTGATGGCAGTGGTTATGCGTTCTTAACGGATCAATTGATTAAACTTAATCGTCAAAATCCACAGGTCGCTTCACGTTTGATAACGCCATTAACTCAATTTAAACGTCTTGATAAAAAGCGTATTGAGCTAATAAAAGTACAGTTAAATCGCTTACTCGCATTACCTGATTTGGCTGTTGATCTGTACGAAAAAGTGACTAAAGCATTAGCGCAAAAATAAACTTACATTTGCTAAGCTGTTATTTTAAAAACGCTCACTTGTAGTGGTACAGTAATCAAATTTGAGAAAAAGCCTTTCTAAATTAGAAAGGCTTTTTTGTAGAAATAAGAATCGAAGGATAGATCTTTAAAACTTGTATTCAATGCCCGCTAATAATTCTGCGTCGACATACAGATGATCAGAAGCATCTAATAAACAGCTACCATTATCACAAAACATCTCGTCACTGTTTTCTAAAAAGGTCCCATAAACACGTAAATCACTGCGTAGTGCAAACTGCTCAGTCAATTGATAACGTATACCCGCTGAAACGCTACCAGAAAAAGCAAATTTTGCATCATAACGACTACCCGATGGATTAAAGTGAGTTACGCCCATTCCTAATCCAATGCTCGAAGAGAATGGCGAATTAGTTCTAAATAATATTCTGCCACCCACGTGTAGGTATTGCACATAAACATCAATATCGAAGTCATTTGGAGATGAAAAGTTTTGCTTACTATTAGAAAATATTAACTCACCCTCTGCGTTTTTAGCGTAATACCAGCCGAGAGAGATGGCCTGCGCGAGCTCAGAACTAATATCAACATCTTGCCCACTGTAATCATTCTTAATATCTTGATTGAGACGAGCGCCTAAATAGCCTGTAATGGTCACATAATCGTTACTAGCTAAGGTTTCCGTGCTTAGGCTTTCTGCCAAAGTAGGCAATGAAAAAGTACTAAGTAGTAAAGTAGGCATTATGTATTGATACATTTTCATGGGCGTTTCCAATGTTAAAATTTTGAAGATCATCACTAATAACTGACTTTATTAAAAACAACTAAAGTTGAAGGATTAGGGCTAACCGATAATGAGTAAGCATTGAGAACAATAAAAAATATTCAATAATATTGACAATGCTGATGTAGAGATAGAATAAATTAAATAATCCATAAACTCGAGCGCTTTATTAGCGTTCAGTTAATACTTGAATTCAAAATTTGATAATTAGCTTTGAAGTGCACAAAATGAACCGAACTGTAAAATGTAATTTATTATTACAATGACAGCGTTCACTTCTATTATTGCAAGTTATCCTAAGACAAGAATTAAATTATCCCAAGACAAGATTAAATGGAAGTGGCATATCAATCCATCTATTTGTATTAAGCGAAATCGCATAAACTTGGTGATTATTTAGTCTTCAATTCAAGTAACAAATGCGAGAAAATTTCAACCAAATATTGAGAATGAATATTATTTTAGCGATTGTCATCTAAGCTTAATGATATTTTTGGCATAGAATTTAATCGTTAGGTTATTACTTTAGGTTCAAAGTTTAATAGACAAGTTAACGTTTTGGCGTACGTTTTCTTTTTTTCCATTTCTGTGCAGAACTATAACGCCAGAATACGGTAAAGCCCCAATAACCAACAAATGCACTAATACAACCAAGAATAAAGCAACCTAAAAACATAACCGGTGCAATGGTTTCTAAGGCATTAATAATCCAATGAAATGAAAGTTTAAAATGAAAGTCCATTAAAGGTTGTTGCAGTATAAATGCACCCAAACGGTAAGCGCCATAAAACAATGGCGGCATAGTGAATGGATTAGATAACCAAACCAGAGCAACTGATATTGGTAAGTTCACAGAAAAAAACATCGCCACAAAAGTGGCAAGTAACATTTGAAAAGGGATCGGCATCCACGCACAAAATAATCCAACGGCAACTGCACCTGCTGCACTTCGCCTATTTATATGCCATAAATTGGGGTTTTGTAATTTAGCGCCAAAGTGTTTTAAATGCGGGTGGGCTTTTAATGTTTCTGGATTAGGGGAAAAACGTTTAATAAATTTTTTTGGCATATAATTAAACTTTATCTTTGTAAACGGGAAAAAATGAGAATAACAATATGGCTCTCAATCGCTGTTTTTGTTACCACTCTGTATTGGCCACAATTAGTCAATTATAGTGGTATATTCAGTTGTGCGCTGTGTATTTTTGTTTTTTTATGTTGGCCAAAGTGGCGGTATTTGGCAATTTTGCCATTTACAGCACTTTATTTTAGCCTTTTTAGTTACGTTAGTTTATTTGGCGGGTCTTTTGAATCCATTAACTATAAACCGCTACTTGCCAATGATCTGTTAGCAATACCTTTATTAGCAAAGGATTTAGCTCATCTGCAGTCAACTTCGCGTACTTCACTATCCAATTCTGAACCAGGGAATCATCAATTAGTAAATAATATTTCAAACATTAAGAAACATAAGCAACAAGTAAGTCAGACCTCTTCTACACTTAGCAAACAAGACAATACCATAATTGTCAGGGTTAAATCATTAATCAATACAAAAAATACTGGTTATTTTATAGCAAGTATTATTTCCATCAATGAACAACGTTGTGATTTTTGCCCATTAGTTGAAATGCGTTGGTATAAACCTAACCTGCAAGTTCAAGCGGGCCAAGTGCACCAATTCAAAGTGAGGTTAAAAGCGTTACAAGGCAAAGCTAACCCTCATGGTTTTGATCGGCAAAAATGGCGTTATTCACAGCACATCGCTTACATTGCGAATATTAAACAACATATGCAAGTTATTGATAAGCGTATATCAATACGGGCAAGCTTATATCAAAAAGTGATGCAAGCTACAAACGAGCTGCCACAGCAGGGGAGTTTACTGGCACTTATTTTTGCCGATAAAAGTTTATTAAATGAGCACGAGAAAAGCTTGATTAAACAACTTGGAATTGCCCATTTATTTGCCATATCAGGATTGCACATCGGGTTGTTGTTTATATTTTCTACGGTTATTTTAAATGCAGTATTTAAGCAACTTTTACCTGTCAGATATTTAGGTTGGTTTTGCTGGCGTTTAGTGAACACGGTCGGGTTGTTAGTGTGTTTAAGTTACGGCTATATTTCCGGGTTTTCTTTACCCACAGAGCGTGCATTATTGATGTTGTTAATCAGTGTGTTAGTACTCTCAAGTAAATTGAAAATTAGCCTATTGGATTTACTTCTTTTATGCTTATGGATCATTTTATTGCTGGATCCATTATCCATTTTGAGCAGTAGTTTATGGCTATCTTTTATGGCCATGAGTACGATATTGGCATTTATTTGGCTATTGCAACGGCCTCAGGAAACTACAGAACAGAAAAATTCATGGTATAAGGTCAAATTACAACGATTATTCATTACCATTAAAGGTTTATTACTATTGCAGTTAGTTCTAACCTTATTTATGTTGCCAATTCAATTAATTAATTTTTCAGCAATTAGTCTTTATGCACTACCGATTAACCTCATTGCTATTCCATTATTTTCTTGGTTTATTATTCCATTAACGTTACTCGGTGTAATGTTTTTACTGTTAATAGAGCCCGTCGGGGTAGCTCTATTCTCAATTAGTGACCAATTTCTTAGCCATTTTCTCGATTATTTCTCAATACTGTCTGCGGGATATGTGACGTTATCTCAATTGCATATTGTATTGATCTTAACCTTCATTCTTTTCAGTTCATTATTTTTATTATTAAACTTGATACACCGTTTTTTTAATATCACTAAAACGAAAATGTGGTTATTACCGTCAATATTGTTAGTTTTTGTAGGCATTAGAGTTGTGGAACAAAGATGGCAAAATGAGCAACAGTGGCAACTAGAGGTTTTTGATGTTGGACAAGGCTTAGCAATCCTTATTTACAGTAATGGCCAAACTCTATTGTATGATACAGGGCCAAGTTATGGTGGTAGTTATGCTGTGGCAGAGAGCACTGTCTTACCTTATTTACAAGCTCGTGGCATCACGCAGTTAGATTATTTTTTTATTAGCCACAGTGATAATGACCACGCGGGGGGAAGGGCAGTCATTCAAGATAACCTTGATATAAAAAAAGCGTATGCGGGTGAAGCTGACTTGATGAATCAAACTCAAACTCAAACTCAAACTCATAGTCACCAAACTAATAACCGTCTATCTAAAAAACATAAAAATAAGCGTCATACACAGTATCAACAGTGTTTCAGTGGTCAAGTACACCAGTTAGGTAAATTAACGTTGACTACCTTATCTCCTTCATCAGTAGGGAGTAATAACAATAATAACTCCTGTGTATTACAGGTCAGTGACGGTGTTAATAGGGTGCTACTAACGGGCGATATCAGTAAAGCTGTAGAACAAAAATTAATAGTCGAAAACCGTCAATCAATAGCCGAAAAAAATGTTAACAATTTACATGCTGATATTCTAATCGCCCCACATCATGGCAGTAATACCTCCTCAAGTTTGGCATTTATAAAGCAAGTTAACCCGCAATGGGTGGTGTTTTCCGCAGGGTACAAAAATCGTTGGCGTTTCCCTGTTGAGCAAGTGGTACAACGTTATCAACAGTTAGGAATTAAGCATTTAAGCACAGCAAATACTGGATTTATTCGATTTAATGTGCAAAATCATCACATTGAAGTAAAAACTTATAGAGAAGATCTTGCCGCTTATTGGTATCATCGGCATCTTGCATTGTAAATGGCTTATTTGGTGTATTCATGAAAGAGAATAAAGAAAACGGCTGGTCGATATTAAAGCGACTAGTGAGTTATATTAAAGAATTTAAACTGGCGTTATTTGGTGGGATTATCGGCATGGTAGGTTACGCCGCAGTTGATATGGCGCTTATCTGGTCCCTACAGCCTTTAATCGACGATGGTTTCACTGGTAAAGATCCAAGTGTGCTAGAAATGATGCCTTATTTCGTTGTCATTATTATTGGACTACGTGGTGTATCTGCATTTTTGAGTTCTTATTGTATGGCTTGGGTAGGCACACATGTTGTGATGAAGCTACAACGACAGCTTTTTTCACAGTTGATACTGCTACCTATCTCATTTTTTGATAAAACCAATACCGGTGACTTGTTATCAAAAATCACCTATGACGCAAGCCAAGTTTCTAACGCGGGCAGTAATGCTCTTGTTAAAATTTTCCGTGAAGGTGCCACTGTTATTGGCCTTGTAGGGTTAATGTTTTATCAAAGTTGGCAATTATCGTTAGTGTTTTTTGTAGTTGCACCGATCGTGGGTATTGCTATTAATATCGTTAGTAAACGTTTCAGAAAAATAAGTAAAAACTTACAAAATGCGATGGGCCTAGTAACCACGTCATCGGAACAAATGTTAAAAGGACATAAAGAAGTCTTGATGTTTGGTGGTCAAAAAGTCGAGAATGAAAAATTCAAAAAAGTCAGTAACACGGTACGTTCTCAAAATATGAAAATGGCCAGTGCAAATGCGATTAGTGTTCCTGTCATTCAAACTATTGCCTCATTTGCTTTAGCGTTTGTGCTTTATCTTGCTACCTTCCCGCAAATCATGGATACGCTATCTTCGGGTACTTTTGTGGTGATCATCAGCTCTATGATGGCGTTAATGAAACCGATTAAAAATGTTACGCAAGTTAACAACGAAATTCAAAAAGGTATCTCCGCTAGTACCAGTCTTTTCAATATGTTAGACATGACACAAGCGAAGGATGAAGGAACATATGACGCTGAACGAGTGAAGGGTGATATAAGTATTGATAATATCGTTTTCACTTATCCTACGGCTGAAAAGCCAGCATTAAATCAAGTCAGTTTTGAAGTTAAATCAGGCCAATCTGTGGCGTTAGTAGGTCGCTCTGGCAGTGGTAAATCGACCATTGCTAATTTGTTAACTCGATTTTATGACATTGACTCCGGTGTAATAAGATTAGATGGTAAAAATATAGAAGAATATCGTTTAACCTCATTACGTAGTCAAGTTGCTATTGTGTCTCAAAATGTACATTTATTTAATGACACTATTGCTAATAATATTGCGTACGCCAGTGAAGGTAAATTCTCTGAACAAGATATCGTTGATGCTGCAACTACTGCCCATGCGATGGAATTTATTAATGGATTTCCTGACGGACTGAACACTATTATTGGTGAAAATGGCGCGATGTTATCCGGTGGTCAACGCCAACGCTTAGCTATTGCTCGTGCGTTATTACGTGATGCACCTATTTTGATTTTAGATGAAGCAACTTCAGCACTAGATACTGAATCAGAGCGTCATATACAATCTGCATTAGATGAGTTACAGAAGAACAGAACTTCGATTGTCATTGCGCATCGTTTGTCTACCATTGAACATGCCGATCAAATTTTAGTTATTGACCATGGTAAAATTGTAGAGCAAGGTACGCACGCAGAATTATTAGCACAAGGAAAGATTTATCATAGCTTAAACCAGATGCAAGCATCGGGAGAGTTGTAATGCCATTTTGGTATCAACCAACACGTTGGTGGGCATGGAGCCTATGGCCTTTTGCGTTGTTAATGCAATGTATTAATGTTATTCGTCGCTATTGTTATACAAAAGGTTGGTTAAAAAGTTATCAAAGTGCATTACCCGTTGTGGTGGTTGGCAATATCTCCGTAGGTGGTAATGGCAAAACCCCTTTTGTGATCAGCTTGTGTGAGTTATTAATGGCACAAGGTTATAAACCCGGTGTGATCAGTCGAGGCTATGGCGGTAAAGCCAACAGTTATCCTTTGTCAGTGAACATGGATACCACCGGAAAAGAAGCGGGTGATGAACCTGTTTTAATCCACAAACGTTTAAATATTCCGGTGGTGGTTGATCCAGTACGCGCAAATGCTGCGGCTTACCTTAATCAACATTGTGATGTTGATGTCATTATTACCGATGACGGTCTTCAACATTATGCGCTGCAGCGAGATATTGAAATTGTAGTCGTTGATGGTAAACGTCGTTACGGTAACCAGCATATTATGCCGATGGGGCCATTAAGAGAACCAACTAGTCGCCTAAATAGTGTAGATTTTATTATTAATAACGGTGAACAGCACGCAGGTGAATTCACAATGTTATTAGCACCATCTGCTGCTAAGAAAGTGAATGGAGAGGCTTCTTCTTTATCCGTTCAAGAGGTCAATGCCTGTGCCGCTATTGGTTATCCACCGCGTTTTTTTGATACCTTGGTAAAACAAGGTTTTAGTGTTAGAAAACAAGTGGCGTTTGCTGACCATCATCCTTATAGCGAAGAAGATTTCAAACAATTTGAATCTAATCTACCACTATTGATGACAGAAAAAGATGCCGTTAAATGTGTTGCATTTGCGCAACCAAATTGGTGGTATTTACCTATTGATGGACAACTATCCATTGACTTTACTCAGCCTTTTTTAGAAAAATTAAAACAGATTAAGGAATCAAAATGTTAGATATTAAATTACTGGATATTATTGCTTGCCCAGTGTGCAAAGGTAAATTAGCTTATGACAAAGTTAATAATGAATTAATCTGTAAATTTGATCATTTAGCTTATCCCGTGCGAGACGGAATTCCGGCTTTATTGTATGTTGAAGCTCGAAGATTGAGTGCGGACGAGGAATAACTATGTCATTTATTGCTGTCATTCCTGCCCGTTATCAATCAACACGTTTACCAGCGAAACCACTGGCTGATATTTTGGGTAAAACCATGATTGAACGCGTTGCAAATCAAGCTCTGCTGAGTGGAGCAAAACAAGTTATTGTTGCAACCGATGATCAACGTATTGTGGATGTATTACACAATGTACAAAATATCGATGTTTGTTTAACGTCTCCTGACCATGAGTCAGGAACTGATCGACTTGCTGAAGTCTGTGCTATTTATCAGTTTGCCGATGATGAAATTATTGTCAATGTGCAAGGTGATGAACCACTTATTCCGCCGGTTGTTATAGAGCAAGTGGCCAATAATTTATTTACTAATCAACAGGCCAGTGTCGCAACATTAAGTGCGCCTATCACCGACCAAGAGGATGCATTTAATGTTAATGCGGTCAAAGTGGTGACCGATAAAAACAATCTCGCATTATATTTTAGTCGAGCAACAACGCCGTGGGATAGAGATAACTTTACGCCACAAAATCAACAGGCTAAACAAGTCAATTTAACGCATTTACAACGCCATATTGGTATTTATGCCTATCGAGTTAGTTTTTTAAAACAATATGCGGAACTGTCGGTTTCACCATTAGAAGTCATTGAAAAATTAGAGCAATTGCGTGTATTGTGGCATGGTTTTAAAATTCACGTCGATGTCGCTTGTGAAATACCACCTGCTGGTGTTGATACCGCTGCAGATCTACAACGTGTGATTGATGTTTTAGCAAACGCAACCCAACACTCTATGGAGTCATAACACTTATGCGTATTTTTATTATCTGCTGTGTGAGTTGGTTATTAATCGCTTGTGGTGATGAGCGAGATGATCGTTTACAAGCAAATATTAAAACCGCTGATTATTTGATCGAGAATCTAGGCTCAGACTTAGATGCCGGGCGTGTCCGTAATGCGATTATTTTACAACAATACGCTCAGTTACTCGCAGCACAAAAACCGTCACTTAAACCCTTAGTTACTGAGCTATCTAAGGATGCTAACCGATCTGGACCAATGTATTATTCATTGAGTCATCGTTTGTCTACGTTGCAATCAAAGCCTGAATTATTGGGTGATATTGATGCACAGTTGTCAGAAAGTGATACCTTAATAGAAGCGTCCGACCCTAACTTGTTCAGTGATGCATTGTCAGATCCAATCAATGTAATCGCAGATATGTCTGAAGGAAAGCTAGCGCGTGTTAATGCCATCAGCCAAGCACAAAGTTTGCAAGCGAACGCGGCAGAAAATAATGGGGCGGGGAGTCAGTTAGTAGGTAATCCAAGTTACGGGCAGTGGCAAACAAACAGTAGTGGCGGTTCATTTTGGCAATGGTACGCTGCGTACTCTCTGTTTTCTGCTATTTCCCCTCGTCCGATTGGTTACCATAACTGGTCATCTCGACGTGATTATAGTTATTACAATGATGTTGGTCGCCAACGTTATACCTCACCACAACAAAAACAGTCTCAAAATGATTTAGCACAACGAACTAAAAAACAGTTTGCCAATAAAGGCGGTTTTAATAGCCCTTATGCCAAATCAAAAACGGGCGCGAGTCGGATGTCTACAGCGAGTAAAAAAGCACAAAAAGCCCCAAGTTTTGCATCTAAGTCTAGTTATTCTAAGCAAAAGTCTACCAGTACTGGCAGTAGTAGCTTTAGAAATAGTAAATCGACCACGTCACGCGGCGTTAGTCGCGGTAAATAAGGTATTGATATGAATGAGTTAATTACAACATTGGAAAACAATAGTTCCCTAATAGGTTACTTAGCTATTGATATGGCAGTCGCGATGCTTTTCCTCGGCTGTATCCGTTATATGATGGGTCTATTCAATAAGTTAGATACCACTGATGAACTGGCTACCAAGGACAACTTTGCATTTGGTATTAGTATGGCTGGCGGTGTCGCGGCTATGGGCATCGCACTAAGTGGTGCAATTACTGGCGAAGTGGCAGGCTCTTATAAAATAGAGTTAATTGGTATGCTCAGCTACGGAATAGCGGCATTAATCTTGATTAAAGCAGGCCGCTATATTCACGATAAATTTGCCTTACCTTCTTTTAATAAACAAGATTTGATCGGTAATCGAAATATTGCTGTTGGTTTAGTTGATGCTGCTTCTGCTATTGCAACGGCTATTGTGGTGCGTGCTGCCATTATTTGGGTAGAAGGGATCAGTGTTGATACCTTTATTGCATTAACGTGCGTGTGGATAGTGTCACAGGTAATGCTAGTGATCATTACGCGTATTTTTGAATGGAAGTACTCGAAAAACAACGGTATTACCTTTCAAACTGCATTAGTGAATGAGCATCTTGCATTATCCATTCGCTACAGCGGCTATTTAATCTCTACGGCAATGTCAGTTACGGCAGCCAGTTACTTTATTGAATTTAATATCGACGAATTATGGTTAGGGCTAGCACAGTGGGTCGTGATCAGTGTGGTATTAATGGTGCTATTAACTCTGTTAACAACCGTTGCTAAATTATTAGTGTTATGGGGCATTGACCGTCGACAAGAAGTTGAAGATCAGCAAAATATCGGTGTTGCAACGATTGAGTTAACAACCTCATTTTCTATTGCTTTATTACTAATGGCATTAATGTCGTAATTTACAGTCTCCTAAATCGTTCAGGCCATCTTTAAGATGGCCTTTTTTATAAGCGAATATCAATCTATGTCCTTAAATGCTGACAAAAATAACAAAATAAAACTCCTTGTTGACGATACACTATTAATTTTAATCATGGCGACCTTAGCCTGCTGTGGTTTGATTTACGAATACCTTTTATCCCATTATTCAGCGCGCATTTTAGGCAGTGTTGAAACGGTTATTTATGCAATCATTGGGATCATGATTGTGTCCATGGGCTTAGGGGCTTTTGCAGCAAAAAGAATAAAGGATGCATTTCAAGGATTTGTGGTATTAGAGTTAACCGTTGCATTGATCGGTTGTAGTGCAACTTTGTTAATTGCTTCGGTGATTGGTTTTAGTCAAACCTTGCCACAAATTATCGCTGATACCTATCAAATACCTAATGATGTATTAGTGAATGGCGATTTTCTATCAACGCTAAGTTGGGTAAGCCTGCAGCTACCTTACTTTTTTGCATTTGTTCTTGGCTTTTTAATTGGTATGGAAATCCCACTAATCGCTCGTATTCGAGAGACCGTTTATGGTCATCATCTCGCCCATAATGCAGGGACTATTTATGGTGCAGACTATATTGGTGCAGGGATAGGGGCTGCTATCTGGGTGTTGTTCATGCTGAAAATAGAAATCAGCCAAGCAGCGGCATTAACTGCGTCTTTAAACCTGATCGCAGGCTTTATCTTCTTAGTTCGCTTCAGAACTTATCTTCGTTTTAAAGTTAAGCTGGTGTTAGGGCACGTTCTATTAGGGCTGTTAATTGTATTAATTTTTGTTTCTGGTGGACATTGGCAAAAGCAGATGCAGAATATGTTGTATTTGGATAAAGTAGTTTATCAAACGCAGACTCCCTATCAGAATCTAGTATTTACTGAGCGTCTACTTGGTGGCGGTTATGAACCTATTTATAATTTTTATATTAATGGTCGATTGCAGTTTTCGAGTCTAGATGAGCATATTTATCACGAATTTTTAGTACATCCTGCAATGCAAGCATCAGCCCGCCACGATAAAGTATTAATCATTGGGGGAGGTGATGGGCTTGCTTTAAGAGAAGTACAAAAATGGTACCCTAAGAAGGTCATTTTAATTGATCTTGACCCTAATTTAGTAGCCTTATTTAAACAACCTGAAAAATTTTTACCTGCACATTTAAGCAATAAAATTAAAGCATTAACACAAAATAGTTTTAATCAACCCGAGGTTGAAGTGATTCACGATGATGCTTTTATTGCTATTGATAAGCTATTAGCTGCCAACATAAGTTTTGATACGATTATTGTCGATTTACCGGATCCAAGCCATCCAGATTTGAATAAATTGTATAGTGTTAATTTTTATTATCGCTTACAGCATTTATTAAATGGTGACGGGACGATAGTTATCCAATCAACATCCCCATTTCATGCAAAATCAGCTTTTATCTCAATCGGTAAAACATTACAAAAGGCTGGTTATCAAACCCAACAATACCATCAAAATGTTCCATCATTTGGTGAGTGGGGTTGGACCATTGCAAGTAAAACTGGGTTGCCTCCTTTACAACGATTATCTGCATTCAATGATATTGATGTTCCAACAAAGTGGTTAACGTTGCCGTTATTAACGGGGTCATTTGTTTTTAATAAAGATTTCTATGTAGATAAAGATAACATCAAGGTTAATTATCTAGGCAGTAATGCGCTTTATCAATACCATCAACAAGCGTGGGAAGTTGAAACTGAATTTTCTCATTAAATAGATTAATTGATCTTTCATCAATTGAAAGATCAACAAACCACAAAGTCTTTAAACCTTGAAGCCTATAAAACTTAAAATATAAACCCGAAGTTTTTGTATTTGTATTTTTATACGTCATAAATACGTCTTATTTTTGCAACCTAACTGTCATCGTTATTACTTATCTTAATTTAAAAGCATAAAAAACGCTGAGATAAGAGGTATGACTAAGATGATTTCAAGCCAACAAATTTTAAAAAAATATTTTCCACTGTTACAAGAAAATACCTTAAAACATAAGCTACTCAGTTCTGTTTGCAAAAAACTGCTTCATGAAAAGGAATTTATTCACTTCGCAGATTGTTATCCCAACCTACGTGGTTTTGATTTGATAGAAAAAACCCTCGAACATTTTGATTTTAGTTTTGCCACGATTGACAGGCAAATTGAGCGGATACCAGTCACAGGGCGTGTTGTTATTGTATCTAATCATCCTATTGGCACCCTAGATGGTTTGGCATTGTTGCACTTAATTAGGAAGCTGCGTAGTGATGTAAAAGTGGTGGCCAATGAACTGTTAATGGAAATATCTGCGTTACATGAGTTATTACTACCGGTTAATAACTTTTCGGGTAATACGGCAAAACAAGATTTATTAAATATTCATGATTTCCTTTCCTGTGATGGTGCAGTGATCATCTTTCCTGCCGGTGAAGTTTCTCGTTTTACAGCCAAAGGTATTAAAGATTGTACTTGGCATAAAGGTTTCTTAAAAATAGCTTTACGTGCTAAAGCACCGATCCTACCGATACATATAAAAGCAAGAAATTCATGGACATTCTATGCGTCTTCGTTTTTTTATAAACCACTTGCAAGTCTGTTATTAGTACAGGAGATGTTTAACCATAACCAACAAAGCATCCTGGTAAGTATAGGTAAATTAATTCCTTTCAATAGCTATGCTAAAAATAAGTTATCAACTCAGGTAAAAGTAAACTTGTTACAAAATGAGGTCTCCAGAGTAGCTAAAGGTAAAGTTAGTTATTTCAAGACAGAATCGGTGATTGCACACCCTGTCCCGAGAGTTGATTTAAAGCAAGCAATTGAAAAATGTAAACTGCTAGGTAATACGTCGGATAATAAATGTATATATTTACTAGAAAACCCACAACAGGGCGTGCTATTAAAAGAATTAGGTCGATGCCGTGAAATAACTTTTCGGGCTGTTGGAGAGGGGACGGGTAAAAAACGTGATGTAGATAAATACGATCTAGAATATATGCACATTATTCTATGGGACCAAACACAGCTTGAGTTAGTTGGTGCTTATCGTTTTGCTAAGACATCAAAATTACTCACTACGCAGGGATTAGATGGACTATACAGTCATAAACTATTTCAATATGAGTCTGATATGCATCCCATATTTGAGCGAGGTATTGAGTTAGGGCGTAGTTTTGTACAACCTAAGTATTGGGGAAAGCGCAGTTTAGAATCTTTATGGCAGGGGATTGGTGCTTATTTAGCCATGAATCCGGATATACGTTACTTATTTGGAGCTGTTTCTTTAAGTGCTACTTTACCTAGGGCTGCTCATGCTTACCTTGTTTATTTTTATCAGTTATATTTTCCTGCGCAGGGTACATTAGCAAGTGCACGTAATGGTTATTTAATATCAGATGAATTAGATAATGAGTTATGTAAGTATTTCACTGGAGAAAATTATACAAAGGACTTTATGAAGTTAAAAACCATGATGCATGATCTGGGTGTTAGCGTACCGACACTTTATAAACAATATACTGAACTTTGTAATGAAGGAGGTGTTCAGTTTGTTGATTTTAATATTGATCCGGACTTTAACCACTGTGTTGATGGTTTAGTGGTAGTGGATTTAAGTTATTTAAAACAAAAAAAGCAGCAACGATATATCGATATTCACCTAAAGTAGCGCTAAAAAAGTAACGCTAAAAAATAATAAATTTTCTTATAAATTTTGTTTGTTTTGCTGTTCACCTCAATGGACGCTATAATACGCGCCCTATATTTGCCCTTACAAGGAACTAATCGGTGTTCGAATTTCCCCAAATGAATAAAAGCAGTATTAAAAATGATGTGCTTTCAGGTTTAACCGTTGCATTAGCACTGGTACCTGAAGCAGTAGCCTTTGCCTTTGTGGCTGGTGTTGAACCTATGGTTGGTTTATATGCCGCATTTATGGTGGGATTAATTACTGCTATATTTGGTGGTCGCCCTGGTATGATTTCTGGCGCAACAGGTGCAATGGCCGTAGTAATGGTTGCACTAGTGAGCGAACATGGACTGCAATACTTATTTGCAGCTGTCTTATTAACAGGTTTATTACAAATCTTATTTGGTGCATTTCATTTGGGTAAATTTATCCGCATGGTGCCACACTCGGTAATGATAGGTTTTGTTAATGGATTAGCGATTGTTATTTTCTTAGCTCAACTTGGGCAGTTTAAGGTCAAAGATGCAAGTGGTAACCTAAGCTGGTTACAAGGCGAAGCATTATATGTAATGCTGGGTTTAATTATTTTAACCATGGCAATTATTCATTTTTTACCAAAATTAACTAATGCAGTACCTTCTACCTTAGTTGCAATTGTAGTGGTGACATTATTGGTTTATTTTGTACCTGCATTAGATACTCGTACGGTACTGGATTACCTGCAAAGTATGAGTGGCGATGAAAATGCAACCATTGCTGGATCTTTACCTACCTTTGCCATTCCTGCTGTGCCATTTAATTTAGAAACATTACAAATCATATTACCTTACGCGTTAATTTTAGCCGCGGTTGGACTAATTGAATCATTGTTAACATTAACCGTGGTTGATGAAATGACAGGTACGCGTGGTCGACCTAATAAAGAATGTGTTGCACAAGGTGCTTCTAACATGGTCAACGGCTTGTTTGGTGGTATGGGTGGTTGTGCCATGATTGGACAATCAATGATCAATATTAACTCCGGTGGTCGTGGTCGTTTGTCGGGTGTTACTGCTGCTTTGGCATTACTTGCTTTCATTTTGTTTGCGTCAGGCCTGATTGAAATCGTGCCATTAGCTGCTTTAGTGGGGGTTATGTTTATCGTAGTACTAGGCACTTTTGAATGGGCTTCATTCAAGATGATGCGTAATGTACCGATTAAAGATGCATTTGTTATTGTGTTAGTAAGTGGTGTTACCGTTGTTACTGACCTTGCGATTGCTGTATTTATTGGTGTGATTGTTTCTGCTTTAGTATTTGCATGGGAACATGCGCGTCATATCCATTCGAAGATTGAAGTGAGTGAAGACGGCAATGAAAAATCTTACCGTATTAACGGTCCTTTATTCTTTGGTTCTGTTAGCAACTTTTTAGAGTTATTTGACGTGAAAGATGATCCTCGCCACGTCATTGTTGATTTTGCAGAGTGTCGCGTTGTTGACCATTCAGCTATCGAAGCGATTAGTGTGTTAAACGGGCGCTATACTAAAGAAGGTAAAAAATTACATATTCGTCATCTAAGTAAAGATTGTCGCAAGCTATTAAACAAAGCGGGCGTATTAGTAGAAATGAATGTAATTGAAGATCCATCTTATGCGGTTGCATCAGACCAACTGGGTTAAGTGGTTATATAAACCTTATTGATATACTAACCGTTAACATTCAGATGAAGGGTTAGTATTTAAGGTGTAGGGTATTAAGCAGGATAATCGCCTGCTTTTTTGTTTGATGGTTTGATTCTTTTATAATATATGAAACTATTTTTCAGCTTGTTTTAGCGGTTTGATTGGCGGGTAGGACGGTAGTCTGCATCACATTTAGGACTGAGTTGTGTGGATTTTGGATTCCAAACTGAAAACCATATGTGTTTATTTCGAAATGTTTTCTTTCTATTTTTCATTTTCTTCTCCTTTTAGTTAGTAAGTACAATAACCTGTAAAGGTTACAATTTTGTGACCATTAAAAAAGATTTGTAGTAAAAATTAAGATGTTAATAAAATAATAAATAAACATCTTTTTAGTGAGAATCTTTATAATATTGTTATTGTAGTCGTCACAGTTATTGTATGCTTACCGTTCAGAGTGTCATCGGTTGTTTACATGAAAAACCAATGATTAAAAAATAGCTATTTTAACCATTCAAAGTACGCAGTGATTTTTGATGTCTATATTATTTATAGAAAACTGCATATAAGTTGAGTTAAAATAATAAAAGTTTTAATTTTATAGACAATAATCATTAACTGAAATTATTCATAAGTCGTAATAACGTAGTTTTATATTATTTGTCAATTAGTGTAATTGGTTGAGGTAAATTGTGATTAAAAAAATTGGTGTTTTAACAAGTGGTGGCGATGCGCCAGGTATGAACTCTGCAATACGTGCAGTAACGCGTACTTGTCTTTCACACGGTATTGAAGTTTTTGGTATTTACGATGGTTATGCAGGACTGCATGCAGGTAAAATTGAACAATTAGACCGTTATTCAGTTTCAGATATTATTAACCGAGGTGGTACATTTCTAGGTTCAGCTCGTTTCCCTGAATTTAAAGAAGAAAGTGTTCGTAAAGAAGCGATTAAACAATTAGAAAAACATGGTATTGAGGCTTTGATCGTAATCGGTGGTGATGGTTCATACATGGGTGCGTTGAAATTAAGCGAAATGGGCTTCCCATGTATTGGTGTTCCTGGGACTATCGATAACGATATCGCAGGTACTGATTACACTATTGGTTTTATGACTTGTTTAAATACAATCGTAGAAGCGGTTGACCGTCTACGTGATACTTCTTCTTCACATAACCGTATTTCAATTGTTGAAATCATGGGCCGTCATTGTGGTGACCTAACACTATGGGCTGCTGTCGCTGGTGGTAGCGAGTATGTGATTGTTCCTGAAAAAGACTTCGATGAAGAAGGTTTGATTGAACAGTTACGAGTTGGTGAAGAAAAAGGCAAAAAACATGCGATTATTGCTATTACCGAGCATATCACCGATGTTAATGCGCTAGCTAAACGTATTCAAGAAAGAACTAAGCGTGAAACACGCGCGACTATTTTAGGCCACTTACAACGTGGTGGGGCGCCAATGGCCTTTGACCGTATTTTAGCAAGTCGTATGGGTTCATACGCTGTTGAATTATTAAAAGAAGGACAAAGCGCACGCTGTATCGGTATTAAGAATGGTCAAATGGTTCACCATGATATTGCTGAGTGTTTACAAACAATGCAACGCCCATTCCGCCAAGATTTATACGACTTATCAAAAATATTATACTAAAACATAATACTAAAACATAAGACTAAATCATCGGTAAGATTTAAGTGATCGGCTAAGCCTACCTTCGAGTAGGCTTTTTTTTGTCAATATTAATGAGACTCGTCACATTCAATAAATAACCTATTTTTTTGTTAAAATAACTTAGTGCTTCGTTGTAAGTTTTTGTTTATATAGCATAAAATATTTTCACATCGATTTAACCTTGAACTAAGCCATTTTTCCTTCGTGAAGCTTACAACCCTTATTTAATATAATAACGATAACAATAGAAAGTATAATAGGAATAACTATGTCCGATCATAAAATCTGCATTTTTAAAGAATTCATTGATTACAACGAAAACTGCCAACAGTCACAGCAACTTCATCCCTCCTATTATCAGCTTGGTTTTATATGTAGCGTTCAAGCAATACCCGAAATAGTGGATCTTGAGCAGTGGTTAGCATATTTATGGCAAGAGGGGGCTGACATTAGTTTTGAAAATGAACTTCAAGCGGCTGAATTTGCAAATAATGTATTGAAACTGGTTGCTGAACTGGAACGTTTATACGAACAAGCGACTCCGTTAAATGCACTGGATTGTGATTCCTGGATCCGAAGAGATCAAACATTAAGTAATGATGCTCACTTTTTTTCAGCAGGATTTTTAGCCGCCATTGAATTGTTTAATGCACAATGGTTAATGCTTGAAGATGATCCTGAGGCGCAAAACTTACTACAAACAACTATTTTACTGTTAACAAAAATGGCTCCAAGTGAAACCATTGATCCGGCACTGATAGAAGTTTTTGAGCAATTACCTGATGTTGCTGAAATAGTAAAAATACTACCACAGCTGATAAGCAATTTAGCCTATAGTGCAGCTTCAACAAATACAGATCAGCAGTAATTCTTGGATTCAGATTATAAGTTAGTAGTTATTAATAAAAAGTAAGCAATTTAGCTTATAAGTGAGGCCACACTAATACAGGCCAACAATAATAAGCTATTTAACGCTTGGAGCTAGCAATGATTGCACAGAGTAAAACAGAAAATGAGTACTTTTCATTAGTGTCAGAAAATGAACACTTTGTTGTCATTAATAAGCAACCGGGTATTAACTTTCATAGTGAAGATGGTGAATTTGGTGTTGTTGTTGCAGTAGAAAAGTTTTTGAATATAAAGCTGTATAGCGTACATCGTTTGGATAAGATGACTTCTGGACTATTGTTATTGGCAAAATCATCGCAGGTAGCGAATGGTCTGTCTGAATTATTCAAAGCACAGCAGGTTCAAAAGTATTACCTTGCTATTGCAGATAAGAAGCCTAAAAAAACACAGGGGCTAATTAAAGGTGGTATGGAGAAATCGCGTCGCTCGATGTGGAAACTGACACGTAATCAAGATAACCTTGCTATCACACAGTTTTTTAGTTATGCCCTAGGTGAAGGTAAGCGGTTATTTATTGTGAAACCTAAAACCGGTAAAACGCATCAAATTCGAGTGGCATTAAAAAGTGTTGGTAGTGCTATTTGTGGCGATCCTATTTATGCTACGGAAACCGCGCATCAATACGACAGAGGGTATTTACATGCTTATCAAATTCAGTTTAATTATCTAGGGCAAGATCATCAATTTAGTGTAATGCCAGAATCGGGAGTAGAATTTCTATCAGATGCTTGTCAGCAAAAACTATTAGAACTGGGTAACTGTGACGGCTTACATTGGCCTAAACTTTAATTCGTTTTATGAGAAGTTTTTAGAAATATTTACAGGATTTCATTGAATGATTTTTGCCTCTTCAATGATAATAACTATAATAGTGACCAACAGCATGTTGATCACTATTCATTGAAAGGTGATTTAATGTTCCGAGTTAAGCAAATTCCGTCCAAATAGGTGCATGATCAGAAGGTTTATCAATACCTCTTAGTTCATAATCTATATCGGCTTCTATCGTCTTTTCTGCTAATGAGTGTGTTGCTAATACGACATCGATGCGTAAACCTCGATTGTCATCAAAACCGCGAGAGCGATAATCGAACCAACTGAATTTCTCATTTTCTTCCGGGTGCAATAAGCGGAAAGTATCTATGAAACCAAAGTCCATTAATGTGGCTAACCATTCACGCTCTTCCGGTAAGAAGCTACATTTTTTTGTTTGTAACCAACGTTTAGCATTGACTTCACCGATCCCGATATCTAAATCTAGCGGAGATATATTGATATCACCCATCACAATGACCTGTTCATCGGCATTATGGTTTTCATGTAAATAAGTATTTAAATCCTTATAAAACTGGCGTTTATAAGGATATTTAGTCTCATGGGTTTGGTTTTCACCCTGTGGGAAGTAACCATTCAAAATATGTACTGGCTGACCATCTTCATCTGCCACGGTGACCATGATCATGCGTTTTTGATGTTCTTCGTTATCGCTAGGAAAGCCATACTGAACTGAGCTTGGTTTTTGTTTGCATAACATTGCAACGCCGTAATGGGCTTTTTGTCCATGAAAGTATACGTGGTAACCCATTGCTTCTACTGCTTCAATTGGAAATGCATCATTGTGCACTTTGATTTCTTGCAAACCGATCACATCAGGTTGATGTTTATCGATAATTGCTTGTAATTGATGTAGACGTGCACGTAGCCCGTTAATATTGAAGGAGATAACTTTCATAAAATAATAGCCTTTACAGAATCGAAAGGCTGAATGTACCTTGTTGTGCTTATTTACTCAACCGAGTAATAATAATTAAAGCCTACGCAGCTTATTTAACTGGCTTTATATAAATATTAGTCGCTATTGGTTGGGGGCTTTTTAAATACTAATCTTTTACATTCTTTGTATATACCCATGCTACCTCAATATGCTTTGTCAGGCGAAACCTCGGATACCAGAGCAAGGCGCAACATGAGGTAATGGTTATTCCCTTTTTGATTGTTGCAACGCAGGGCTGATTTTCGAGGTTGCGCCCCTCAGGGCAAGGCAACTTGTACCAATCTGCGTTGTTATAAAATCTCTATGTAGAATAACTATACTTCAATTTTATGCCTAGCATCTCGGTACAATTTGCCTTGCTGACTTTGCATCTAGAGGTAGCATGGGTATAGCTACTCACAATTGTAATAATTATAACAGTGCCGTTTATGGGGTGATTATGCTTAGGAGATGGTTCCAGTAAATTTATGAATATCTTGTTGCCAGTGTGTTGCTAAAAAGTCGATAAAAGCACGCACGACCGATTGTTGATAATTACGAGAAAGGTAAACGGCCCATAAGTTATGGCCGGGAGAATAATAGTCAGGTAGCACTTCAACTAGTTCTCCGCTTTGTAAATAGGTATTTGCTAAATCACACGGAATATTAGCAATGCCCATACCTCTGAGCGTTGCATTAATCAGGACGCCCATTTCATTACATTGCAAGTTCCCCTTGACCGTTATTTCTTGATCACTGTTGGAAGATGTAATCCGCCATTTAGTGGCACTGCTATGTACCAAACAGTTATGAGTGATTAAGTCTTGCGGAATTTTTAATGCCGAAGAATTTTTTAAATAAAGGCTTGAAGCACATAATACACTGTCGATGTGCATCAATTTGCGAACAATAAGTTGCTCATCGGGCTGTTGCATATAACGAAGCGCAACATCGACACGCTCATCAACTAACTGTGACAGGTTATCAGACAGAATAAGTTGAATGTTTGTATTAGGGTGTAATGTTAAAAATGCTGCAACTTTATCAAAAAGCAACGTTTGCCCAAGCCCAATGGGTGATGCAACTCGTATTGTCCCCACTAGCTCATTATTATGGCTATGAGCACGACTCTGCATGTCTGAAACCGTGCTGATTATTTGTTGGCAATACAGTAAAGCTTCTTCTCCTTGTAACGTTAGACTTACTTTACGTGTAGTGCGATGAAATAATCGAAGTGATAACCATTGTTCTATTTCTTGTACATGGCGGCTTACCTGTAGGCGACTTAAAGATAAATGTTCAGCTGCTTTAGTAAAGCTGCCTGTTCGAGCAACTTCGATGAAGCTATTTATTGCCGTTATCTTATCCATTAGCATCCTATTTAGAAACAATATGCATCTTAATTCAATATTTATCATTTTAAATTGAACAAGTAAACTGTTTTTACTCGCTCAACAGTAAACATGAAAGAAGGAACATAAAATGAAATTAGCAATATTAGGTGCAACGGGTTGGATTGGTAGTCACATTATGGAGCAAGCTGTAAAGCGTGGTCATGAGGTGGTTAGTCTTGTACGTGATCCGACAAAAATCAGTAATTCAAAAACTAGTGTTGTCTCGTTTGACTTACAAAACGAACAAGAGATAACACCTTTGATACGTGATGTTGAAGTCGTGATTGTCTCTGTCGGTGGACGTACTAACGATAATCACCAGCTAGTGGCTGAAACTGCACAACGTTTGATGACAGATCTTGATGGCAGTAGTATTCGCATCGTTTGGGTTGGCGGTGCTGGAAGCTTAGAAGTGGCACCCGGTGTTACACTCGTTTCATCACCTGAATTTCCAGAAGATTATAAGCAAGAAGCATTAGCACAAGTAGAGGCATTAAATGTGTTCAAAGCCAGTAAAAGTAATGCATCATGGACATTTGTTAGTCCGGCTGCGATTATTTATCCAGGCGATAGCGAAGCTAAATATCGTATCGGTGATAACACATTTTTTACTAATACCGATGGTGAAAGTAAAGTATCAGTGACTGATTATGCGATTGCTATGGTAGATGAAGCTGAAAATGCAGCGCATTTAAATCAACATATGAGCATCGCTTACTAATCTATTTATCGATAGTTTAACAGTACCAACAATATTGAAACGAGCTTAATAGTCTCTAGATTTAATCAAGTACAATGATTAAAAAATACATTTATTTAATCTACGTTGAGTCAAAATACATTTGATAGAAGTGCATTTGTAAAATGCAGAATAGTTATCTAATTAAATGTCCGCTGTATATTCTATACAAAGTTACATTAACTATTGGCTGATTATTTTAATCAGCCAATTTTTTTAATTAGTTATTTTAAGTAAATTCATTAACTGAGTTCATCAATTTGATTGATTTATTAATTTAACGCAATCAATACATGGTGTAAATGCTCGGCTGTTTCTAAACCACTGTCGGTTAAGTAACCTCCGTCATGCTGCGTAGTGAGACCTTTGTCAAAAAGAGATTGTGCGGCTTGGATAACTGACGGGGATGCTTCTTTGTGAATTTTTAATCCTTCTAATTGTGATTTTTGTGGGAACTTAGCAAGTAATTTCATTTCTTCGAAAAAAGTATCAGAGTAAGTTTTAATCATCTTTAATTCACTTCTATTGTATTAAGGAACTTTCATCATATGCTCTGTTATATAAAAAGCAAAATTTACTCGAAGGGAACATGGGCTAGATCAATTCTCTGTAATATTCTGTTATTAAAGGTGATTTAGCGCACTTAAACAGATATTACTATGGAGAATATAATCTGTTTTATGGCTACGAAATGAGGTTTGTTAATTTCACTTTCATAATAATGCAATAAAAAAAGGAATGCCCTTGGCATTCCTTTTTTCTAGTGACACTTTAACCGTATTATAAAATTTATTCTGAGGTTAGAGGCACTTCGGTCTGATCACTTTGCGCAGCTTCATTAGGTGCATTTTTAGTTTTAGGGTTCTTAATTAATGGATTTTCAACAGAGGTATTGTCACTCACGATTTCAACTAATTGACCATTTTTGAAAGTAAGTAAAATTTCTGATTGCTGAATGTCTTCACCGCCTGGTTTGATATAACGAATGTAATACCATTTTGATGAATCAAACTGATCTATTAACATCGGCGAGCCTAAAACGTAAATAACTTGCTCCTGTGTCATGCCTATCTCAATTTTGGCTAGTTTTTCACTGTCAATATAGTTTCCTTGCACTACATCAATTTGGTAAACAAAGGTATCGTACAAATAAGAACAACCTGAAAGCGAAAAGGTAACTATAATACTAGCGAATATTTTTTTAATGTTCATGGGCTCATCAATCGTTAAAGGGTGAAAATGATGAAGCAGATAATACCCAAGCACAGCAGACAAGTAAAAATATAAGCGAAGAAATTTTGTGTTTCTGTTTTATCAAGCAGAACAAGTTAAGTAATTGTTTAAAAATAAGACTAATTAGGTGCTAGAAACAGAGTTAGCTTTAAATTTGTTGTAAATTTACGTAGAATTCAGCTCTTTTATTTTATCCCAATCTTTTTGACTCTGTGAATTATATAAATGCCATTATTTGCGTTAGGAATTAATCATCAAACTGCATCAGTAGAGCTGAGAGAAAAGGTTGCTTTTTCGCCTGATTCTTTATCTATTGCCTATGCTGATTTGTTGGCTCAACCCTTTGTCAAGGAAGCGGTCATTATCTCAACCTGTAATCGATGCGAAATCTATTGTCATTTTGAGCAGGAAGACCCCAGTTCAATATTACATTGGTTAACGCAGTTCCATGGTATTGAAACTGACAGCTTAAATGATAATTTTTACTGCTATCAAGATCAGCAAGCCGTAGCGCATTTATTTCGTGTTGCCAGTGGCTTAGATTCATTGGTGCTGGGTGAGCCGCAAATATTAGGGCAGATCAAACAAGAGTTTGCTACCGCTAGCCAATACAAAGCGGTCAGTAAAACACTAAACAAATGGTTTCAACATTCTTTTAGAGTTGCTAAACGAGTGCGTACTGAAACACAAATTGGAGCAAATGCGATTTCTGTGGCCTTTGCTGCGGTCTGTTTAGCAAGGCAAATATTTAGTGATTTAAAACAAAGTCGTGTTTTATTAATTGGCGCCGGTGAAACCATTGAACTAGTAGGTAAATATCTACTTGAGCATGAAGTGCCTAATATCACTATTGCTAACCGTACCCTAGAACGTGCCATGGATTTAGTAGAACAGTTTGATGCCAAAGCAATCACACTGGGTGAAATTCCTAATCACTTATCTAAATCAGATATTATTATCTCTTCAACGGCTAGCCCTTTGCCCATTATTGGTAAAGGTATGGTGGAAAGTGCTTTAAAAGACCGTCGTCATCAACCAATGTTATTTATTGATATTGCGGTACCTCGTGATATCGAGCAGCAAGTCTCAGAATTAAACGATGCTTATTTATATAGTGTGGATGATTTGCAGGGCATAATAGAAGAAAACAAACAAGCTCGTGCCGAAGCCGCAATTGAAGCAGAAAAAATCATTGTCGGCTGTGTTGATATTTTCATGGCTTGGAGAGAATCTTTAAAAGCGGTTGAAACTATTCGTTTATATCGTCAAAACAGTGAGCAATTAAGAGATGAACTATTACAACGTGCTATTACTTCATTAGCGAATGGCAATGATAGCGAAAAAGTATTAAAAGAACTGGCGTTTAAATTAACCAATAAACTGATTCATCACCCTAGTCAAGCACTAACTACAGTTAGTCAGACCGGTAATGAACAAGATTTAGAGTTACTCAGAGTAACATTGGGTTTAAGCCAAAAAGATGATTTATAAAGAATATATTAAGTAGCTCGACTGCTTACCTGTTCATAAAAAGAGATAAAGATGAAAGCATCAATTGTTGCAAAATTAGAAATTTTAGTTGAACGTTACGAAGAAGTTCAAGCGCTGTTAGGCGATCCTGATACCATTAGTAATCAACAGAAATATCGTGAGTTAACAAAAGAGTATTCACAGCTAGAAGAAGTTGTGCTGTGTTTTAAATCATTTCAAACTGCACAACAAGACCTCGTCGCTGCTGAACTTATGTTAGAAGACGATGATGAAGATATGCGCGAAATGGCGGAAGACGAAGTTGTTGAAGCAAAGGCTAATGTAGAAAAATTAGCTGACCAGTTACAAATTTTATTATTACCAAAAGATCCTAACGATGATCGCAACTGTTTTGTTGAGATCCGTGCCGGAGCTGGTGGTGATGAAGCTGCTATTTTTGCGGGTAACTTGTTCCGTATGTACAGTAAGCATTGTGATAGTAAAAAGTGGCGTGTGACGATCATGAATAGCAACGTCAGTGAGCAGGGTGGTTACAAAGAAGTAATCATGCAAATCGAAGGTGAAGGTGCTTACGGTTTAATGAAATTTGAGTCTGGCGGTCATCGTGTACAACGTGTACCTGAAACCGAATCTCAGGGGCGTATACATACTTCCGCTTGTACTGTGGTAGTGATGCCTGAAATCCCAGAATCTGAAGCGATTTCAATTAATCCTGCTGATTTAAAAGTTGATACATTCCGAGCATCAGGTGCAGGTGGTCAGCACGTTAATAAAACTGACTCTGCTATTCGTATTACGCACATTCCCACTGGGACCGTGGTTGAGTGTCAAGATCAGCGTTCGCAGCATAAAAATCGTGCTCAAGCTATGTCAGTATTACAGGCTCGCTTGCAACAAGCTGAAGATGAAAAAAATAATGCGGAAGAGCAAGATATTCGTCGTAGCTTAGTAGCCAGTGGCGATCGAAGTGAGCGTATTCGTACTTATAACTATCCGCAAGGTCGTGTTAGTGACCACCGTATTAACTTAACTATTTATCGTCTAAATGAAGTCTTAGAAGGTGAGTTAGATGCACTGCTTGGCCCTATTTTACAAGAAGACCAAGCAGACAAATTAGCGGCATTGGCACAAGGTAATTTCTAATTGCGTATTGATGATGCTTTGGTATGGGCAGAGTTCACGCTTGTAAATAGTGATTCTGCACTTTTGGATGCTCAAGTATTGTTAGCATTTGTACTTGGCAAAGAAACTCTCTATTTAATAACATGGCCCGAGCGCGATATAAGTGTACAGCAAAAGGCACATTTTGAATCTTTAATAGAACAACGTGTTAATGGTCATCCCGTTGCTCATTTAGTCGGGCAGCGCGAGTTTTGGTCATTACCGTTAAAGGTCAATAATAGTACCTTGATACCGAGACCAGATACTGAAGTCTTAGTAGAGGTTACGCTTAATATAATACTTGAAAAAAATTACCTTGATGCGCATATATTGGACTTGGGTACGGGCACAGGAGCAATCATTCTTGCACTCGCCAGTGAATTACCTAAAGCGCATTGCGTAGCGGTAGATTTTAGTGAGCAGGCAGTCAAACTTGCCACTGAAAACCGAGATAATTTAGAGCTTAAACAAGTACAAATATACCAAAGCGATTGGTTTGAAAATGTGCATGAGTGTTTTGACGTGATTGTTAGTAATCCGCCTTATATTGACGCTAATGATAAACACCTTCACCTTGGTGACGTGCGTTTTGAACCGTTATCCGCTTTAGTGGCTAATGAACAGGGCTTATCTGATATAAGGCATATTTGCGAACAGGCAAAAAATTATTTAAATAACGCTGGTTGCCTATTATTTGAGCATGGTTTTGAACAAGCTGAATTAGTGAGTCACATTTTGCATGAAAATGGCTTTACAGGTATACGAACTGAACAAGATTACGCAAATAACGACCGTGTGACGTTAGGATTTTTACCGAGTTAACGTTCATATTATAAATTTGTATTTTCGAACAATATTAATAAAATAACTGTAAGTTTAATGACTTACCTCTAGGATAAAGATGTACTCAATTTTAAAACACACGCATATGACTTTCATTTTACTGGCTATAGTTATCTTTATTTTAAGGTTCTTTTGGCTAAAATCAGGGCATGCAAATGCACAGAAAGCCGTTTACAAAAAAATTCATTTACATACTCATTTAACAATTATCGTTTTAGGACTAGCGTTAATGGGACTTTTGCACTTTAATCCTTTTGTTGAAAGTGGATATTGGTTATTAGAAAAGCTCATTGCTTTTGTCGCTTATTTTGCAATGGTGCAAGTCGCATTAAATGAAAAAACTAAAAAACATATTCAATGGTTAGCGTTTATTGGTGCTTTCGGTTGGTTGGCCTACATAGCGAAATTAGCATTCACTAAACAAGCCATTTTATTAGTGGGGTAAAAAGTGGAATTAGATGAACAAGATGCAATAGAACAGCCCATTCTTACTGCAAGTATTATTCATGAGGGTATTGACTATAGTGCATATTCGCTTTTGCAATTAGCGACTATGGTGGAATCTGAAATTACTGGTCAGTCTATTTTACAATTTCAAGATTCAATGCGTTTACAGATGATTGTGATCAAATCACAAATAAAGAATGAAACAACGAACTGTCTAAATAAGTTAAAATTATTGTTAAATACACTTTATCAAGAGCAAGGTTTTAGCGGAGATTGGAAAGCATTTTTCGAAGTTAAAAATGCCTTGGTTTCTAAAGTATTAGCACGTCGTAAGGGGGTTCCTATTAGTTTAGGGATTTTATTGATTGAAATGCTAAAAGAGACAGGTTTTTCTGCGCAGGGGATCTGCTTTCCAAGTGGGTTCATTGTAAAAGTTGAATTAGAACACGATGTTATTTATGTTGACCCCTTTAATGGTGAACTGGTCAGCTTTAAGCAACTAGAGCTAAAAGTACGTGGTCAGTTGGGTAATCATGCACGACTAACTGCTGAAATGCTCAATGCAGATACTAATGAAGTGATTATAAAACGTTATATTAGTGTTTTGAAAGCGGCTTATATTCAAGCGGAAAATATCGAGTTGGCCTTATTGTGTAGTGATATTTTATTACGCCTAGATCCCGAAGATGCTTTTGAAGTAAGAGATCGAGGCTTCTTATTTCAGCAACTAGAATGTTTTCAATTAGCGTGCAATGATTTCTCCTATTTTATAGAACAGTGCCCAGAAGACCCGATTGTTAATTTATTAAAACAACAAATTAAGCAAATGACAGATGAGCACAGTGCTCAGACAATTCATTAATCACGCACCGGTTTATCGAGAATACTTAGCTACCCAATAATGAATCTACTGCAAAAATTGGCATAGCAAGTTACAACTAACAAGAGAGAAAAAATGACTCAGAAAATTATTAAAGTAGGCAATATAGACGTTGCAAATGACCTTCCTTTTGTATTATTTGGTGGAATGAATGTTTTAGAGTCTCGTGATTTAGCGATGAAAATGGTTGAAACCTACGTGGAAGCAACTAGTAAGTTGAATATCCCTTATGTTTTTAAAGCCTCTTTTGATAAAGCAAATCGCTCATCGATCAATAGCTATCGTGGTCCTGGTTTAGAAGAAGGTTTACGTATTTTTGAAGAGATTAAATCTACGTTTAATGTGCCAATTATTACTGATGTGCACGAACCTTATCAAGCTAAGTCGGTAGCTGAAGTCGTTGATGTTATTCAATTACCTGCTTTTTTAAGTCGCCAAACTGACCTTGTGCAAGCAATGGCAGAAACAAATGCGGTGATTAATGTAAAAAAAGCACAGTTCTTAGCGCCACATGAAATGCAGCATATTATTACTAAATTTAAAGAAGCTGGTAACGACAAAATCATTCTTTGTGAACGTGGTAGTTGCTTTGGTTATAATAACCTAGTGGTAGATATGTTAGGTTTTAGCACCATGAAAGAAACCGGTTATCCGGTTATCTTTGATGTTACCCATTCTCTCCAAAAACCAGGTGCTCGCAGTGATAGTGCCGATGGCCGAAGAAGCCAAGTGGTACAATTAGGTTTAGCGGGTATGTCACAGGGGATTGCTGGTCTATTCCTTGAGTCTCATCCTGATCCAAGTAATGCTAAGTGTGATGGCCCTTGTGCACTACCACTAGATAAGCTAGTGCCATTTCTAACACAAATGAAACAAATGGATGATTTAGCAAAAAGTTTAGCACCAATAGTCACTGAATAAGAACACTTGTGTTATTAACTAAACAATCTCGTACTTTTATCGCCGTTGCAGCCTTCTTGGGTGCAACGGCGGTTATGTTTGGAGCGTATGCTAGCCATGGTTTAGCGCTATGGGCAACACCTGCTCAAGTGTCACAAGTACAACTTGCTGCGCAATATCAGTTATTCCATGCCATCATATTATTATTGATTGCGGTGTTAGGTAGTGTGTTTGCATTGCCGGCAGGTTCTAAACGTTTACTCACAATAAGTCAGTATTGCTTTATGCTAGGCACTTTATGCTTCAGTGGAAGCTTGTATTACTTGGTATTTTTAGGTTCAAAGCTGCTGGTGTTAATTACACCTGTCGGTGGTTTATTACTGATTTTTGGCTGGCTAGCCATTATTATTTCTATGATTTTTAAACAAAAATAAAGGTTTATTTATGAACAATAAACCAAGGGTTCTATGTTAGAGGTTCTATGTTAGGTATTTTATTATATTGTCGTCCAGGTTTTGAAAACGATTGTGCCAACGAAATTCAAGCTAAAGCTAGTGAACTTGAAGTCTTTGGCTATATTAAAACGCTGAAAAACAGTGGCTTTGTTTTATATCACTGCTATGACTCATCACAAGTTGAAGTATTAGCCGAGCAATTAAACTTTGCGCAATTAATTTTTGCACGTCAGATGATTGTGGCAGTTGCATTAGTAGATGAGTTGCCTGCTGAAGACCGTATTACGCCTATTTTAGCGATCACTCGCCAATTACCTATGGCCGGCGATGTTTATGTTGAATGCCCTGAAGGTGATGAAACAAAACCTCTGCTTACTTTTTGTCGTAAATTTACTGTGCCTTTTAGACAAGCATTAAAAAAACATAATAATCTGACCAATAAAGAAAACCTTAAAAAACGACGTACGCACGTTTGCTTTATGGATTATGAAACTGCCTATGTGGGCTACTCTTTACCCAATAATCGCAGCGAAGAACATATGGGGATCACTCGTTTAAGATTCCCCAATGAAGCTCCAAGTCGATCTACATTGAAGTTGGATGAAGCGTTTCAAACTTTCTTGACTAAAGAAGAACAAGCTTTACGTGCTCATTCTGGTTTACGCGCAGTCGACTTAGGTGCATGTCCCGGTGGTTGGACTTATCAATTAGTAAGACGTGGTATGTTCGTTAGCTGTGTTGATAATGGGGCGATGGCCGATAGCTTAATGGAAACTGGCCAGGTGACCCACTACATGGAAGATGGTTTTAAATTTGAACCAGAACGTAAAAACATTCACTGGTTAGTGTGCGACATGATTGAGAAGCCTAAACGTGTAGCAAAATTAATGGCGCAATGGTTGATTGATGGTTGGTGTAAAGAGGCGATTTTTAATCTCAAGCTACCCATGAAACAACGTTACCAAGAAGCTACTGACGATTTAAAAATCTTAACTGATATGATTGATCAAGCTGGTTTTAACTATGAATTACAAGCTAAGCATTTATACCATGATCGAGAAGAGATAACTGTGCATGTGCGCCTAACGGATAAAATTTACGGTCCATTATAATCATTTTCTTGCTTTAAATGAGTGACTAATTTGTGCATCAGCAATCTTAGTCACTTATACTCATTGAGCTAAAATGCTCATTGCGTTAACAAACATGTTGCCTATTATATAGCCGACTACATAGTGTACATTACATCTAGTACATAACATCTAGTACTTTACGTCGCCACTACATATCCTATTATAAATTCCATTATAGTGATTAAATTTATTGCAAATACATTGAATCTAAATATAAATGGATTGGGCTTTTCAACTTATACATATAAAAATCCACACCAGCTATCTTACTTAAATCCATTTCTCTCAATTCAACACCAGCTTGAATAGTAGTAAGCAAAATACTTTGTTCACTATAACCTGGGGCAATGGTTAAATGTTGATCGTAACGGTCACGGTAATTTGGGTGCCCTTTTTCATAGTGTTGATCAATGATAATTAAGGTTACAGGTAACGCGTTTGGGTTAGGATTATAAAAGCGCATAGTTATCTTGTTGTAATCCTGCCAATCACCGGGAAAATAACGTAGCGCCACTCCGCTATACTGCCGCGGCACAAAAGTGATTTGCATCATACTGCTTGAGCCTGTTTGTATCATTGGCTTTTTAATCATTAATGGTTGATCTGCTTTCCAGCGAGTCAGTTCGATCTCTTGGTCAAATGAGGCTAAAGCAGGAAAATCGATTTGTGCTTTTGCTTCATCATAAATCAATAAAGCAGAACGGTGCAGAACTAAACCTATTAACAGCAAGTAGGCGACTTTAAATAGCCAATGGATAGGGTGTTTACTAAATAAAATTAAGCTTAATAATACTCCCATGTAATTGAGAAATAGGTCTTGTACCTCCATTTCACGTGAAAAATACGGTTGTATTATTTCAATGCTCAATCCAAAAGCAAAACATAAGAGTGTCAGTGTGAAGCATTGTTTAAGCAGGGGAAGTGATCTGATTGACGGGTGGTATTGTAGTAGTAAGAAACTCCAAAAACAAAAAACACTAAGATGACCAATGGGCCATAATGCTTCAATTAATCGTTGAGAAAATAAGCTACCCACATCAATAAATAGTAATAAAAAAGCACAGATTGCCAAAGCAGCGAAAATTATTTTTTTAAACATCTTTTAACTCAAAGGGAATGAAGTGATAAAAGTTAGTGAACAGAAGGTCTTTGTTAAATTATAGAGTACTTACGTATTGTCTCTGTCTACTTTATATCGCAATGAAATACTGTTAATACGTAATGTTGCCAAATGATAATGTTACCAAATGATAATGTTACCAAATACTGCTACTACATATTAACTATTTGAATATGGAGCAGCATCTTTTTGCACAACATTGATTATCTAATGTTGTGCAAAAAGACACTTTTATTTTAGGAAAAATTAACCTGTAACAGCATTAATCTTATTGACTATAACCTTCTAAGAAATTGCCTATTTTTTTGATCGCGATAGCCATTTCATCAACGCGAGGTAGACAAACGATACGGAAATGATCGGGTTTATGCCAATTAAAGCCAGTACCTTGCACAATGAGTATTTTTTCTTCAACTAATAAATCCATAGCAAAGCGTTGGTCATCTTTAATATTAAAACGCTTTTGATCTAACTTAGGAAAAAGATATAACGCGCCATTGGGTTTAGTGCAGCTAATACCCGGAATATCATTTAATAATTTCCAAGCCGTTTGTGTTTGATCGTATAAGCGCCCACCCGGCACTGTTAACTCATTAATACTTTGGTAGCCGCCCAGTGAAGTCTGTATCGCGTGTTGCATCGGTACGTTGGCACATAAACGCATACTGGCTAAAATCTCTATGCCCGAAATATAATCACGCGCTTGTTTTTTAGCACCGCTGATCATCATCCAACCGACTCGAAACCCACACACGCGATAGGCTTTAGATAAACCATCAAAGGTCACAATCAAAATATCATCGGCTAAGGTTGCAAGCGGAATATGAACTGCATCGTCATAAACAATTTTTGAATAAATCTCATCGGAAAAAACAATTAAGTTGTGTTGACGTGCTAACTCAACTATTTGCTCTAATAGCTCTTTACTATAAACAGCACCGGTTGGATTGTTAGGATTAATTAGCACAATACCTTTAGTGCGAGAGGTGATTTTTGATTTAATATCGTCAATATCTGGAAACCAGTCAGACTCTTCATCACAAATATAATGAACAGCTTTACCGCCTGATAGATTAGCCGCCGCAGTCCATAATGGATAATCTGGAGCAGGCACTAATATTTCATCACCATTATTAAGCAAACTCTGCATCGCCATTACGATTAACTCACTGACACCATTACCAATATAGATATCGTTGGTATCTAAAGATAATAAACCTTTTGCTTGGTAGTGTTGCATTACCGCTTTACGTGCAGAAAAGAGACCTTTACTATCACAATAACCTTGGCTATTTGGTAAGTTTTTGATCACGTCCATTAATACTTCTTCTGGGGCTTCAAAACCAAATTGGGCGGGATTACCTATGTTCAATTTAAGAATGCGTTGGCCTTCATCTTCTAATTTCATCGCTTGCTTTAATACTGGTCCACGAATGTCATAACAGACGTTATCTAGTTTGTTTGAACGAACAATTGAATACATTTAAACCCCTTAAACCCTAATTTCCATAATGCTTTTGATAGTGAGTTAAAGTACCTTATCTCATTGCGTTAGTGAAGATGAAATGAAAAATATGTAGGGCTAAATACAACTAATAGTGAATTTAATTCAATTAATAACAAAAAAGCTTTAATATAATTAATTCTTAAAATAGAATTTCTGCCTGTTTGCTTTTAGTAGGACAAAATATGATTGAATTTAAACACTTAAAAACATTATCAGTATTAAGTAAAGCAGGGAGCTTAGTAGAAGCAGCAAAACAATTGCATTTAACTCAGTCAGCGCTATCACATCAACTAAAAGAATTAGAGCAACGCCTTGATTGTTCATTATTTATTCGTAAGTCTCGGCCGATCCGTTTTACTATTTCTGGACTCCGTATATTGGAACTTGCAGACCAAGTATTGCCTCAAATTCGTCAAGCAGAACGGGATCTGTCGCGTTTTGCTTCTGGTGATGCAGGACGTTTGCACATGGCAATAGAATGTCATTCCTGCTTTCAATGGTTGATGCCTGCCATTGATAAATTCAGGGACAGTTGGCCAGAGGTAGAATTAGACTTTTCCAGTGGTTTTAGCTTTTTACCATTACCGGCATTAAAACGAGGTAATTTAGACTTGGTGGTAACTTCAGATCCACAACAAATTCCCGGGATCACTTATATTCCATTATTTAGTTATCAATGTATGTTGGCGTTAAGTCGCCACCATCGCTTAGCAAACAAGACCTACATCGATGCTGAAGACCTGAGCGAAGAAACATTGATTACTTATCCTGTTGAAAAAGAACGATTAGATATTTTTAATGGCTTCTTGATGCTTGAAGGCGTGTCTCCAGCTAATATTCGTCATGCAGATATGACGTTGATGATGTTACAACTAGTAGCGAGTGGCAGAGGCGTTGCTGGTTTACCTGACTGGGCACTATTTGAGTATTTACAAAAAGATTATGTGGTTGCTCGCCGTTTAGGAAAAGAGGGCGTCTGGAAAACCTTATATGCAGCAGTACGAGAAGAACAACAATCCTTGGCATTTATTGAGGATTTTATCTCAACGGCTATCGATAGTTGTTTTGAAAACTTAAAAGGCATAAAAATGCCTTGCTCAAGTTTCCAGGGGAACAATTAAGGTTTTAGTGTTAAAAGCCTAGATTTAAGCTAGTAAAGCTTATGTTTAAGTTAAAGGTCAAGGGTATGATAGGGGGAGATTTGTTAGCCTGTTTAACCTGTAATTAACTGAATGAAAAATAGACACTTAACGTTTTATATTCAGTTTAATTGATCTAAAAGGCATTTATTTCAGTTGTTCAATTGCACGCTATAGTAGAAAAAGACACAATAATAATACTGCTATTTAACTAATTAAAAGAGTAACCAAATATGAGTTGTTGTGATGTAAAAGGCTTAATGCCGCTCTCTGATGCACTACAAAAGATGCAATCGTCTCTCTCTAACGTTTGTGAACAAATCGTTTTACCTTTGCCTAAGGCGCTAGGTTTTACGCTAAGTGAAAATATAATTTCAGAAAAAAATGTCCCTTCATTTAATAATTCAGCAATGGATGGATATGCACTTCATGCTAGCGATTTAAAAAACTGTGATGCGGGTAATCCTGTGCATTTAACGCAAATAGGTAAATCCTTTGCGGGCGCACCTTTTGACGGAAATATTCCTAAAGGCAGTTGTATTAGAATAATGACCGGCGCCGTTGTGCCTGACGATTTAGATTGTGTGGTAATGCAAGAGCGTACTGTGGCAGAAGGTACGAAAATCACCTTTAACCACGCACCTAAACAATACAACAATGTGCGTTTTGCTGGTGAAGATTTAAGTATTGGGCAAGCGGTATTGCAACAGGGGCATAAATTAACACCCCGTGACATTCCATTACTTGCTTCATTAGGTATTCCAAACGTCGCAGTATACCGTCAATTAAAAGTAGCGGTTTTATCCTCGGGTGACGAATTAACAAGTTTAGGTGAACCTTTACAACAAGGGCAGATATACGACACTAATCGTTATAGCATCATGGCTTTATTATCACGTTTAAATGTTGAAATAATTGATTTTGGTATTATCAAAGATGATTATGAAACTATTAAGCAGGCAATGGTTAGTGCAGATCAACAAGCTGATGTTGTGATCACTAGCGGTGGTGTGTCTGTTGGTGAAGCTGATTTCATTAAAGAAGTACTCAATGAAATTGGTGAAATTGGCTTTTGGAAACTGGCTATTAAGCCTGGAAAACCATTTGCCTTTGGTAAGTTGAAAAACAGTGTCTTTTTTGGGTTGCCAGGAAATCCTGTTTCCGCTATCGTGACTCTATACCAATTAGCAGTGCCAGCAATGGCAAAAATGAGTGGTGAAGTTGTTAAACCCGCTATTCGCTTCAATGCAATCTGTACCGATGCATTGTCTAAAGCACCAGGAAGAACTGATTTTCAACGCGGGAACTATTCTGTCAATGAACAAGGCCAATTAGTTGTCAATACAACCGGTAATCAAGGCTCTGGTGTGTTTAGCTCAATGAGTCAGTCAAATTGCTTTATTGTGCTTGAGCAAGACCGTGGCAATATCAGCGTAGGTGAAACAGTGGTGATTGAACCGTATAGTCCCCTAATGGATTAATACGTTTAAATGCCATAAATATAACGAAAAAAGACCAATTCCATTAATCATGTGGAGCAAGTAACACAGGGAAAAGTAAGCGAGTTTTAAGGTTATATTTTATAGCTTTTGATGGGGGACTGCTGTTAACCCATTACAAGAGGAACAATCATAAAAAATTAATTTTTTACTGATTATGCCATTTATAAAAATGTTAGTAGCTTGCTTGTTTATTTATTCCTATGAAAGTTGATGATTTTAATCAACATCGTTGCTTGTTTATTGATGGTATTAGTCAAAAAGCACCATGTAAAAGGTGCAATGCAAAAAAGATACTTATATCCGTAAGGTAAAAATGTAACGGGTATAATTAATAAAAATATATTAAATACTAACTATAAGCACAACGATGTGCCTCAGGAAAAATTATGATCAAAACAGATGACGTGAATATAACTGCAATTAAAGAACTATTACCCCCTATTGCACTTTTAGAGAAATTTCCAGCTACATCTGCAATCAGCCATACGGTTTCTGATTCACGTAAAGCAATTAGCAAAATTTTAAGTAACCAAGATGACCGTTTATTAGTGATCATCGGACCATGTTCAATTCACGATACAGAAGCAGCACTTGATTACGCAGCAAAATTAATGCCTTTACGTGAAAAATATAAAGATTCTTTAGAAGTAGTCATGCGTGTTTATTTTGAAAAACCACGTACGACTGTTGGATGGAAAGGTTTGATCAATGATCCTGAAATAAATGGTACTTTTAATATTAATAAAGGCTTACGTAAAAGTCGTAAACTTTTATTAGATATTAATGCAATGGGCCTACCTGCTGCGACTGAATTTTTAGATATGATCACACCGCAATATGTTGCTGATTTAATGACATGGGGTGCAATCGGAGCACGTACTACAGAGTCACAGGTTCACCGTGAATTAGCTTCTGGTTTATCTTGCCCAGTTGGTTTTAAAAATGGTACTGACGGTACTATTAAAGTAGCCGTTGATGCAATTGGTGCAGCTAATGCTTCTCACCACTTCTTATCTGTTAATAAATTTGGTCATAGTGCGATTGTTGAAACAGCAGGTAACCCTGACTGTCACATTATTTTACGTGGTGGTAAAGCGCCTAACTATAGCGCAGAAGACGTTGCAGCTATCAAAAAAGATCTTAAAAAATCAGGATTAACTGAAACATTAATGATCGACTTCAGTCATGCAAACTCAGAGAAAAAATTCGAAAATCAAATGAAAGTTTGTACTGATGTTTGTGGTCAAATTGCAGCGGGTGACCGTGCAATTTCAGGTGTTATGGTTGAAAGCCATTTAGTCGAAGGTCGTCAAGATCTATGTGAAAGTGTTACACCTACTTATGGTCAAAGTATTACTGATGCATGTATTGGTTGGGATGCAACTGAAACATTATTAGCACAATTATCTGAGGCTGTTATTGCTCGTCGTGGTTAATGACGTATTAACGGTTATTAAAAGCACTGTTTAGACAGTGCTTTTTTTTGTCTTTAAAACTTAAGCCCAAGCAATTATGTACTTGGTTTTAGATAATCGACCGAGTCGTTTGTGACCTTTACCCTTAATTGACGAGACTATTTGCAAGTGAGTGAAATGACTGTACCACATAAACCGATCATGATTTTAGGGTGTACCAGTGATGCTGGAAAATCGCTGATTGTCACGGCTATTTGCCGATTATTAGCGAATAGAGGTGTCAGTGTTGCACCTTTTAAAGCACAAAATATGAGCAACAATGCTGCCATTACTGAAGATGGATTAGAAATAGGGCGAGCGCAATATCTGCAAGCATTGGCTGCAAAAGCGAAACCTTCAGTATTAATGAATCCTATTCTATTAAAACCAAGTGCCGATACATTTAGCCAGGTAATTGTGAATGGCAAGGTCGATACTGAAATCTCCAATATGCCGTGGATGGCAAGAAAAAAACTATTATGGCCAAAAGTAATACAGTCACTTGAGTTGTTACAAGCACAATACCAACAAGTTGTTATTGAAGGTGCTGGAAGCCCCGCAGAAATAAACTTACGCGAAGGCGATATCGTTAATATGAGTGTTGCATTAGCTTGCCAAGCGGATGTCTATCTTGTCTCTGATATTGACCGAGGCGGATCTTTTGCTCATTTATTAGGTACCTGGGCATGTTTAGCTGAAGAAGAACAAAAACTGATCAAAGGATTTGTACTGAATAAGTTTCGAGGAGACCCCGAGTTGTTAGGTAACGCAATGGACTGGTTAGAAGAAAAAACCGGTATTCCTACCGTTGCAAACTTGCCTTATCACCGCCATCAATTGCCAGAAGAAGATAGTTTTAGGTTAGGCACAACTTGGCAACAGGGCGCAATTAATGTTGCACTGATATATTATCCCTACGCATCCAATATGGATGAATTCGATGCTTTAATTTATCAAGATGATATTAACTTAGTCCCAGTGCAGTTAAATCAAGATTTATCTGTTTTTGATGCTGTGATTTTACCCGGTAGTAAAAACAGTGGTAAAAGCCTGCATTTTTTACAACAAACAGGGTTAGACAAGACTATTAAGACATTTGCTGAAAGTGGTAAACTAGTACTTGGAATTTGTGGTGGTTTGCAAATATTAGGGCATGAAATCAAAGACCCTTTACAATTAGAGGATGGTGATAAAAGTGCACTTGGCTTAATTGGACTAACAACCACTCTCGCGCCAAATAAAGCAACGCAGCAGAGAAATATAGATTGGTTGGGGCAAAGTATAGAAGCATATGAAATTCATCATGGTGAAAGTCAGCTATTAAATGATGCAGTCACTCCCTTTATCAGTGATAATATTGGCTGGCAACAGGGTAATATTTATAGCTCTTATTTACATGGATTATTTGATAATGCCGCCTTTTATAATTGGTTTATGCAGCAGCTGGGTGCTGCACAAAATGGCATTAGTTGGAAAACACATGTTGATAAAGAATTGGATAAACTAGCATTAATGTTTGAACAGCATGGGTGGTTGTAGTCTTGTATTATCATCGTTATTTAAAAATCATTTCACCATTAATTTTAACATCGGCCTTAACTTCGACCTTAACGACGCCTGTTTATGGTGAGTCCTTAGGTGTTGCAGTGCGTTCAGTAGAGCAAGCTTTGGCGATTGCTACGTTGATGTCCGACAGCGAGGCACTGACTTTTGGATTTGCTAATGTAGATTTAGAAGTCGAAGACCCAGGCTTTGGCAACGAAAAAAGCACCAACCTTAAAAATAGCTTGGATGTGTTTGTGATCCCTTATACCTGGGATTTAGAGCCTAAAAGTAAAGCTTGGGACCATGCGATAACAGTACGTGCTTTTTACATCGCTTCTAAACGAGATAGCCAGTTATTTAGTGATGTCAGTGATAAATTAAAGCAAAATACCTATGGTATTTACGGTAATTATTCTCAGTTTTACCATATTACTAATCAATGGTATGTCACTTCCGCCTTAGGCGCACACCTCAGTTATTATAAAAACTCTTACTCTTACGGCGATGGTTTTCCAGAAGAAATAAAAGCAGAATTGGATAATATCGCGTTTAATGTTACTACCTTGGCTTTAATTGCTGAGCCGGAAGTAGGCATTGGGTATGAAAGAGATGAGCAATGGGGAAAATGGCGAGCACATAATCAAATCAATTATATTTATGGTCATGGTTTGTCTGGTTCGATTGATAAACCAAGTAGCATCAATCCTGAAGGATGGCGAATTACCAACGGTGTTGAGTTTACGGTTAACGTCCCAGAATTATGGGGTGTTAATGACTTTATCACCGTCGACTTTAAGCGAATTGATTTGATGGGTGACTTAGAGGCAATGGCAGATAACGGTTACTATTATGAAACAACAGTCGGTTGGGTCATCGATACTCAAGATAAAATTCCATTTTTGGATAATATAGGTATTGGACTTTCAGTCAATTATGGCAGTTCAATCAGTGGTGCGACCTTGGTGCTATATTGGAATGAAGAATAGCGATGTCGGTTCGTATTATTGCTTTGCTTACAATAATGATTGTAAACAAAGCAACATGACCAGTAAACCTATCTAAGAAGGAATTCTCCTAGGTTAAGGTTTAAGGAATAAAAGTTAACGGGTAAAGTTTAAGGATTAAGTCGAGTAATAACCCATTTACCCTCTTCATTTTTATATACAAAACGATCATGTAAACGGTCTGCTTTACCTTGCCAAAACTCTATTGATTCTGGAATAACTCGGTAACCTCCCCAAAACTCAGGTAACGGCACGGGTTCACCCTTAAACTTTTCTTCGTAATATTTAACGGTATCAACTAATGTTTGGCGTTCATTAAGTTCCTGGCTTTGTTTTGAAGCCCATGCCCCTATTTGACTACCACGACCGCGAGAATGAAAGTAGTCTTCAGACTCTTGATGACTAACACGTTCAATTCGACCTTCTATTCGCACTTGGCGTTGTAACATATTCCAATGAAATAACAGCGCAGCAAAGGGATTTTGTTCTAATTCGCCAGCTTTTCTACTGCCGTAGTTAGTAAAAAACACAAAACCCTGCTGATCTACCTCTTTTAATAGCACCATTCGAGATGAAGGGCGGCCTTCGTTAGTACAAGTTGAAACAGACATTGACTCAGGCAATACAATACCCGTTGTTTCTGCTTCTTTTAACCACGCCTTAAAAAAAGCAATAGGGTCGTCAGTCGTGGCTAATGCCTTGTTCTCGATTAAAACACCTTGCCCCAAGGTGAATGCACAACGAAGTTTAGTGAGTAATGACATAGCGTATCTTAATTAGTTAGATTGAAAGAGATCTGAAGTGTATAATTTGTATTTAACCTTGTCGAACTTAATGTCTTTATCTTGATAGCTAAGTTTGAACATTTTATCCTTTTACCCTTTTATTAATGAATCTCATCAATGATAGGAAAATACAGGCGTTTATGAACACACTTGCGCTTTATTTTTATAGAACATTATTGAGGTCACATACAATTGAACGAGAATTTTTAGTGTATGCCTAAGTTATTGAATGAAGCCTTTTCAAGCGAAGATATCATTAATATCTTTAATCAAACTTTTTACACTTCTCACCAGACTAAATTAGTAGTAGGTGGAAATGAGCCACTGTACCAACCCGCTAATGAACAGTGTGGTTACCATCAAATCATTTTTGCCCATGGTTATTTTTCTAGTGCTCTTCATGAGATAGCACATTGGTTAGTTGCTGGCGACAAACGTCGGTTACACCTTGATTATGGTTACTGGTATGAACCCGATGGCCGTGATCAACAACGCCAAGCTGAATTTGAAAAAGTTGAAATAATGCCTCAAGCGATCGAATGGGCATTATCAGTGAGTTGTGGGCTTGAGTTCGATGTCAGTAGTGATAACCTAAGTGGTATTGTTATCAACCGTTTAGCTTTTAAACAAAAAGTATATCAGCAAGTTTTAAGTTTATTAAGCAATGGGTTTTCAGCACGTACTAAGACCTTACTATCAGCATGTCAGCAACACTATAAAACACCGGATTTAAGTGTTGAAGATTTTGAATACCAAGGTATGTATCAATTAGTGAGTTAATAAAGCTTATTCAAAAACCATGTACATAGTTAATTAAATAAGATTTATTGAAATTACATATTAGGTGGTTTTTAGAGGTGCATAATGAAGAAAATATTAATAGTCTGTTTAGGTAATATCTGTCGCTCTCCAACAGCTGAAGCAGTGCTTCGGGCGAAAGCTAAATTGCGTGGTATTGATATTGAAGTCGATTCGGCGGGCACCATTGATTATCATCAAGGTAAAGGCCCAGATAGTAGGGCCAAAGCGGCAGGGGAGAAGCGTGGATACAGCTTTCGAGGGATCACTTCTCGTCCTGTTAAAGCTGAAGACTTTGTTCACTTTGATTATATTTTAGCTGCAGATGAACAAAACAAATGCGATTTATTAGCGCGTTGTCCATTACAATTTAAAACTAAAGTGGATCTATTCTTGAGCATGGCCGAAGTTGATGAAATTGAAATACCCGACCCCTATTATGGTGGCGAGCAAGGGTTCGAATTAGTGTTAGATTTGTTAGAAACCGCCAGTGACCAATTATTAGACAAAATAAGTTAATCATTTTATGAGCAATAAAACCTACCATCATGCAGTACAAATTTATTATGAAGACACCGACCACTCTGGCGTGGTGTATCACCCAAACTTTTTAAAGTATTTTGAGCGTGCTCGTGAACACGTGATTGATAGTCAAGTGCTTAATAGGCTATGGAATGAACAAGGGATCGGCTTTGCTGTTTACAAAGCTAATATGATTTTTCAAGATGGGGTAGAGTTTGCTGAAATCTGTGATATTCGCACTCACTTTGAGATTGAAGGTAAATATAAAACGGTATGGCGTCAGGAAGTTTGGCGACCTAATGCAATTAGACCAGCTGTGATTGGTGATATTGAAATGGTCTGCTTGGATAAAAGTAAACAACTTCAACCATTACCCTTAGCGATTATTAATTTATTAAACAAAGTGTGATCAAGGTTTTTAATGCTGATTCAATGCGTAAACTTTTTCGTTGATCTCACTTTATGGGTAAAAAATTATATCAATGTTATCTTTCTCCCAAACACCATGGATTAAACTTGCGAAATTATAGTTTATAGGTAATTTTGTGATTTTATAAAGGAGACAAATATGTATTTTGCACAAAATGATCAACGATCATTTCATAGAATGGAACTTAACTTACCTATTAAGATCACCAAAGATGAGATTGAACATGAAGGGCTTTGTATCGATTTAAGTAGTACCGGAATGCGTATTTCTTTTTCTGCTGAGTTGCTAAAAACCGATGATATGGTGCATATTCAATTGAACACTGGTGACGAACGTTTCCCTCCACTTGATGCAGAAGCTAAATTAATTCGTGTGACTGAACTTGGACCTAGTAATTATACTGCCGCAGTGGAATTTATATCATTAACGTAATAACGATACATTAGCGTATTGCATTCTTATTACGTTTATTAATGAGTTTAATCATAGCTGCTGATTCATAGCTACTTGCCCATAGGTAATAGTTAAATGCCAAGTAATGAAGTAGCATCGCGATAAATAATAGTTTGATTAAGTTTACTCGCACGACAGATTGACATGGTTTGTTGTTTAAAAAAAGTGTGATAAAACTGCCATGGCGCATCTTTGCTCAATGGATAATGTGAATTGAAATGTATTGCAATGTTATCCTTTAAATTCAATTGTTGAGTTTTTTTAGCCACTGATTTTGATGGATCACTTTGGTTACCTGTGGTGGTGCTGGTAAAGCTAAAATAAAATGTATCTAAACCCAAACTAATCCCTACACCCGTTGCTTTAACGAAAGCTTCTTTCAATGTCCAACATCTAAAAAATTGTTGCTGTTGTTCCACTCCTGTTAATTCACTTAACTGTTTAAGTTCTTGTGTTGCAAAATAACGTTTGGTTATCGTTGCTATATTAACTTTACGCATCGGATCTTCAATATCACAACCAACTTCATCCCCAGCACATACAGCCATAATAATGAGTTGATTATTATGGCTTAGATTAAAACGTATATCATTGTTGTTATTAACTAGGGCAGGTTTACCCTGTGAATTACGGACAAATTGTAATGCGGCGGGCGAACAGTTTGTATAGTGGGATAAGACTAAGCGGCATAATGAGCGTGTAATTAAGGCAGTATGTTGAGCTTCTTTATGCTTATATTTTAATAATTTTTCAGATTCTTCTGTTGTTAACAGACTAGTTAAAAATGTGATTGATTGTTGACACAACTTGGTAGGGTCAATAGACCATAAATCAATATGATCAGTTTTTAAGGCATGTAAATTTGAAATAAATGTATCCACTGAGTAGACCTTGTTAGGTAAGGGCAACATTATAAAGTTTATTAAATCTTAGATTAGCATAAATAACTTCAGCCACCATTTTGAAATAAATAGTTAACATATTCATATTTAATGATTAGGGAGCAACAACACATTGAGCACTGAAAGCACTCAATTTGCTTCGCTAGAAATGAAAAAAGATAGCTAAGCTATCTTTTTTCTAGTCACACCAACAAACTATTATTTATTTAGTTGGTTCAGGACGCTTGAATGAATTAATTTTTTTATTCACTTCACGGCGTTCTTTAGATAATTCAGCACCTGTGATGATGTGGTCATCAACACGATCTTCGTAATCAGACTGCATATTCTTGATGATATTCACAATATCTTCGTGCGTCATGCTAGGAGTGATGTATTCAGCTAAGTTTGTTAATAGATCAACACGTTTACGGTTATCACGGATTTTCTTTTCGTTATCAATGATTTCGCGTTTTAATTTATTTTTACGGCGTGTATTTTTTACTAATTCTAGAACGTTACTCATTTATGACACCTTTTGATTTATATACTTAATGACAGTTACATAATAACAAATAGAGCTATTCGTTAAAATCAATTAAGAAATTAATGATTTATATTAATAACTTAATTATACCCAGCATAAACATTTACGAAACAGATTTTTTGATTTAAATGTCGAAAATTGCAAATTATTAGAAGTAACAATAATTTATTGTCGTTAATGACTCCGTCATAAAAATGTCATCCTGAGCTGTTTATATAAAAGTTCACTTATCTGAGGAGCAAACTATGACAGACGTTGCACGTAAATACTACCTACTCGATACGAACGTTTTATTACATGAACCTTTAGCTATTTATTCCTTTGAAGAACACAATGTTGTTGTTCCGATGACGGTTTTAGAAGAGTTAGACCGTATTAAAGATCGACAAAAAGATGTCAGTCGTGATGCCCGTGTTGCGATTCGTTGCTTAGAAAAACTATTTCAAGATGCAAGTTCAGAGCAAATTACGCAAGGTGTACCAATTGACCACAAAGGAATGTTATTAGGCGGAGTCATTTCTATTTTTGCTGACCACCATGCTTCATTTATGCAGGAAGCTTTCAGTGAAGATGAGCCGGATAATCGCATTATTAATGCCGCATTATATCTGCAACAAAGTAAAGCGCCTGCCAAAGTCGTGCTAGTGACCAAAGACATCAACATGCGCCTCAAAGCAAAAGGGGCGGGACTTAAATGTGTCGAAGATTATAGAACCGATCAATTAATTGAAGATGTCCATTTGTTGAGCAAAGGCTATCAGCAAGTGGAAGGTACTTTTTGGGACAATATAAAAAAATGTGAAACATTCAATCGAGGTGAAGATACCTACCATCAATTAACCTCTGATAAAATAAATGATCCCTATCCGAACCAATATATTGTCGATGAGAAGTATCAATTTGTTGGTAAAGTGACGGATCATCTTAAACATAATATTGAGTTATTAGATATTGGTTATGACCGTTTAATGGGACAGCAAGCCTGGGGAGTTAATCCAAAAAATATTTATCAAGGCATGGCGCTTAATGCTCTGCTAGATCCAACCGTGGACTTAGTCATTTTAACTGGACCAGCGGGGTGTGGGAAGACACTTTTGGCTGTCGCTGCAGCGTTAGAACTCGTTATCGAAAAGAAGCAATATGACAAAATAATTGTTACACGTAATACACCCGATGTGGCTGAAAATATCGGTTTTTTACCTGGGACCGAAGAAGAAAAAATGATGCCATGGTTAGCCTCTGTTACCGATACCTTGGAAGTATTACATAAAAATGATAATTGCAGTACAAGCTCAGTTAACTACATAATGGATAAAGCGAATATACAATTTAAGTCGGTGAATTTTATGCGTGGTCGAAGCATTCAAAACAGTTTTGTTTTACTCGATGAATGCCAAAACCTAACCGCCTCGCAACTTAAAACTATTATCACTCGCTGTGGAGAGGGCACTAAAATTGTATGCTCAGGTAATTTAGCACAAATCGACAGCAATTATTTAACCCCAGTCACTTCAGGTTTAACCTATATCGTTGAGCGTTTTAAACAATTCGAAGGCAGTGCAAATATCTACCTTAATGGCGTGATCCGTAGCCGTTTAGCTGAGTTTGCAGAGGAGCATTTGTAAAAATATACAACGTTCTTCATTCTGCTAGTTATGTAAACTATGTAATTCCGTATTTTGGTACGGAATTATTCTGTTTATTCACATGATTAAGGTTTTAGTTTGATATTTAACACATTCTCTGGTGCGCTAGTTGTGGACACACCAATTTAGTGGAAGTGGCGTTCGTTACAGACATCTATCAGTTTACCTTCAATCAGCCTCTTTCAACGAACCTGTCTACACCCCTATTTTAAAGTAACAACATGCCTAACAATGGCATAAGAATAAACGCGAGTAAGGTTTGCATTGTAATAATGGAAGCCATTGATTCGATATCTCCTCCTAATTGGCGAGCTAATATATAAGAAGAGGGAGCGGTGGGCGTTATAAACGCAATAAGTAAAACGGCTGCGGCAACGCCATTTAGGCCGGTATAGGTTATCAGTGCGACTGCTATTAATGGCTTTAACCCGAACTGTATCAGTGATGAGCACACAATCGCTTTGAAGTGACCATGAATAGATTCTAGTTTTAAAGCTGCTCCAACGGCTAATAGCCCAAAAGGTAAAGCAGCTCGTCCTACTATCTCTAGGATATCTCCAGCAATACTCGGAACACCGATACCACTTAAACTTAAAAACCAACCAATAGTGCAACCGATAATCAGTGGATTAAACATAATTGATTTTATAAATTGTAACGTGCCTGTGATCGATGTTTTTCCCCAAATAACAAAAATCGATATACACCAAAGGTTAATCAATACGATCATAAATCCTGCTGCAACTGAGCTCATTGCCACACCCGTTGCCCCATACAAGCTTTGCGCAACAGCAAAGGCGATGTAGGTATTGAAGCGAATACCACCTTGGAACACTGATGTAAAGTTTGCGTTGTCTTCTGTTAGTTTAGGACGCAACAGTATTAATAAAATGGCAGAAACCGTTAAGGTACCAAATATAACTAATAGCATTGAAGCCCAAGGCATACCTGTAATAGATTGCTGGCCAAGTGTTCTAATTAGGAGCGCTGGAAACAGGATAAAATAGGTGAGTTTTTCTATACCTGGCCAAGTATCTTCAGGTAAGAATTTAGTGCGTTTTAAAATAAATCCAAGAATAATAAGCGCTATTATGGGAATTAGTGTGTAAATAAAAGTTATCATTGTTTACTCATTATTTATTGATTTATAGATTATTACTTGATTACAAGAAATAAAAAAAGCTGCTTGTATAGTCGTTCTACTGTCGGGATGTGGCAATTTCACGATGTCTCGCATGCTTTATTACGCTTATTACCACGTTATTTATTTTTTTACGTTTTATTCAGTTTATATTTTTGAGTTTACATTTTTTATTTGAATAAATGTTAATTTTTAAGTTATTTTAGCAACAAATTATGCCTCTTTTTTTAACAAAAATATTGAGGCTTACTATCAATGCATGAACATTAGAGCTGTTCGTTAAATAATTACAATATTGTTCTGCAATTAATTGTTATTAAGGCGTATTCCACCATTTATAATGGAACTTTTAAACCTTTCCTATCTTTTAAGCTGATGTATGATTATTCATTAAAATTTTTAGAGGAATGTAATATGGCAGATCAGTTACAGCAAAATAAAAGTAATGCTCAAGCGTTTTATGACATGATGTTTAATCAATGTAAACCACGTGAAGCGATTGAATTGTATGCTGGTGATGAATATATCCAGCATAACCCGCATGTTGGAAATGGTAAGGAAGCATTCATTGAATACTTTGAACGCATGGCTAAAGAATATCCGGAAAAGCATACCTATTTTAAACGTGTGATCGCCGAAAATGACTTAGTAGTACTTCATTGTCACCAACTGTGGCCTGGCTCTCAAGATTATGCTGGAATCGATATTTTTAGATTTGACCATAATGGCAAAATAGTAGAACACTGGGATGTATTACAAGTAGTGACGTCTGATTCAAAAAACACTAACGGCTTGTTCTAAGTTCCTGCCATCATCGCTTCTTGAATACCAAAACTATTAATAATTTCTTGAATTTTTGTGTTTGAAAGAGTTTGCTGTGTTAGCGGATCCGCTGTTTGTAAGGCAATATATAATTATAAACAGCTGTTTAAGCATAGTGAAGGAAAAGCAATGAACACATTACATATTGGTGAGTGCGTACTTGATACTGAGCAGATTAAACGGGGCGTGAGTAACGTTGCGTTGCAATTGAATCAAAAATTTAATAATGAAAGCGTGGTTATTATTACCGTAATACCTGGGGGTATAATATTTACAGCTGATTTAGTTCGTGAATTAAAGTTTGATATTAGTATGGATTATATTTCCTGTTTACATACACCGGGAGATAGAAATAATAGCTCAGAGATTATATTTCATCATAATATTAATTTAAAAAATCAACATGTTGTATTGATTGATGATGCCATTGAGTCCGGCGGCACCATGAAACGAATTTGCCAATTTCTAACAGATAATTTTGAACTTAGCTCTTTATCGATTGCTACACTTTTTGTTAAACCGGGGCGAGTTTTGATTCCAGTTGAACAATACTACGCTGTCGAAATGGATAATGATGATTTGCTGGTGGGTTATGGTTTACCTTGGCAGAATAAGTTTCGTAACATTCCCTATATTTCAAAGTTAATTAAATAATTTGATCGCTAAAAAATTCAAGGCGAGTTTAATATAAGCTTAATTCCAAAGGCTTTCTTGTTAATAACTTTCTTGCTAATAAAAGGTGGAGATATGTTTGATAAGATTAAAGCCCAAACAAATATAAGCTATGTTTACATAAATACAGAGTTGGCAGGTAAACCAACTCTGTTATACGAAGTCTTAATACCAAATAGTGCGAAGTCTTAATCCTAAATTGCAACTGCTAGTTTGTTTTTAGTATTTAATTGCATGTAACTTAATGCCCACATTATAAAGCCACCAAAAAATAAGACAGCAGCAACATAACCAGTTTGGTTGGGTTGTGCACCCTGTGCAATGGCCATTCCACCTACCCAAGGTCCGATAGCATTCGCCACATTAAATGCACATTGAACTAGTGCGCCAATCATGGCATGCCCATCGGGTGATACGTCCATTAATAATGTTTGAATCAAAGTAGCTAAACCAATACTGCAACCAATTAAGAAAATAACGGCGTATAACTGCCAAATATTATGACTAGCGTTGACGTAGGCGATAGCAAATATAATCGCGCAAATTAAGCTTAAACCAGTGGCTTTGATAGCAGAAACATCTGCCGCTTTACCCAAGAAATAATTGCCTAAAGTACAACCGATACCGAACATAACCATTGCAATCGAAATAGTGTAAGCAGGTGTTTGAGTAACATCTAGGATCGTGTCAGCAATGTAGGTATAAATACAAAATACGCCACCAAAACCAATGATCACAATACCTAGAATCGACCATACTAATTTATCTTTTAATACACTGAATTCATTGATCAAGTTAGACGGTTTACTGTTGTCGATGTTAGGTACTACTTTATAGACAAATAATAACGCAATCAGTGATAAAACGGATGCACCACCTAGGCAGTAACGCCAGCTTAGGTTTTGTCCAACTAACGTGACTAATGGTACGCCAACAATGGTTGCAATGGTTAATCCCATAAATATTTTAGACATAAAAGAGGCGCGTTTTCCCTTTGGGGCAATATCTGCAGCCAACAGAATTGCGGCCCCAAAATATGCACCGTGCGGCAAGCCACTTAGAAAACGAAAAAATATTAATTGATTTAACGAATTTGACAGGGCACTTAATCCGTTGGCAATAAACATTAATGTTAAGAAAATAAGTAATGCTTTACGTTTACGCATGTTAGCAGTGGTTAACATTAAGATAGGAGCGCCTACTACAACGCCCATTGCATAAGCACTAATAGCGTAACCAGATTGTGTCGGGGTAACATTAAAGGTTTCACTGATTAAAGGCAGCATTGGCATCATAGAGAATTCGGTTAACCCTAAAATAAAGGTCCCCAACGCCAATACGAACATAATTGCAGTTCTATTTAGTGGTTGTGTTGTGTTAGAAAAAGTCATGAATATCCTTGCAGGGATGCTTACTTATGACACTCATCTATTAACAGGAGCACTGATCGTGAACTCAATTGATAGAATGTTAAAAGTAATGATGTAATAAAGCGCGTATGTTAAATCTTAATGTGATCTTAGTCACTCATAAACTGTGTTTTATTACATAATTTTTTATCTAGAGGGGCAGGCTTTGTTTGTTACTTATTTTTCTATATTTCGATATGTCAGTATTTCTTGATTCTTGATTCTAGGTTCTAGGTTCTAGGTTCTAGGTTTTATTTTTTATAGCGAGGGTTAAGCTGTTCATAATGTTTTGTTTTATCTGTTTCAGGAATGACACCATATAATGCACTTTAATTATCAAAATATTTTATAAACTGATTCAATTTTATCGTTATTATAAAACATTACTTAAAGGATTAAACTTTATTTCAAGTTGTGAAACGCTTAAAAGCAGTGTTTAGAGTAACTCCATTGCACTTAATCGTTGAACTCAATATCTAATAAGTAAGGAAAAAATATGTTTAAGAATTTTGGTTGGATAGTAGAAGCAAAGTTAAATGCAGGGCAGTTAGAACAATTCAAAGCGGTAATGAACTCTCAAGTCAATAGAGCGCTCACAGAAAAAGGTACCTTAAATTATCAGTATTATATGTCTGATGATGGTGACATTATGGTATATGAAAGGTTTGCTGATGCTGATTCTTCACACGAACATATTGAAAACTGGGATGCTCATGCAGAGCGATGGTTGGCTGCTGCTCCTGCTACACGTATGGTGCATTTAGGTGATTTACCCGATGACGTTAGAGAGCGTCATGCAGTTCTTTCGCCTCTATGGTTAAAACCCTTCGGCGGTTTTGCTCGTGAACAAGCTGAAAGCAGTCTTATTGAAAAAGATGGCAATACTAGTTTTGAGAACTTTGGTTGGATTGTAGAAGCAAAATTAAACGAAGGGCAATTAGAGGCTTTTAAAGCAGTAATGAACTCGCAAGTTGACAGGGCTAAAGCAGAAGAGGGTACATTGAATTACCAGTATTACATGTCCGATGATGGTGACATTTTAGTTTATGAGCGTTTCAAAGATCTGGAAGCCGCTTATATTCACATTGAAAACTGGAATGACCACGCTGAACGTTGGATTGCAGCTGCGACACCAACCAGAATGGTACATTTAGGTGATTTGCCACAGGCACTTCGAGATAAACATGCGGCACTTTCTCCATTACTATTAAAACCACTCGGCGGCTTTGCTAAGTAGAAGATTTAAGCTCGTGTAATCTAATGTTTGAAATGCATTTGGCAGATTCAACATTGAAAGATACGAGGCTATTCAAATGGTAATGTCTGACAATGCTTATTACTTTGTGGAAATAGGCTTTGTCAGGTTGATTGTCATTGTAACGGGCTGATTATTAGTGGCCATTCCCAGTCAGTGCAAGAGACGATAATATAGCAATGCTAACGATAAAAAATTAAACAGAAAAAGAATCAAACGGCTTAATTGCTGGCGTTTAACTTTTCTAGCTCAAGTCTTTTTGCTTCTTTTATTGCATTCTTTTGATACTTTAATTCTTTTACTTTAATCTTATTGTTTCTATCACGACTTTTTTTAATTAAATCGTTATCTAATTGATGTTGTTGGGATTTAGCTAATTTATCGTATAACACTACGTTGACTGAGGCAGCTAAATTCATACAACCTATGGTTGGAATGTACACCACGGCATCGGCTTTATTAATCACCTGTTGCTTAATGGTGCCATCTTCAGGACCAAATAAATACATCGCATTTTCTGGGTGCTCAAAATTTGGTAACGGGATTGCACCTTCAATCAAATCAACGCAAACTAATTTCATGCCTGGCTCTAAGGCAGTTAATAAGTCTTCATAATGTACTAGAGGCACTATTTCATGAACTTTTTGTGTATCTGCCGCTAAACGCACTGCACGATTAAATCTATCACCCGAATAAACGACTTTTTGGGCGTCATAACAGCCTGCTGCACGCATTGCGCCGCCAACATTGGATGAGCTTTTCGGATTAGTGAGGGCAATGATAGTGCGCGTTGTCGAATCTGTTACTGATGTTGTTTTATTTTCTGACATAACTTTATAACCATAACTTTTATGTAGTCACATTTGAACGTGTTAAATGGGGATATAAGCGGAAACAATAGTTTGTTTGGCTATCAAAGCAATGGCTTAATAGTGCGACTTATTGTATCGGTTTATTTAAAATCTCAGTGCTTTGTTTAAGCGTGCTTGCTTATTATATGGCACTGCATCTATTTTTTACTAGCTGTCTATTGTTTTAACTATAAGATTTTATATTTAAAGTCTTATAGTAAATACTTTTTATTAGATATTTTATGCTAGCCGCTACAGCTAGCATATCCAAAATAGTAAACTATAGCGCTTCGATTTGACCTAGTGATTCTGTAAATTCAGACAAACCTAACTCGATATCATCTTCATCACCTACCCAGTTAAGACCAACAATCACATCGTCTTCAACCAAGTCTTCAAGCCAAAATTCGAACCACTCAGCAAGTGGGATAGATGCTGGTACATAATCATCCCATTCTTCAATACAATGTATTTTTGCAAGAGCTTCAGAAGACCATAATGGCATTACTTCAGTTTCTTCGTAATTCATTGAGTCCATCACAACCCAATCACCACTCGCTTTGTCTTGCAGAGCCCATAAAAGTTGACTTTCTTTAACGTCATCTTGGAATTTTTCTAATGCGGCTGTGTTTTCAGTCATGGTGCTTCTCTCTTATCATGAAATGGTGGAACTAAAAACGCTTAGTATACGGGTTAAGTTAATAATTGATAGTGACAAATAGTGACGATTTTTAGCCTTTATAGCTTGTGTATTTTTACCCAATGAAGATGAACGCCTATAGGTTGTTGTTTTTATTTCTGGCATAATCGCGCTGACTTTAAAAGGAAAAATAATGGAATTATTGCAATTAACACATTTTGGAAAAACATTAAGACTCGAAGCATCGATGGCAGGGTGGCAACAATTGTATTGGGGCGAACAAATTGTTTCGCAAATTAGTGCTAGTGAATTTGCACAGGGCAAACGTTCACACCAATTTGAAATGCGTCAGCATAGAGCGACTAAAGAAACAACACAAGACCAGTTGTCTTTGGATAAGGCAAGCCCAAATGACGAGATATTCGATGCTGCCCAATCAGACAATGAATCAGACCAATCTAGTGTGCGTATTATTACCTGCCAGTTAGATGTTGACGTTGTTTGGCAGCCTTTTTTAGTAAGTTATTCGTTTTATGTTGATCAACAGCTTGTGGCCCAAGCTTCGCGTAATGAAAAAGATATTGAACAACAAACTCCGGTTAAAGTGGTTGCCGACCCGAAAAAGTTAAGCCTGATAGGAATAGGCTCTTTAGCACTGAAATTATTTAAGAGTGCAAAACTGATTAAAGTCGTGCTCGCTGGCGCAAGTATCGCGGCATACAGTTGGTTCTTTTCTTTTCAATTCGCAGCTGCATTGATCGCCTGTTTAGTGTTTCATGAGTACGGGCACATACGAGCAATGCAATACTTTGGAATGAAAACAAAAGGTATCTATTTAATCCCTTTTGTTGGCGGACTTGCGGTTTCCGATGAAAAAATTAATACCCGCTGGCAAGATGTGGTGATTTCTATTATGGGGCCAACTTTTGGCCTGATCATGTCGATTTTTTGTGTGATCATCTACTGGCTAACGGATAGTACGTTTTTTGCAGGGCTGGCGGCATTTAATGCACTTTTGAACCTATTTAATTTACTACCTATTTTACCGTTAGATGGTGGACATATTTTAAAAAGCATTAGTTTTTCAATGAATAGCAAAGTGGGGTTATTAGCCTGTGTTGTAGGCGCTGCTGCGGGTGTTTTCATTAGTTACGCATTGGGATTAGCTTTATTAGGTTTTATGCTTTTGATCGGGAGTGTGGAAATTATCTTTGAATGGAGAGCAAGGTTTAACAGTCATTTATTACCTTTAGACCGTTATGGTCAGATCTTTTCAACCGCTTGGTATTTACTGACCGTAGCTGGATTAGTGGGTATTATTTTTTACTTTGCAAAAACGGGTGACCAATTATTATCCTTACCGTTAATGATATTAGGTAGCTAACGAATCAGTTATTAACGCTAAACTCTGTATAGGGAATATTCTATCGATTAGTATATTCCCTACTATTCTCAGCTATTTTCAATCAAGGATAAAGGCAGATAACGAATACTGCCGTCTTTAAAATAAACACAAATACTCTTCTTTAAACACCTAATCATCTATAAAAGTAATCCCTAAAATTCATTTGGCTTATCACTGTAACACTACAAATCAAGATCGATTTTATCCAAGTGATAACAAATTAACGATTAAGGTTAACCATACTTAAAACTATTACTCATAACATATAAGCTTTTTTTTAAAAAAAAACACAATCTTTATGGGATTTTATGTTTAACAATTAATGCTAATAAAAAAACTAAAATAATTTCAATTAATTACATGACTTTTTGTCCTTATAACTATTCTCTATATCCTATCTGAATTAGTTACTGCATATTTATAAAAGAACCCTGCATAATACTTTCTAAATTATACATACCTTGTGACTTTGTAAGGAAACACATGAACAACAATAAAAGACTAACTCACCTTAAAGCACTTGAGGCTGAATCAATTCAAATTATGCGTGAAGTAGCGGCTGAATTTGATAATCCTGTAATGTTGTACTCAATAGGCAAAGATTCATCTGTTTTATTACACCTTGCGCGTAAGGCATTTTATCCTGGAAAAATTCCTTTCCCACTACTACATGTTGATACCGACTGGAAATTTAAAGAAATGATTCAATTCCGCGACAATTTAGCGGAAAAGTATGATTTCGACTTATTAGTTCATAAAAACCCTGAAGGCATGGCAATGGGTATGGGACCATTTACACATGGTTCTGCAAAGCATACCGATGTGATGAAAACACAAGGCCTAAAACAAGCATTAGACCATTACGGATTTGATGCGGCATTTGGTGGCGCACGTCGTGACGAAGAAAAATCACGTGCCAAAGAGCGTGTTTATTCTTTCCGTGATAAAAAGCACCGCTGGGATCCTAAAAATCAGCGCCCAGAATTATGGAATATTTATAATTCAAAAGTAGACCGTGGTGAAAGTATTCGTGTATTCCCACTTTCTAACTGGACTGAGCTTGATATTTGGCAATACATCTACCAAGAACAAATTGAAATGGTGCCTTTGTATTTCTCTGCACCGCGTCCTGTTGTTGAGCGTGATGGTTCTTTAATTATGGTTGATGATGATCGTATGCCACTTGAAGAAGGTGAAGTGCCTGAGATCAAAAATGTGCGTTTCCGTACATTAGGTTGTTACCCATTAACTGGTGCGATTGAGTCTGAAGCCAAAACGTTACCTGAGATTATTCAAGAGATGTTGCTGACCACTACTTCAGAGCGTCAAGGCCGAGTTATCGATAACGATTCTGCAGGTTCAATGGAAAAGAAAAAAATGGAAGGTTACTTTTAGGCCATTGCTTAAATAACCCAGTCCTATAGAGAGTTAAGGAAAAAAAATGACTAACGATACAAATTTAATCGCATCAGATATCGAAGAATATTTACGAGTGCATGAAAATAAAGACATGATGCGTTTTATCACCTGTGGCAGTGTAGATGACGGTAAATCAACATTAATTGGCCGTTTATTATATGACAGCAAGATGATCTTTGAAGATCACATGGCCGCAATCGAAAAAGATTCTAAAAAATTCAATACCACCGATAACACCTTTGACTTAGCTTTGTTAGTTGATGGCCTGCAATCAGAGCGTGAGCAGGGCATTACCATTGATGTTGCATACCGTTACTTTGCAACCGAACAACGCAAATTCATTATTGCAGATACACCTGGACATGAACAATATACGCGTAACATGGCGACTGGTGCATCTACTTGTGACTTAGCGATTATTCTGATTGATGCGCGCCACGGTGTGCAAGTTCAAACACGTCGTCATTCTTACATTTGTTCTTTATTGGGTATTAAGCATGTGGTTATTGCTATCAATAAAATGGATGCCGTTGGGTACGACCAAGACGTTTATAAAAAGATTAAAGCGGATTACCGTGAATTTGCTAAACAATTAAACATTGCTGATGTACGTTTTGTGCCGATTTCAGCGCTAAAAGGCGACAATGTTGTTAACCAAAGTGAAAATATGCCTTGGTACCCTGGTTCACCTTTATTGCGTCTTTTAAATACGGTGCAAATTAACAGTGATGCCAATGACCAATTCCGTTTAGGTGTACAATATGTAAACCGTCCTAATCTCGATTTCCGTGGTTTTGCAGGTACCATTGCATCAGGTGACATTCGTGTCGGTGATACGATTGAAGCATTACCATCAGGCAAACAAAGTAAAGTGAAAGAAATTGTTACTTTTGATGGCAATTTAGAAACTGCATATCAAGGGATGGCAGTGACGTTAACACTTGAAGATGAAATCGATATCAGTCGTGGTGACATGATTGTACGTCCGCATGAAAAACCACAGTCGACTAAAAACTTTGAAGCTGATGTTGTGTGGATGGATGAAAACGCACTACATGTTGACCGTGAATACATCATTAAAGTGGGCAGTAATACTACCGTTGGTGCTGTTACGTCGATTAATTATCAAACAGATGTGAACACTATTGAGCAAAAACCTGCCAACCAATTAGCATTGAATGAAATTGGTAGCTGTAATTTTGAAGTGGCAACAGAAGTACAATTTGATGCCTACGCATCGAATCGTGCGACCGGTGCTTTCATCATTATTGATCGTCTTACTAACGGTACAGTTGGTGCGGGTATGATCAAACAAGCTGTGGATGCTAAAGCATCAAATAAACCAGCTTATAGTGACTTTGAAGTTGAGTTTAACGCTTTAGTTCGCAAACACTTCCCTCATTGGGATGCAAAAGATATCCTAAAAGGATAGTTGCTCAATAGTGTCTGGTTGCCAGTTTATACTGGCAACTATACGCGCAGTTAACTGACGGCTTATTCATGACACTTCAATCTTATTTTGTACTTGCTGTTTTTATCTTTACCATCATTGGGTTAATTAATTTCCAACAACGTCCAAGCTTTGTATTTGGAGTGGCATTATTGACCTTATTCTCAACGCAGATGGTAACTACCGATCAAGTTATTAAAAGCCTTTCCAATGAAGGTTTATTGACGCTTATTTTATTAATGCTGTGTTCAATCGCGCTTGAAAAAACACGTTTATTACGGTTGGTTGCTATGAAAGTGATCCGGCCTAGCTATAGTGCAACGTGGGCTCGTTTATTTGGTTTTACGGTTATCTCTTCTGCTTTTCTGAATAATACTGCTGTTGTTTCCACTATGTTGGCACCGATTCGTAACAACCCTAATCATTGTGCTAGCAAATTATTAATTCCTTTATCTTATGCGGCGATCCTTGGTGGTACGTTAACCTTGGTTGGTACATCAACTAACTTGATTGTTAATAGTCTAGTATTGGATGCTAACTTACCATCGCTCGGTTTTTTCGACTTCACCTTAGTTGGTTTATGTCTTGTTGCTACCTGTGGATTTACCCTATATTTATGTCGCAGTATTTTGCCAGATAGAGACATGAAGCTTGGTAAGGCACAATCTTATTTTATCGAAGCAAAGGTAAACCCTGAATCAAGTTTGATAGGTAAAAGCATTGATCAAAATGGTCTGCGCCATTTACAGTCCTTATTTTTAGTTGAAATTATGCGTGGCGAAGTGCTGCTCACTGCAATCACACCAAGTGAAGTGCTACAGGCAAATGACAGGCTGATTTTTAGTGGCGATATATCTAAAGTAAGTCAATTACGATCCTTTGATAGATTGTCTATTTTTGCCGAGCACAGCGGGTTACCCATTGATAATTTACGAGAAGTGGTGGTACGTCCTGAAAGTATTTTAAGAGGAAAAACCCTTAAGTCGGTAGGATTTCGCTCGTTATTTGATGCCGCAGTGGTGGCAATTAAACGTGATGGTGAAAAAGTTTCTGGCAAAATTGGTAAGTTAAAAATAAAACCCGGTGACTTTTTAGTACTTGCGGTAGGTGAAGATTTTAAATCACGTAGAAATATTCGTAAGAATTTTATATTGTTATCTGATGTGGAGTTAGACTCGAGTCTATCAGGTAAAAAAGAAATATTAGCGATTGCAGGATTTTTTATTGCCATTACCTTAGCCGCATTGGGTTTGGTACCGCTGTTTAAAGCAGTTTTATTATTATTAGGTGTGTTGTTATTATCTGGCTGTTTGACCAGTAGCGAATTAGTGAGACGATTCCCCACGGATATTTGGGTGATTATTTCGTCTGCCATAGCACTTTCTTATGCATTACAAAATAGTGGAGTGATCGATAATTTTAATCAAATGATTAGTCATAATTCGATCCTACATAACCCACTGATGGCGCTTATTGCGGTTTATATTATTACGTTATTCTTAACAGAATTAGTCACTAATAACGCAGCCGCAGCATTAATCTTCCCTATTGCTTATGGATTAGCCGTGAGTATTGATGCCAATCCCATTGCCTTTATTATGGCGGTTGCGTTTGGAGCAAGTGCCAGTTTCATTAGTCCCTATGGTTACCAAACCAACTTGATGGTTTTTAATGCTGGGCAATATAAATTACAAGATTTTATTAAAATAGGCGTGCCAGTCAGCTTGGTTTATAGCGTGACTTGTATTATTGCGATTGTGTCTGTATTTGGTTTGTCATAATAACGTTTTAAAAAAATGCAACAAAAGTACTGTTATGGCAAACTTAAACATGATGTGAACCTGTATTTTTGATGCTTTAGTTTATCTGACAAAGCATCACAAAGGACGCTCGTATTGAGAGAATTGAAAACGATTTTAAGAGAGAATTAATATGAACAACCCCTATATAGAAAAAGATGTTGATGGCGAAAAATCATCGGATGTAGTTTGGCATCAAGCAAGCGTCTCTCATCAAGATCATTGTCACTTAAATGGCCATAAAGCCGCAGTGTTGTGGTTTACCGGGTTAAGTGGATCAGGCAAGTCAACAGTTGCTAATGCAGTGGATTTGATGTTGTTTCAGCATCAAGCTAAAACTTACGTATTAGATGGTGATAATGTACGCCATGGTTTGAATGGCGACCTGGGTTTTTCAGATAAAGATCGCGTGGAAAATATCCGCCGAGTAGGGGAAGTTGCTACGTTATTTGCTGATGCGGGGTTATTAGTGTCGACGGCTTTTATTTCACCCTTTGTTGCCGACCGCGAAATGGTTCGGTCACAGTTACCTGAAGGTCAGTTTATTGAAGTGTTTATCGATACTCCATTAGCGGTGTGTGAGTCACGGGACCCAAAAGGTTTATATAAAAAAGCACGTGCAGGTGAGATAAAAAACTTCACGGGTATTGATAGTGCCTATGAAAAACCCGTTAATCCTGAAATACATGTGCAAACTGATCAAAAATCTATACAAGCCTGCGCTCAACAAGTAATTGATTACTTGAAAGAAAATGAGTATCTATAATGCATTATGATGTCTTTAATGGTGATGCAGATGGCATTATATCTTTAATTCAATTGCGCCTTAGTAATCCTATACCCGCAACCTTGGTGACCGGTGTTAAAAGGGATATTCAATTATTGAAAAAGATTGAAATAGCAGCACAGGATACTGTCACAGTGTTGGATATTTCAATGGAGAAGAATAGTGCCTCTTTAATTGAAATGTTAAATAAAGGGCATGATGTATTTTATGCGGATCATCACCGTTGCGGTGATATTCCTGGCAATAAAAACTTAACTGCCCTAATAGATCTCGATGCAAATACTTGTACTGCTTTGATAATTGATCAGCATTTACAGGGGAAATTCCATAGTTGGGCTATTTGCGCAGCCTACGGAGATAACTTAATTGCTAAAGCAGATCAGCTTGCAATAGCTGCAGGTTATGGTCAACAGCAAAGAGCACAATTACAAGAGTTAGGTACGTTAATTAATTATAATGGTTATGGTAGCCAGTTATTGGATCTGCATTATGATCCTGCTGAGTTATACCGTTTGCTGTTAAATTACTCCTCTCCCTTTGATGTGATAGCTGATCCAAACTCACCATTTTCCAAGCTGCAATCTGCTTACCAAGAAGATCTTGATAAGGCATTAGCGATTTCATCGCAATACAGCTCAGCATTATTAAGTATTTTTGAATTACCAGATCAAGCTTGGTCTCGCAGAATTAGTGGTGTTTTCGGTAATTTATTAGCCAATCAACAACCTGATAGTGCCTTTGCCGTATTAACTGAGAACTCAGACAAAAATTATCTCGTTTCACTTAGAGCACCGCTTAATAATAAACAAGGTGCTGGTGATATTTGTAGTCAATTTGAAACTGGAGGGGGTAGGGCTGCCGCTGCGGGTATTAATAATTTATCGAGAAATGAGTTATCACGGTTTATTGAATTAGTAGAGTTGCAGTATAAAAGTTAATGCGATAAAGCGTTTATATAAGTGCTAGCTATAAAAACCATGTATAAAAAACCTAGCTGTACAAGCTACTACCTGATAAAGCATAGGTAGTAGCAGACAAGTCTATGCCCGACTGTTTATGCTTTTTAGTTATTTTAATTTTTAGTAATTTCAATTGATAACTATTAATTTACTTTTATGAAAGTATTAAGGTTTCCGACAAACAATCTGTGCAATCGCTCGGTCAGGATTGTGCTTGATGCCTTCAAAATAAAATAATACTTCCCAATCTTTAAAAAGTGATTTGAGTTCACCTTCTTTTAATAAAAATTGGTCGCTATTTGGTCGCCCAAATTGTTTGTTTTGTTTAGTGAATGTTTCATAAATGACAAAACTACCGGCTTTAACTGATTTTTTTAGCGCATCAAATAATGGTCGATGTAAGTACCTAAAAATTATCACACCTTGCAATTGCATTTTACTGAGTTTGATTGCATCAATTTGTGTTTCAGATTCAAAGTCAGCACACCAAACATTACTCTGTTCGACATTTTCATGTGTAACTAAATGATCTAGATACACTTGTTGAATATCGGCAAACAACATATCAATGTTATGTTGCTTTAAATACAAACCATTTTGGCCTTTACCACAGGCTAAATCGAGCACTTGTCCTTGCTCTGGTTTGAAAAGATGTTGATAGTCTTGCAATAATTGCGCACTTACCATTATTTAACCTTACTTGCCGTTAATATATTTTGTTTGTTGGATCTTATTTTATTTACTTTATCGTCATTTACACAGATTAATTTACTGTAATGCTTCAATAAGTTCTTTTACGTTTTTAAGTGCTATGATTTTTTGGTCACCTTTAACAAACTGTTGCATTGATGCATGATAGGCAACTGAGGGAATGAATATTTGTTTTTTACCATGGCTTAAGGCTTCTCGTACGCGCGGTACAATTTGTGGAATTTGACGTAATTCACCGGTTAATGCTAATTCACCAATAAACACTGCATCGTTAGGTAAGGGTTTAGAGTTAATAGAGCTGAGTAACGCAGCAGTCACCGCCATATCCGTTGATGTTTCTGAATCGGCCATCTTTAAACCACCCACTAAACTGATATTAATATCGTAATAGGTGGGAATGCCGCCGTGTTTTTTTAATACGGCGGTAATTAATGATAAACGACTGTAGGAAACACCAATACAGTTACGAATAGATTTTTCACCTTCAACTTCAGTCGCTAATGCTTGAATTTCGATTAATAAATTTCGAGCGCCATCTTTGATAACTGAGATAGCAGAACCTTCAAAGTGCTCTTCACTGCCCGATAAAAATAAACGACTTGGGTTATCAACGGAGCGCATGCCTTTTTCTGTCATTTGGAAAATACCCACTTGCTCAGTATCACCAAAACGGTTTTTATCGGCGCGTAAAATACGCACTGACGCGTCATTTACTTCTATATGAATCGCAGTATCGATAATATGTTTGAGTGTTTGCGGACCAGCCATTTGCGAGTTTTTATTTACCTGTCCCACTAAAATTAAGGTGATCCCATGTTGTTTGCATAATCGATTTAATATTTTTGCGCAGGTTTTAACTTGTGTGACACCTCCTGCGGAACCATCAACAGAGTTGGACTCAAATGCTTGGATTGAATCGGCAATTAAGAATTTAACGTTATTTTCGATACATTGATTAACGATATCTTCAATACTGTCAGTGTCAGATAATAAAAAATTAGCTTCATTAAAATTTAAGTTTAAACGTTCGATACCGCGTTTTGCCCATTGGCTTAAACTTTCTTCGGCGGTGACATATAAAGTGGACATAGTTTGTGACATAACTGATGCCACTTTAGTGAGTAGGGTGGTTTTGCCTGAACCCGGATCACCGCTGATCAATACCACTGAACCTAATGTAATACCATCACCTAATACACGGTCTAATTCACTTAAACCAGTAGAAACACGTTGTGCATTTTCTACTTGTACCGATGAAATTCGCTTTACACCATTGGTGGTTACACCCGCGTATCCACCTGCTTGGTTACGATTGATAGCTGCATTAACAGATTTAGTGGTACTTGATGCTTCACGGAATTCAGTGATCGTGTTCCAAGCTTTACATTCCCCACATTGACCTTGCCATTTGGTATAGTCTGCTCCACAGTCACTACATACATATGAAATTTTTGTTTTTGCTTTTGCCATTATAGGTTCCGTATTTTAAAGCTGGTGTTGTTAATAAATAGTCAGTGTTTGAAGTCGCTATTCTTTTAAAGTCTGTCGTTCATATAAAGTTTGCTTAGATAAGTATTATTCATCTAACGCTATATTTTCATTAAATAATTTAATCGCTTGGTTTGATTTAGCGTAGTCATAACCATGAGAAGTTAAATGACGTAGCGCTTTACTCTTTTGCTTTTGATCGTCGATAGATACTCTGAATTTTTTAGAAAGTAATAAACATGCTTCGTCGAGATCGTTAAAGCTAGGCGTTGGAAAGTTTTCATTATGTGATTCAATGGCTAATGCAATATCACTAAAATTATGACCTTTGGCCTGTAAAAATCCCATCGCTTTTTGCTTTAGATGCTGAGTGACAATTGCCTCATTATATTTGTTGTCTAATAGTTGTTGCGCAGCATCAATATAATTAAACACATTTTCATCAAGCGTTTGTTTAATCAAACGTTCACTGATCCCTTTCTGTTTTAAGTCTTGTTTAATGCGTGTTTCACCATAACCTTTATTGCGAGAGCTACGTAAAAAAGATTCAGTAAAACGTTGATCATCAAGATAATTATAATCTAAGCATTCATTAATGACCGCATCAATCCAGTCTTGATTGTCGGTTTTACGTTGTAATTTTTTTAATAACTCAGCTTGGCTATGATCTCGACGAGATAGATGCCAAAAAGCACTACGACGTACGCCTTCAATATCCTTTGCTATCTTAATGGGTTTATTAGCAAACATAATTGACTCACTTAAGTGTGTTTATATACAGTATAACGTTGTTGTGTGGAAAATTATACGCGCTTGTTTAGATGACATAAAATCAATGCCATCAAAGGACTTGTATTGCCAAAAGATCCCCCTATAATATGCGACCCCATTTGGGATAAATAATAAGCGGGTTCCCTCACCCCGTTGTCATATATAAAAAGGTACAATATGTTATCACTTTCAAACACGCAAATTCGCCGTGCTATTACGCTATTGGTTGGATTTCACATCATTATAGTTTGTGCTAGTAATTACCTAGTTCAGCTACCTTTTACTTTATTCGGTTGGCATACAACTTGGGGCGCATTTAGTTTCCCTTTTGTATATTTAGCAACAGATTTAACTGTAAGAATATTTGGTCAGACAGATGCTCGTCGCATCATTTTTAAAGCAATGTTACCCGCATTGATAGTGTCCTACGTGATCGGTGTTTTATTCCATCAAGGCGTATTTCAAGGTATGGATGCACTGGCTGAATATAATAGCTTTGTATTGAGGATTGCAGGGGCAAGTTTTGCTGCGTATCTTTTTGGACAGCTTTTAGATATTAAGGTATTTGCAAATCTGCGTTTAACTAAAAGCTGGTGGGTTGCACCTACCGCATCAACTTTATTAGGTAACCTACTTGATACCCTAGTCTTCTTCTCACTCGCCTTCTATGCATCAACGGACAGCTTCATGGCTGAAAATTGGCCTGAGATTGCAATGGTGGATTATGGATTTAAACTATTAGTTAGTTTGTGTTTATTCCTACCTGCCTATGGTGTGCTATTAAAAATATTAGAGAAGCGGATCATCAAATTACCTGCACAATCAGCCATTGCATAAAAATCGTTAAGGTTTAGCAAGGTTTTACTCTGAATTTAGTTATAGATTCAGAGTAAAACATCAGAGGTTCAAAGGGAGAGCCTCTTGATGTTTATACTCACTCTATTTTTCTACTTTACTGAAAGACGTAATAAATCCACTATTCAATCAAGAGACTATTTAATTAAGCCCCTATTTAATTAAGCCCCTATTTAACTTGGCCTCTATTAAACTAGGTCGCTATCTAAATATACTCTTAAGCAGAATATCTATTTTCTAGTTCTTGCCAATCTTCATCTAACCAACTATCTGGTTTTGGCCAATGTTCTGGTGGTAATGTTAGAGCGAAGTGTTTGATATCACTTAATCGCTCACCTTCAAAAATATTATCGAGTACTAATAATGACTGAGGTGCAGTAATAATCGTTATGTTATCGCTTGGTTTTAGCAAAGTACTAGGATCAATTTGATCCTGTTGACTTTGATAGTCATAAATAACTCTGATCAGATTGGCTTTAGAATGAATATCAGGGCTTTCTGTATCTGAGTTTGATTGTAATAATAAAAAATACAGCAACCCGCCATGTTCTGGTTCTTTAAAACATTTAACTGCCATCACTTGAAATGATTCTTTGCACACTTGTTGTGCTTTTATATCTGCATTTACTAATGTATATAAATTATCTGATTCAGCTAACCACTTTCTCGTTGAGTTAATCGCAAAGATAGCCGCTAATACGATGGCGGTTGGGAATATAAAGGCTGCATACTGGCTACTTATTCCGATATCCAAAGGACTAAAACTAGCCAGTAATAAGCTAGATACGAACCAAATGATACAAAAAGCAGCGAGAGAAAATACCCAAAATACTGCTGTATTTAATGCGGCTTTCAAGTAACGCTTTTGTGGAACGGGTAAAGTACTGATAATGTCAGTTAATTGTTTGTGCTCGTGTGTTGATATTTTTTGTAATGTTTTATTTTGCGTTAACACGTAATTTATTCCGTGAAAGGAGAGAGGCTTTGATCGCCTCTCTGAATTTATTTATTGTCTTTATTGTCTTTATTGTTTTTATTGGTTTTTTTATCTTTTGTCTCATCACGTACAAACTTGATCTCAGAAAAACCCATACGTTCAAATTCATTTGCACGATAATTTTTCATTATTCCTTGGCCACGCGAGCTCATTTCTAGCTGTTTTTCCATTGCCCAAAATGATTTTAAATCAACACCTTCTGCCGCTGCAACCGCTTCAAAAATATCAAAGTGTTGGCTAAAAGAAAATGAGATTGTTTTTTTGGTGCCTTGGTAAAAATAGGTGACTTGACGTGCCATAGAATTGTTCCAATAAATAAAAAAAGAAGATTTTAGCACAGCTTGAAGTGTTGCTATAACTACCTTTTTCGATTTAATCAAATTACTTTTTTTAATAAATTTGAGCTAAGACTCTGAAAAGCCGTTAATAACCCGTATTTTTGTCATTTTGTATTAATTTATTGGTGTAAAATTAAAGTAACAATAAAATTAATTATCCAGAGAAGGGGTGTGCTAAAAAACACATTTCTTTCAACTTAAAGGTCAACTATGTCGCTTAACCTCTCACACAATAACTTAATGTCTTTAGCTGATTATACTTTTAAAAAGTATGCATCGAACACCTTTGTGACAAATGTAGGAGAAGAAGGATTCACCTATCAGCAAGCAGGAGAAAAAGTTATTCAACTGCAAGCAATGTTCAAAGATTTAGGGATAAAACAAGGCGATAAGGTAGCGATATGCAGTGAAAATATGCCACATTGGGGCATAGTTTACCTCGCAATAACTGCAATGGGAGTTATTGCTGTTCCTATTTTGCCAGATTTTCATAGTAATGAAATTCATCACATTATTAAACATTCGCAGGTGCAAGCTATTTTTGTTTCAAACAAAATATGTACACGTCTTAATGAAGATGACTTTAGTTCTAGTCTTTCTTATGTTTTTTCACTAGAAACATTAGATATATTGGAGGATAAAACGCCTAAGCATTCAGATTTGTTTATTAAAGGCGCAGAAACTATTGCGCAGATGAAAGATAAAGCCATACAGTTTGCAAAGCAGAAAAAGCTCTTAAAAATGAGTGAAATTGATAATTCGTTAACCATCAATCCAAACGATGTTGCAGTTATCATTTACACTTCAGGCACAACCGGACAATCAAAAGGTGTGATGTTAAGTCATTACAATTTAATGGCGCAGTTGTATCAAGCTAATACCTTAGCGGATATTATTGAGACAGATCGATTTTTATCGATATTGCCATTAGCGCATACTTTTGAATGTTCAGTTGGACTTTTAGTACCTTTTGCAAACGGTGCTTCGGTACATTACATCAACAAAGTTCCTTCTCCAAAGATCATCTTGGCTGCAATGCAGCAAGTTAAACCAACCTGTATGTTGAGTGTGCCATTAGTCATTGAAAAAATTTACAAAAGCAAAGTTATCGCCGAAATCAATAAGAGTAAAGTAACAAAATTTATGTATGAAAATATTAGCTTTGTACGTAAACAATTAAATAAAATGGCCGGTAAAAAATTGATGCAAAGCTTTGGCGGAGAAATTAAATTCTTTGGTATTGGCGGTGCTAAGTTATCAAAGTTTGTTGAACAATTTCTCTTAGAAGCTAATTTCCCTTATGCGATAGGTTACGGTTTGACTGAAACTGCGCCTATTATCGCTGGGGCCATACCAGGTAAAACTCGCATCGGCACAACCGGCGTTTTTGCTCCAGAAATAGAATATCGCTTTGCAAAACAAAATGAGCAGGATCGAGATGGCGAATTACATGTGCGCGGACCTAATGTGATGCTCGGGTATTATAAAGAGAAGGAGCGTACTGAAGAGGTGTTAGATAGCGAAGGATGGTTTAATACGGGAGATCTAGGTTATGTTGATGATATGGGCATTTTAACTATTAGCGGGCGTAGTAAAAATGTGATTATCGGTGCGAGTGGTGAAAATATTTACCCTGAATCGGTTGAGTCTGTGATTGAACAGCATCCTTTAGTTATTGATTCGATGGTCTACGAAGTAGATAAAAAGTTGGTGGCGAAAATTTATATTGATTATGACCTGTTCGATGAACAGCATAATTTAAAAACACAAAGTGATTTTGATTTACATAAAGATATTGTGTCTTTATTGGAAAGCATTAGAAATGAGGCAAATGAAAGCTTAGCTTCGTTTTCTAAAATCAGTTCAGTAGTTGAACAGGCTGAGCCTTTTATTAAAACACCGACAAAAAAAATTAAACGCTATTTACATATGTAACTTATTAGTAAGCTTATGATATTAAAGAAGAACAACCAATTATCGTTAAAGTATTGAAAGAAGGGGCTGTTACCACTTTTGATAATAGTAAATGGAGCTTTATTAACAATAAAAAGCAGTATATTCAATTTGAACGGTATTCTGCTTAGATTACTTTTTGACTAAATAACCGTAATAAAGTGAGGTGTATAGCATCTTCCTGAAGTAATTATTATAACAATCCTTAAACTGATTTAAATCAAAGTCTATTTTTAGCTTCTTAACTACATTAACTATTAATAGATTTAATTATTAGTTAATTTAGGAGGTAATAATGGATTTTTTCTCTATGTTGTTGAATGACCCTATTGTTGGTGCTGGCGTTGCGGTTATCGCAGGGACTTGTTTAATTGTGGGCTATATTGCTTATTATTTTATTAAAAACATCATTAAAGCAGGTCCTCGTGAATAGATTAATAGATGCCTAATACACTGTGATCTTGTTTAAAAGTTAAAGATCATAGATTAATAGGTTAATTATCTTAATTGATTAAAGCACCTCGCTGTTTGGTTATAGGCCGACAACAATTAAATTATATCGACTTGTGACTAGTTCAAATACTAAAATAGTAAGCAAGTTGATTACATTGCTGGTTATTCGTTAACCTCGCATTGTTAACCCTGTAATATTTTTATAATGGGGCTACCTAGTCAGTCACAGCTAGTTAATAAATGTACCTTGAATTTTGATACCTGATCAGAATATTTTCTTCTGTACTTTAATCTGCTTAGTATTTTTGAACAAACTGCTATAAAAAATATTTTGAAATAATCGTTTAACCTTAACATAAATGCATCCATTTCGATCTGATTTGCTATCATAGCGAAGTTTTAATAATCAGAGATAAATAACATGGCTAACACTGCATCCGCATTACATATTCTAGTAAAACACCAAGAGAAAGCTGAAGATATTCTTGCTCAATTAAAAAAAGGGGCAAAATTTCAGACTTTAGCAAAAAAATATTCAACCTGTCCTTCGGGTAAAAAAGGGGGGGATTTAGGTGAGTTTAAAAAAGGGCAAATGGTACCTGCTTTTGATAAAGTCTGTTTTAGTGCTGAATTGATCACTCCTCACTTAGTAAAAACAAAATTCGGCTGGCATGTCATAAAGGTCTTATATCGAACCTGAATATTTGGATTTTTACTCGGTAAATAATAAGTGGGGTTATTAAACATTGCAGTACTCAATAACTCCATTAATTTTTATTAATATTAACGTTATTTTTAAATTTATTGATATTACTTTGGTATTAATAAAGCAGTTAAAATATATGTTTTATATGCCTTTTATTTGTCTTCGCTCGAATATGAAAATATAGTCGCAATTATAATCTATCTCTTTATGAGTGTTTTTTAAGGCCCGTATTGATTGATGTTTGCCACTAAATAAGCAATAGCGTTTGAAAAATCACATTATTCATTATTTTTTTAAGATATTGATTTGTTTTGTGGTTTTTTTTTTGATTTTCTTTAAAGTGGATGTCAGAATCTAGCCATTAAAGATGGAACTTTATTATTAAATGGTTAAATAGATAACGTCATTTTAAGCGCATTAATTTCTCTTTTCCTAGTAGGTAAATACTTCATAAATATGAATAACCATGATATTTTAGGGACAAATGACTCTTGGTCACAAAAAGCAATTCGTAGGCAATTTAAGCTACTATCATTAAAAATTCACCCTGATAAATCGGGCACTAGTGAATTATTTAAAATAGTACATATAGCTTATAAAAATATCACCAGCGGGAAAGGTAATGAACATTTCGTTTATTTACCTTCTGAGGTGATTGTTGTTGATGAAGAAAAACTAGACGCAGAGTCTTTACGTATAAAAGTCCATCAGTTACTTGAAGACATCAAAATTAAAACAGATTGTTTAACAGAAGCCAATGCTGAAATCCGTAAACTAACTGCTGATTCTGATGTTGCTAAAGTCGCAAAGCAACTTAAGTTTGTATTAACAACGTTATTTATTGTGATGGTTTGTGGCTCGATCCTGCTAATGACATCATTAAATGAAGAAGAAGATTCAATCCTACCTACGCCTCGATTCTTTATTAGCTCAATGCCCGAAACATTACCGGTAAAACCTAAAATATTATTAAAGGCTAAAACTCGTAGCTGGAAGAATGTGCCAGGGTATTCTAAATCTAGTGACTTTGGTGAGTTTATTTTGATCACTGAGTTAGGCATTCCAACCTTGATGTTTCAAGTTGATAAGTCGCTTTATAATAACGAGCAAAGAGCTATGTTACGCAATGAAAAGCACGGTTCTTGTGAAGCTGCATTGAGCGTTAATAACTATCAACGTGTAGGGCTAATTAACCCCTTTGCAAGAGCAACGATAGATGAGAACTTTATTTTTTCTATTTGGTTATTTGATAGTGTTGATTTAGCCATGTTTAAAGACTTTGAAGTATTAACGCTAATATGTGATGACATAAAATACAGCGCTCATTTAAAACTCGCTAAATAATAGTTAATCGCTCGTAAGGTTATCATCTTTTGTTTTGCCTGATCTGTGAGTGGGCGACTGGCAGAATGTCTATTGGTTATTACGGGTATAGTCTGTCTTTGCTATAGATTGAGGATGCTGAAATGATTTATGTGGTTGCACAATTTATACTCTTGGCTTTTATTGCGTGGCCGATAGCCAGCTTAAAGCTATCGATGTTAGGATTACTGCTTATTTTGTGCGCTATGTTAATTGCACTTTCTGCTTTAATCACCAACCGTCCTGGAAACTTTAATGTTCGTCCAGATCCAAAATTAACTGGTACGTTAATCGTTCATGGGCCTTACCGATATATCCGTCATCCTATGTATACCTCACTATTTTTTGGTGGATTAGGAATACTGTGTTTTCAGTTTAGTGAATACAAACTGATCGCATGGTTACTATTGATTATTGTGCTGTGCCTTAAAGCCCGCTACGAAGAAAAAGCTTTATCTCTGCATCATCCTGAATATCCTGCTTATCAAAAAAAATCCAAGGCATTTATTCCTTGGATTTGGTGATTAGTAGGCAATGCTAATAGGCTATCTGTTTTTAAGTAACGAAAATCTAAGTTATTTTATAATTTCACCTTAACTTAATATAACTTCAGCAAAGCTTTAGTTTAACTGTTGGTGCAGACTGGCGTAATACTGATCATTTGCTAATAGTTCTTTATGTTTTCCAGAAATACGTAATAAGCCATCTTCCATTAAATATATTCGATCCATTCTTTCTATTGCTGTTAGTCGATGACTGATCATTAATAGTGTTTTATCTTTAGCAAATTCAAATAAAAGCGATAAAATTTCTCGCTCTGTACGCTTGTCTAAACCTTCTGTCGGTTCATCCAGTAATAGCAATGGTGCATTACGTAATAACACGCGTGCAACGCCAATTCTTCGTTGTTCGCCGCCAGATAGTTGTCTTCCACCTTCACCTATCCATGCATCAAGTGGAGACTCTCCCTGTGTTAATACAGATAAACCAACTTTTTCAAGCACTGCTAATAACTGTTTGTCGTTGTTTATTTGCGCTTCAGCCTGCTGTTTGTAGGTATCAAATTTAATGGTCTCTACTTGTGCCAGCGTTAAATTTTCTCTGAGGGTACCGGTAAATAAATAAATACGTTGACTTACTATTGAAAGGCCGCTGCTTAAAGCCTGTTGGCTGTATTGTTTAACATCGACACCATCGATCAATAGATGCCCTGAATTCGCTTCCCATTCACGTGTGATCAAAGCTAATAGACTTGATTTACCACAACCCGTTTGGCCTAGTAATGCGATTTTTTCGCCGGCATTAATGGTTAGTGAGATACCTTTTAGTACAGCTTGATCTACCTTTTTATCTGCGCTTTTTTCAGTGCAGTGATCCATATTTTGATAAGAAAAAACAATATCTCTCAAATCCAAAGCACCTTTATTGATAATACTGGTATTTTGATTATTAAAAACGATATCAGGCGTTTGTTGCACCAAGTCATTAACCCGTTTGCCTGCATCAACACAGGAAGAAAGGTGTTGAAAAGCACCGGCAATAGGCATTAACATTTCAATACAAGCTAATACCATAAACGTTACCATCGCTAACATGGCGCCTGGAGGTTGATGCTCGCCCACACCGGAAGCGGCCACATAAAGTACCATTAACATCACAAAACCATGGCATAAGATTAATGCTGCTTGACTCAATGCAGTTATATTAGCCATCGCGCGTTGACTATCCAATAATGTAGCTTCTGATTGTGCTAATTTATCGCGAAAACGCTGCTCTACTCCAAATAATGAAATTTCCGCAAGACCTTGCACAAATTCAAGTATTTGAATGCGTAATAGACGCTTACTTTGTAGTTGTTTGATACCTGGCGCTCGCCCCAGAAAATAAAAACACCAAGGTAATATTAACCAGATTAATAATAAGCTACCACAGATTAAAAGTGCTAGTTCTGCGTCTATCCAAGCAACAAAAAAGTATAAACAAAGCAGCATCAATAGGGCTGCAAATAGAGGCGTTATTAAACGTAGGTAAAGGTGGTCTAGTGTATCTATATCAGCGACTAAGCGATTTAACAACTCACCTTGTCGTAACCCCTGCATATTTCTGGCACTAAGTGGCATCACTTTTTTCCAAGCCCAAACCCTAAGTTGAGTCAATAACTTGAAAGTTGCTTCATGGGTGGCTAATCGCTCACCATAGCGGCTTGCTGTTCTCGCTATAGAAAGAAAGCGAACTCCGCCACTAGGAGTTAAATAGTTAAACGTTTGCGTAGCGAGTAATGTTAAACCAGCTACCGCCGAGGCGGACAAAAACCAACCTGATAGAGATAATAAACCGATACCTGCCATCAAAGAAGTAATACTCAATAGCAAACCAATCGACATCATAAACCACTGATGTTTGAATAATTTTATAAAAGGAAGTAACGTTTTCATACGTCTTGCTCCTTCTCATTTTCCGTTATAAATTCAGATTGATCACTTTGCATTTGTTTAAACAATCCATTTTCATGAGTCAATAAATCAATATTACCTTGTTGCACAATTTTGCCTTTATCAAGTACCAATATAGTATCCATTTTAGTTAGTTGATCTATACGATGGGTCACCATCAAACAACTTACTCCTTGCATGGCTTCGGCTAGAGAAGCAAGTACAGCATTTTCGCTAGGCCTATCTAGACTAGCAGTTGGTTCATCAAGTAAGAATAATGAAGCCTGCTGACCTAAAGCACGTGCTAAGGCAATTCGTTGCGCTTGACCCACAGAAACACCGGCCATTTGTTCACCAATAGGGTAATTTAAACCTAATGGTTGTTGTTCAACGAAATCGAGTATTTTAGCTTTTGATAGCAGTGTTTTTATCTTGTCATCACTCATATTAGGATCTGCTAAAGCAACATTATCACGTACACTACCGTGAAATAGTTGAGGCTCTTGACCAAGCCAAGCGAGATTTGAGCGCCAATTTTTGACAGATAAAAGATTTAACTCAATGCCATTGACTGTGAGCGAACCTTGGTAAGGTAAAAAACCAAGTAAAGCATTCAGCAAACTACTTTTACCTGCGCCGCTAGGTCCAACCACTGCGATATGTTGACCTGCTTCGAGTTCAAATGAGATGGGGCCAACTAAGGTATCGCCAGAGTGACTTTTAACAATTAAATCAGAGGCAATTAATGTAATGCCTTGTTGGCTATTGACTGTTTTAGCCCCCGCATTATTGTGTGGTTGTGTTACTATATTTTGCTTAACATCACCGTGTTCGTTGTCGGTTGTGAATGTATTGCTGTTATCCACCTCAACTTGATATTCAAGAAGTGCCTTTAATTCTTCTGCAGCGCCAATTGCTTGAGCCTTAGCATGGTAATGTGTGCCCATGTCACGAAGAGGTTGGTAGAATTCAGGCGCAAGCATTAATACAAACATACCTACAAATAAACTTACGCCTGCGTTATAGTCACCAAAATCGAGTTCACCTAAAAAGCTGAAGCCAAAATAGATTGCTAACACTGCAATTGAAACGGCTGCAAAAAACTCTAACACCGCTGAACTTAAAAAAGCCAAGCGTAATACTGCCATGGTTTTTTTACGAAAGGTTTCAGATGCCGCTTCTATCTCTTTACCCTCAGCATGACCCCTATTAAACAACTTTAACGTATTTAATCCTTTTAGACGGTCCATAAAATGACCACTTAATTGTGATAATGCTTTAAAGTTTTTACGGTTTGCATCGGCAGCCCCAGTCCCCACTAGAATCATAAAAATAGGAATTAAAGGTGCTGTACAAAATAAGATCAAACCTGCAGCCCAGTTTAAAGGAAATACAACCACTAAAATGGTCAAAGGGATAAACCCAGCGAGTAACATTTGTGGTAAGTAACGGGCGTAAAAGTCGTGTAAATCTTCAACCTGTTCAAGCACTATACTTGCCCAACTGCCGGCAGGTTTACCTTTGACAAATGCAGGACCTAATTCACTTATTTTATCTAAAACAGCAGCACGGATCTGTAAACGCAATCGCTTACCCGCTTCAAAGCTGCAACGCTCGCGGGCAAAAGCTAACAATGCTCGTATTGGAATTAATACTAATAGACATAAAAACTCCGTACTGAATGCAGACTTGGGTAAGTCGTTAATAATGATCCCATGCAAAATGGTAGAGATTAGGTAAGCTTGTAAAATCAGTGAAAAGCCAGTTAATAGACCAAACAATACGGTCAAATTTAGGAAAAAACCGCAGGCATTCTTTTGTTTTTTTAACCATGCAGTAAGCTGTTTTTCTAAGGGTTTATTCATCTTGTTCCTGATGTTTATAAGTAATATTAAGTGAGGAGTCGTTATTATTTACTGATTAAAGTATTCGCATAGTTTATCAATCAGTGTGTTTTTATGGTAGCTGTCGTGACTCTATATTATTTAATAATTTAGCAAGTAGTTCATCTAACAATGCTATTTCTTCAGCGGTGAATCCGGTTAATAACTGTTGCTGTATCTTTTGTAATTCCATTACTGATTGGTCAACTATATCAAGCCCTTGCTCGGTCAATCGAATCATACAAATACGCTTGTCATCGTCACAATTAATGCGCGTTATGATCCCTTTGGACTCTAATCTTTTCATTGCTTTAGTTAAACCACCCCAGCTAAATAACATGTAGTTGCATAATTCAGAGGGTTTTAATTCATAAGGAGGGCTACTTTTACTGCGCCTGATTGCGGTAATTAAATGAAAATCACTCGTTAATAAACCGCGATCACTCATTGATTTACTAATATGACTATCAATGTTTTTTGCGATCCTCTCTACCCGAGGAAAAAGTAAATAAAGGCCTTGAAAGGCATTTGACCAATTTTTTTCCATCAAGCGAATAAAGTTATCAAACTGTAATTGTGTATGTGGCATAAAATTCCCTATATTTGTTTGTACAATACCTTTCTAGAGAGGTATATTCAATTAATACCTTTCCAGAAAGGTAATGGTTAAAGTGGATTATCTTCATCAACAAGAAGTTGATTTTTTACGCTAAATTTAATCATTAACTATTAATCTATTAAATCTAAGATATGGAGATAATCATGACCAATAAGCATAAATTAACGATGACAAATGGTGCCCCCGTTGCAGATAATCAAAATGCACAAACGGCTGGTCCACGCGGGCCAATGTTATTACAAGACCTCTGGTTCTTAGAGAAATTAGCGCATTTTGATAGAGAAGTGATTCCTGAAAGACGTATGCATGCAAAGGGATCAGGTGCCTATGGTACGTTTACTGTGACACACGATATAACGCAATATACAAAAGCAAATATATTCTCCGAAGTCGGTCAACAAACTGATCTATTTATTCGCTTTTCAACCGTAGCGGGTGAACGTGGTGCAGCTGATGCCGAACGCGATATTCGCGGTTTTGCGATCAAGTTTTATACACAGGAAGGTAATTGGGATCTAGTCGGTAATAATACGCCGGTTTTCTTTTTACGTGATCCATTGAAATTTCCTGATTTAAACCATGCAGTAAAAAGGGATCCTCGTACCAATCTTCGTAATGCCAATACCAACTGGGATTTTTGGTCTTTATTGCCTGAAGCACTTCATCAAGTGACTGTTGTCATGAGTGACCGTGGTATCCCGAGTAGTTACCGTCATATGCATGGTTTTGGTAGCCATACATTTAGTTTTATTAATGCAGATAACGAACGTTTCTGGGTTAAGTTTCATTTACAAACACAACAGGGTATTAAAAATTTAACTGATCAAGAAGCGGAAGCATTAGTTGGAAAAAACCGTGAAAGTCATCAGCAAGATTTATACGAAGCAATAGAACAAGGTGATTTTCCTAAATGGAATGTCAAAGTTCAAATAATGCCAGAGAAAGAAGCAGATACCTATCAAGTACATCCTTTTGATCTTACTAAAGTATGGCCACACGATGATTATCCGTTAATTGATGTAGGTGTGATGGAGCTTAATCGTAATCCTGATAATTATTTTGCTGAAGTCGAGCAAGCAGCATTTAACCCTGCCAACTTTGTACCTGGCATCAGTTATTCACCAGATAAAATGTTACAGGGACGTTTATTTTCATATGGTGATGCGCAACGTTATCGTCTAGGTGTTAATCACATGCATATTCCAGTCAATCAACCTCGTTGTCCAGTTAATTCATATCATCGTGATGGCGCAATGCGTGTTGATGGTAACTATGGCAGTACCAAAGCTTATGAGCCTAACAATTTAGGATTATGGCAGCAGCAGGAAGAGCAAAAAGAACCTAAGTTAGCGATTAATGGTGATGCTTATAATTGGGATTTCCGAGAAGATGACAGCGATTATTATAGCCAACCCGGTAAGTTGTTCAATTTAATGACTGCGCAACAACAACAAGTATTATTTGAAAATACAGCAAGAAGTATTGGTCCTGCTTCAATTGAAGTTAAACACCGTCATATTGCAAACTGTTACAAAGCAGACCCTGCTTATGGTCAAGGTGTTGCTAACGCATTAGACATTGATTTGAAAAGTATTGACTTGTAAAAAATTTACTTTTAAGTGATTTGCTTCTTAATAAGTTGTTTATATACAAAGATTTATAATTGTAACAAACAATAAAAGTGAATTAACTGTTGCAGGCCTAATTTTGTGGTGACGGGTCTGCTCAGCTATTCAATTTTCTTATTAATTGAATAAAGGAAAAAATGAAAACCTGGAAAGCATACAAAGAAACCTATCGTACCGAGTCGACTATTTTTGATTTTGCTAGAATAGGTGATTTAAGAGGTTATGCAGATCTTTTAATGCGAGATAATGCTTTGGATCTTAATGCGACCAACGGTCGTGGTTATTCAGCTCTAATGTTATCTGTTTACAATGGTGAAAAAGATTTTTGTGAAGCTCTTTTGCGTTCCGGAGCAGATGTTAATTCTACTGATAGTATGGGGAATACAGTTTTGATGGGCGCCGCCTACAAAGGAGATATTGAAACATTATTGCTTCTTTTAGAGTTTGGAGCAGACATCAGCCTTAAAAATAAAACCAACATGAATGTAAGAGATTGGGCTGTTATGTTCGGCCGTCATCATATAATCACTTTTTTAGATCAACATTATCCTACCCAGCACGGGGCTTCAAAACTCATTAATAGTTGGCGATTTATTAAACTGGGTATGATCTTAATGCTTGATAAGCTGAAGCGTAAATTTGCACCTTAAGGTCTTTTGGGAATGAATTAAAAACGATGCCACCATCAATGTTAATGTTGATGAATTATAATCCTGCTCTGATAAACTGACTACAAACTATACCCCGTACTATTCAAGCTAACGACTGAATAAAGCATCTCGATTGGTAATGGGTATGTACAATGACTTCGACGTAACTTCTCAGTATTGATAAATTTACTTTTTTACTAAATGGGTGACAGATGAATTTAAATAATAAAAAAATAAAGGTGTGGGATTTTTCAACACGTTTTTTCCATTGGGCAATGGTTTTATTATTAGTAGGTCTTTGGTGGACTGCTGAAAATGGTGAGATGCAATGGCATCAAATTTGCGCCTATTTATTAATGACTTTAATTCTTTTTAGATTGATATGGGGATTTTGGGGAAGTGAAACCGCTTTATTCAAACAGTTTATCGTATCGCCAAAACAAGTTATTAGTTACACATTAAAAGAACCAAAACCAAAGACGCTTGGACACAACCCTTTAGGTGGTTATATGGTGGTGGTGTTGCTCAGTTTGATTGCGCTACAGCTAGGCACTGGTTTATTTGCTACGGATGAAATTTTTACAGAAGGGCCCTTGGTATCTTTAGTTTCTTCTGATACTGCTAATTGGTTAACTTGGGTACATAAGAACAATTTTAATATCATCATTGCGATGGCAGCGGTGCATATTCTAGCTGTAGTAGTACATTTTCTGAAAGGTGAAAATTTAATTAATGCAATGTTTACAGGGTACAAAGAGCTCAGTGGACATAAAAAAAATGCTAGCGATAAAGGTTTAACAGATAGTACAGATGCTCCTAAACTGCGTTCTCAACTAGTTGCATTGGTCATTGTTGCGATTATTTTTACATTGGTGTGGTTTTATTTATTAGCGCCTGTGGTGAGTTTTTTATGACCTGAATCCAAGCCTTATTAAATACCCATTAAGTAAATACTTAATGGGTATTTTGATATTTTTTGTATGACTTAGATTCAAATAATAAGTGCATAGCTTGTAAATCTTACCTTAATCTTCTTTGTAAACTTTGTGGCAGCCTTTACAACTTTTACCTGTATCAACAAAAGCTGCTTTGATGGCATTTTTGTCATTAGATTTAGCGGCGATGGCTAAAGCTGCTGCATTATCTTTAAAAGTATTCATTTTACTATCAAAATCTGCCTTATCCTGCCAAATTTCAGCAAGTGCCGCCGTATCTCCTTTATCTGAACCATCAACAAAAGCTTCATGTGGCAATTTAGATAGTGCAGCCACATTTTCAGCACGTATGTTGAATTGGTCTTGATCAAAAGGCTTCTGACCTTTTAACATCGCACCCATTTCACCAAAGTTAAATGAAATTAATCCATAGGCTGCTTGACGATATTTGATTGCGTCTTCTGTTTTTTCAAAATCATTTGCAAATACAGCGGGGATAATCATTGCAGTTGCCGTAATGGCGAGTAATATTTTCTTCATCATCATCTACCTTCATTTATGTTATAGGGGGGACTTTAAAATATTGATATGCAGAGCAGTCATCGCTTGTTTAAGGTATTGTTCTCAACATCATGAATACGCTACTTAATCATTCTATTGAGTATCCATTAAATATGTCAACTATTGAACATAATTTAAGTATTATTTTTTGATAATTTGTTGTATGACTTTAAGTTCACAGTAAGGCAATAATAAAAGATATCTTTTATTTCAGCGTTGTTTTTAAGTTACATTACTTTTTCTTGTGAAATTCATCTCTATTTAATGGTATTTTTTAGAATCATTGCAGTTGGACTAACCCGTAAATTGTGACCTTGGCAGTACCTAAGTTATTAATGCAGGGTGGTTTGTGAGTAATATATTGATTTAAAATATTAGATTGATATCGTTATTAATAAATAGCTATATTTTATACACTTTACTGCCCGTTTGTTTACTCTAATCATTTGCTAAGTGAAAGGCCGATTATGAAACTTTATATTCCATTACTATTATGTTTTTTCTCTCTTCATGTTTCTGCCGCCCAAAAAGGGGTGACGGAAGAAGGTGATGTGGTTATTTTGAATGACGATGGAACTTGGTTTTATGAACAGGATAATGTAACTGAAGAACTTGAAATAAAGACCAATCCTGGGGTATTTAATACACCTAAGACTTCAAATTTTGTTTTAAAAAGTAAAAAAAATAATGCCACCTTTGCAATTAACAGTAAAAAATGGACTTTTGAAAAAAGTTCAAACGATGATGCTGCTATCGAATACAGCTTAACCCTTAAAGCAGGGGATTTGTATGCGAGAGTGATCACTGAACGGATTCAAATTAATACTAAAGAATTAACCGAAATAGCGTTAGATAACGCTAAAGATGTCGCTCCTAATACCAAAGTGATCAAAAAAGAATATCGTATTGTTAATGGCAAAAAAATGATTTATATGGAAATGGTTGGCACCATGAAAGGCATTGACTTTCAATACCTTGGCTATTATTACTCAGATACTTCCGGTTCTACCCAATATGTCACCTTTACCGGCGCGAGTTTAGTGGAAAAATACAGGAATGAGGTTGATGATCTGTTAAATGGTTTTGTTATGGAATAGCCGAATAATGTTTAAAAGTAGAAGAAATCGTAAGTTTATCCCTTGTGATTTCTTGTTCTATTTATCGATTACTATCGTTGAAATAATAACTTAGTTACTTTCAAATATTCATTAAAACGACAGACCACTTTAAAAATGTTATTTACTCATCATTAATAAATTCTTTTATATAATAATGCTATGCATTTTAATAACTTGGGGACATTATTCCAAGTAATGGTCAAACATGAATTGTTGCCATGCTATTTCCCACTATTATTAGCAGCAATTTCATATCTTAAAATTTAACACTTAAGGAACCCGAGTAGATGGTGACATTAACTGCTTTGCAAATCCGCGTTATTGGAGTGATGCTTGAAAAGGAGAAAACCACACCGGAACAATATCCATTGTCGTTAAACTCATTAACTAATGGCTGTAACCAAAAGAGTAACCGAGATCCTGTTTTAACTCTTTCTGAAACAGAAGTACAAAATGTTGTTGATGAATTAATAGAACTAAATCAATTAATGGTAGATAGCGGAGCACATGGGCGTGTCAATAAATACAAGCATCGCTTCTGCAATACTACCTTTGGTAATTTACAATTAACAGACCAACAAAAGGCAATACTTTGCGTGTTATTTCTTCGTGGTCCTCAGACACCAGGAGAACTGCGCACCAGAACGCAACGTTTGGCTGAGTTTGATAACGTCAGTGAAGTTGAAGCAGCGCTTGAACAATTACTAGTATTAAATGAGCAACCTAAAGTACAAAAATTACCGAGAGAAGCAGGGAAAAGAGAATCGAGGTATATGCATCTCTTTTCTGATCATGAGCATCAACACGATGATCTTGATATACAGCAGGGCACACAATCATTACAGAATAATTTACCGGCAGAAAATGTTGCAGAACAAGATAAACTCGAATCTCGAGTGGTGTTGTTAGAGAAAGAAGTTGAGCAATTAAAAACGCAATTAGCTCAACTTTTTGAGAAAATATCTAACTAAAGTGATCTCGGCGATTAAAGTTAATATAACAATAGAGCCTGTCACTAATCAGTCAGTAGCCTAAGTTTAATTTAGACTAGGCTACTGACGGATTGAAGTGTTTGGGTTAGTTGAGATTACTCTTTTTCATCATTAATATGTTCTTTCATTGCTAATCTCATCTCTTGTTCTAATGATACAAACAACTCAATATAGTTGTTAAATAGATAACTTTCTTTGCCCGCATCATTCCAAGCTTTACGCAAATCTTCATGATGATCTAGTTCCGTTTGATAATAAAGCGATTTAGCCTTTTCCGCTTTCTTTTCATCAAAGCCCAACACTTGTAATGATCTCTTACTCATTTCTAATGCGGTAAAGTAGGACTCTATAAACACGTGATCTGCACCTGCTGCTTCTAAAAGATAACCATGACCACGGTCATAGGCTCGAGCAACAATAGATAAGTGTGGATGAAATTGTTTAACGTGTTTGACTAAATGTAGTATGTTTTCTGGTCCATCAATTGCAATCACTAATAACGATGCTTCTTCAAGGCCTGCCGTATTAAGTAAGCTAGAATCTGTCGCATCACCATAATAAGCATGTATATCAATTTTTCTTACACGGTCAATCATATCTGTTGATTGATCAATCACTGTTGTTTCAAAGCCATTAGCCATGAGTAAGCGATTAATAACTTGTCCAAAACGACCGATCCCTGCAATAACAACTTGTCCTTTTTTATCAATGTTATCAGCTGGTTTTTTCTGCTGTGTCGCAACATATTTTTTAGTGACCACTTTGTCATAGAAAATAAATAGCAGTGGAGTTAAAAACATTGATAGTGTGATAACGGGTGAAAGAATAGCAACCCATTCAGGGGGTAATGCTTGGCTTTGTGATGAGAAACTTAGTACTACAAATCCAAACTCTCCGGCTTGCGCGAGACTAAGGGTTAATAACCAACCATCGGAGTTTTTAATTTTAAAAATAATTGCCAAACTAAGTAACACAGCGGCTTTTATAGCAATCACTGCTATGGTCAAACTACTAATTAATAAAAAATGTTCGGTAATCACTGCGAAACTAATACCTGCGCCCACGGTGATAAAAAATAACCCCAGTAATAATCCCTTAAAAGGTTGAATATTACTTTCTAATTCATGACGAAATTCGCTGTTAGCTAGTACAACGCCTGCTAAAAAGGTACCCAGTGCCGGAGATAAACCAACCACACTCATTAATGCGGAAATCGATATAACCAATAATAAAGCGGTGGCTGTATACAGTTCTCGAAGTCCCGATTTGGCAACCAATGTAAATAAAGGTTTCGAAATATAATGTCCAGCACCCACAATTAGAGCAATGGCAATAATAATGACGCCAGCATACTGCCAACCCGATAAGTGTTCAACTAACGAGATAGCTCCATGGTCTGAGACTAATGAAATGGTTTCTGGCATGCCAAAATAAGCGGGAATAGCTAATAACGGAATAACCGCCAGCATCGGGATAACTGCAATATCTTGAGATAATAAAATAGAAAATGCTGCTTGTCCGCCGTCGGTTTTATTCAGTGATTTCTCTGCGAAACTTTGCATAACAATCGCAGTTGATGATAATGAAAAGATAAGGGCAACTACCAAAGAAGGTTGCCATGGAAAGTCAAATGCAATGCCGAGTGAGGTGATAATGAGGGTTGTAAGACCAATTTGTAATCCCCCTAAACCAATCAGCCGACTTTTCATATTCCATAACGCTTTTGGTGAAAGCTCCAACCCGACGATAAAGAGCATCATCACGACACCAAATTCAGCAAAATGCTGGATAGTATTTGTCTCTTCGCCTGCTAAACCTGTAATGGGGCCTATGATAACTCCTGCACTGAGATAACCAAGTACCGATCCTAATCCATATCTTTTTGCTAAAAGTACGCATATTACCGCGACGAGAAGATACAGAGCTGCTTGAATAAAATATATTGTCATAATGTCAATTCTTTAAGTTGAAAGAGAGTGAGCGATATAAATTGCTCTTATTTTCTTTTAGCAATATTAATAATATAAAACGCTGATGTTTGTGATGATTAAGCATTACTGTTAATTTAGATAACTGTCAATTTAGATCGCTATCAATTTAGCTAATATGGTTTTATATAATGATTTTTATCATAGTAATATAATCAAAAAGTAACTAACAATAATTATCTTAAATTTTTTAATATTGGACAATATTGAGAATATCTTAAATTTAAGTTGTTGATGTAATTAGTTTTTAACTTGATAATGTATAATATAGGTCAATTTTATAAGATAATTCTCATATATTATAGCCTTGTCTGCTTTTTCCCTTTTAATCACATGTTTTCAACAAATAACATAATTAAAAATTGACTATTTAGCTATACTGTTTTTGAATGTTCAATTAATAAATAATAATTGAATCAGTAATTTAAAGGACTTAAATTCATGGCTTCATCGGTAGCACTACTGCAACTGTTTCAACAGTTATTCAAGCGTCATTTTCGACAGGACAAAACGTTTGATAATTATCAGTATACATTTTTAAAGAATTTTCAAGTTATCTCCAACGATGAAGATCGTAGTACTCTTTTTAATGAATGTAATAAGCAGCTATCGTTGGTTCCCAATACTTTAGAAGAAAAATTATCTGAAGGTCGATTCATTACACGCCATTCAATGCGACAATTGCAGCAAGTTACCTCGTTATCAAATTCAATTAAAAAGAAACTTAATAATATGCAAAATAACACTGCCTATAGTGTTGTTGAACATCAGGTTGAGTTAAATGACTTGATCAAAATTTATCAAAGTGCAGTGATTGAATTGAGTCAATGCTCTATGCAATCTGATTGTGATAATAAAAATGATGTCGCCTTTATTAACAAAGAGCTACAACAAGTGATCCTTGAATTGGATATAGATGAGTCTTACGTTAAAGACCTGGAAAAACTTAGAATTAAGATTTGTAATGAAGATGATCATTTCCAACTGCCATATCATTGTTTACAAGTGATTAAACTGATTATTAAAAGCACACGTGAAGAGCGAACTGCTTCTCGGCATTTTTTGTATATGTTAAATGATAATTTAAGTGAGTTTTATTCAAACTTTAGTAGGACATTAAGTAGTACTGAGGCAGGGTTTGTTCAACAAAAAGAAACTTTTATCTCCATTGAGTCAAATGCTCAACTATTAAAACAACAAAGTGAAGAGATACAAGATTTAGAACATTTACGTGCACACATTAAAAACTATGTGAGTGACGTACAGCATGTTATTACCGCACAAGAAAAAAAGAAGGAGCAAAAGTTCCGACATAAATTTCAAAGTATGGTGAGACAAATTAAAAAATTACAAAATGAAACACAGAGTTATCAAAAAACACTTAAGCAGCAAAATAAACAATTACATGTGGATTTTTTAACAAAAATTCCTAATCGAGCAGCTTGGAGTGAACGACTAGAAATAGAAATGCTGCGTTTTAAAACCTACCAAAAACGTCTTAATATTGCGATTATTGATATTGATAATTTTAAAGAAATTAATGATAATTTTGGTCATTTAGCGGGTGATAAAGTGCTTCATGTTATTGCACAAACGTTACAAAAATCAATTCGAAAAAATGACTATATTGCCCGTTTTGGTGGCGAAGAGTTTGCACTATTACTACCCGAAATTACCGAACAACAATCTGCTTATGTATTAAATAAATTACGAGAACAAATTAAGAATATTCCCTTTAAATTTAAAAATGATCAGCTATCGATCACTGTCTCAATCGGTTATACATCATTTTGTAAATCTGATGATGCTGATCTCGCTTTTGAGCGTGCTGATAATGCATTATATCAAGCTAAGCATCAGGGTAGGGACCAAGTTGTGTTGGGAGAACCCAATATAACTGCATTTGATAAAACTCAATAAACCTATTTATAGTTAACCTCAGATCTGGATAAGCAAAGCGATACAAGACCGTTATTAACCAATAAGTAAACCTCATACGAGGTCGCTTGTTTTGCTGGTTAATCTTTTGGCTAATCAATTTTTTAACTGGTTAAGTGTTTAGCTGCTAAGCAATAAGCAGCTAAACAAGTCTCTTTTAAAACACTTACAAATTCACTACTTCAATATTAACCCTCTAAACAGATAAGTTACGAAGTACGTAGTGTAAGATGCCACCGTGCTGATAATAGCTAAACTCATTCGGTGTATCTATTCGAATACGTGCTTCAAAGCTTCGAGAACTTCCATCTTCAGCAATGGCTGTCACTTGCACCGTTTTTTGTCCTGCACTGACCGCCGGAATAGTAAATTGTTCTTCACCCGTTAATGCTAATGAATCAGCGCTATCGTTTTCCATAAATTGTAAAGGCAATATACCCATTCCAACTAGATTAGAACGATGTATGCGTTCGTAACTTTGTGCGATAACTGCTTTAACGCCTAATAACGCAGGCCCTTTCGCCGCCCAATCACGTGAACTACCCGTGCCGTACTCTTTACCCGCTAACACAATGGAAGCAATGTTATGTTGTTGATATTGCATAGCAGCATCAAATACACTCATTTGTTCACCAGATGGCATCATGCGCGTCCAACAGCCTTCGGTACCCGGAGCCAATAAATTACGTAAACGTACATTAGCAAAAGTGCCTCGCATCATGACTTCGTGATTACCGCGTCTAGAACCATAGGAGTTAAAATCTTTTGCAGCTACACCTTCGCTTTCTAAGTAGGCTGCGGCAGGGCTATCAAGTGCAATAGAGCCCGCTGGGGATATGTGGTCTGTGGTGACACTATCACCTAGTTTTAATAAACAACGTGCATTATTAATATCGGTAATCTCTGGTACTTGGGCACTAATATTAGCAAAGAAAGGTGGGAGTTTAACGTAGGTTGAATCTGGCCAATCATATTTTTGGCTTTGTACAACGTCCAATGCTTGCCAATCTTTATTACCACTATAAACATCAGCATAACGGGATATAAACATTGAGCTATCAATGACTTTTTCCATCATCTGTTTTATTTCGTTATTATCTGGCCAAATATCCTTTAAGTAAACCGGCTTGCCATTGCTATCATTGCCCAAAGGTTCGGTAGTAATGTCTATTTGCATATTACCTGCCAATGCATAGGCAACCACTAAAGGCGGTGACGCTAAATAATTAGCTTGTATTTCGGGGTGGATACGTCCTTCAAAGTTACGGTTTCCTGATAATACGGAAGTAACGGATAAATCCCCTTGGTGTATTGCGTCACTAATTTCAGTTGGTAAAGGACCTGAGTTACCAATACAGGTGGTACAGCCATAGCCTACTAATTGAAATCCGAGCGCATCTAGATCTTCATTTAAACCAGCTTTTGCTAAATAATCGGTGACTACTTGTGAACCCGGTGCCAAGCTAGTTTTAACCCAAGGTTTAACATTTAACCCAAGTTGTCTCGCTTTTCTTGCTAATAAACCCGCTGCAATTAATACCGATGGATTGGAAGTATTAGTACAACTAGTTATTGCTGCAATGACGACAGAGCCATGTTTTAAAATAAAGTCTTCACCATTATATTGACAAGCAACACCTGCACCACCATCGCTTGAAGGTAGTATAGTGGATGCTTGTCCTCCTTCACTTTCAAAACCACTTTTTGCTTGATCAGGAGCTGCTTGTTGTGGTCCTTTTTGTAATGCTAACCAATCACGATAGGCTGAGCCCGCTTGGTCCAGTGATATTCTGTCTTGAGGTCTTTTAGGGCCTGCAATAGAAGGGACGACTTGATCAAGTTGTAATGATAATCTGCTATGATAAACCGCATTTTTTTGCGACTCTACACCCCACATGTCCATGGCTTTTAAATAACCCTCAACTTGTGCAATATCTTTACTGCTACGACCGGTTAATTTTAAATAATCAATGGTTTGATGATCGATAGGGAAAATACCACAGGTAGCTCCATATTCCGGTGCCATATTGGCAATGGTTGCTCTATCAGCCAAAGTTAATTGATTGACTCCTTCACCAAAAAACTCAACAAATTTACCCACTACACCTGCAGCACGTAGCTGTTCAGTTACCGTTAATACGAGATCCGTTGCCGTCGTCCCCGCGGGTAATTTTCCGGTTAATTCAAATCCTACAATTTCAGGCAATAACATGGTGACGGGTTGGCCTAACATAGCGGCTTCAGCTTCAATGCCTCCCACTCCCCAACCCAAAACACCAAGACCATTGATCATGGTGGTATGTGAGTCTGTGCCAACTAAAGTATCAGGATAGAGTAAATTATTTTGTTCGGAATCTTTAAACACAACGCGCGCTAAATATTCGAGATTGACTTGATGTACGATACCGCGACCTGGAGGGACAACTTTAAAATTATCAAAGCTTTGTTGACCCCAACGTAAGAACTTATAACGTTCGCCATTACGTTGAAATTCCATGGCTGTATTTTGCTGTAAAGCATCGGCTTGGCCGTAGACATCTACCATTACTGAGTGGTCAATAACTAGTTCTACTGGATTCAGCGGATTGATCTTATCTGCTTTCCCGCCCATTTTTACAATCGCATCTCGCATCGCTGCTAAATCTACAACGGCAGGTACCCCCGTAAAATCTTGAAGCACAACCCGAGAAGGAACAAAAGCGATTTCAGTATCTTGCCAGTTATCTACATCCCATTTTGCTAACGTTTCAATATCCTCTAGTTGCACAAAATCGCGATCTGCATGGCGCAGTAAATTCTCTAATAAGATTTTAGCGGAAAAGGGTAAACGCGAAAGGTCATACTTATCTTGTAAAGCATCAAAACTATAATAGTTATAAATGCTATCGTTAATTTGAAGTTGTTTTAAAGATTGTATCGATGTGGCCATGAGTAGTTCTCCATTAAAATTACATTTGATGAATAACGCTAAGTACAATAAACATACACTATCATATTCCACAATAAAATTAAGGGGGTAGCAGAAATCTGATAAACATCAATGAAATATACTTCACAAAAATTGTAATTGAGATCACTTGCTAGGATTCGCAAGCAAGAATAAGTGAGCCGCAATGAATAAGTTAAAGCATATAAATAAAGATCTATAGAATATACAAACAATAAGTTGAAATTCGTTTTTAGTCGTCTGTAGATTTTGCTTGATAAATGTTCAACAATATTTTTGAATAAATCGAGATAACACTTATTTTTTGACTTAATTGTCTGCTCTACTATCTTGGTCTCTTTAAACCTAGGTTTATTTTAAGTAGCATTGATTCTATGGAGTAGTTTTAAATAAATAATTTAATAAAACACTTATAAATAAAGTATTAAATGAACGAAGAAATTGAGAATAAGAAAAAACATAAATCATCTATTTAAAAAATAGCACATGCAAAGAAATAGATTTTGATCCATCGACTTAAAAGAGAACATAATAATGAATACAATCACTTCTAGATGCCCACATTGCCATTCAATGAATCGTTTACCCATTGATCGAATTGACGCTAACCCGAGCTGCGGGCGTTGTAAAAAAGATTTATTACAAGGTGCCCCTGTTGAAGGTACCGATGCTAATTTAGCAGCGTTGATTAATAGTGAAAAGCCGGTAGTCGTTGATTTTTGGGCCCCTTGGTGTGGTCCATGTATTAACTTTGCGCCAACATTTACTGAAGTTGCAAAACAGCAAACGTCGGTTTTATTTGTGAAAGTAGATACCGAAGACCAACAACAATTAGGCGCAAAATATAATATACGCAGTATTCCTACTTTAATGGTCTTTAAGCAGGGAAAAATGGTTGATACATTGAATGGTGCATTGCCCGCGGCACAATTCAAAACTTGGTTAGCACAGGCTTTACTTAAATAGTTAATAGCGTTTTGAAAAGCCTATAACCTTGAAAAGTCGTACTCATGTTTCAGACTATCTTGGTATATCTTGGTATATCTTGGTATGGGGTATGGGGTATAGGTTAAAGGCTATAGTTTATAAGTTATAAATAGAAGGCTAATCTTTATTGACTATTTTGAATCTATTCACCATGCAGAAATTAATGATTAACAATTCTGTGATCTCGATAAAAAATTGTGTGTTTGCACAGACTATAAACAATTATAAGTATCGGTTGATTGTATAGGGGTTGATACCTGTGTATATTAGCGATACTTTTTCGTTTTAGTGAATCATCTATTGAGCGCCAAACAGCATAAAAACGCTACTACTACCCCTGAAATCCGAGCTTTTATTCGAGCATCAGAACTGCCTACGGCGGTATTAGCTCGTCTTCTGAAAATATCTGAATCTACGGTACGTAAATGGCGTCAACGCGATACGCTTGAAGATGCTTCACATGTCCCAAAAAACTCAAAAACAACACTTACCTTGCAACAACAATATATCGTAGTGCAATTACGTACTAGATTAATGTTGTCGCTTGATCATCTGTTACAAGTCTGTCGCCAATTCATTAATGAAAACACTTCTCGTGCTGGATTACAGCGATGTTTAAAACGCCATGGTGTTTCTAAATTAGCTGATATCGATCCTGCTGGTGAATTAATTAAGTTAGAACAGCAAGTCACCGTTGCGATTCAAGACAATAACTCAGATGAAGTGATGAGTTCTGTGGTTAACCCTCAGGCTATGTTGGATGTATTAAATCAATTACGCTTGGAAGATACCGACAGCCTAAAAAGCAGTAAACTGGCAGACCAAGCAAGAAATTCAAATACTCGTCATTTAAGCTATTCAGATGTAGTGCAAGTGAGTGTGACAACCTTGCCTGATCTTGATACAAAATCGAATAAAGCAGCGAATAGAACATTAAATAAATCATTGAATAAAACAAAGCAAAAAAATATTGCCAATCAAGATAACCAACCGCGTTTGTTAATTGCACATGACCTAGAGAGTGAATGGGTATATGTAGATTTATATCAAGACGATGAAGCCGATGCCGCAAGACGCTATATGAAGTATGTTTTGCGCCATGCGCCGTTCCATATCCGCCGTTTATTAGCGGCAAATTATAATGAATTTTTAAGCCGATTTCATTTGTTAAACGTACAGTAAACGCTTAGCAAATTAATAGTAATGCTATTGGAGAAAATAATGTCAAAAAAGCAAACCACAAACCCAGCGTCGGATAAGCGACTCAACTCTCGCTTGCAAGAAACGCCGATTGCAATTGTTGGTATGGCTTCGGTTTTTGCTGAGAGTAAAAACCTTGGACAATTTTGGGATACTATCGTTAATTCTGTAAATGGCATTCAAGATGTGCCAGAGGACAGATGGGCTATCGATGATTATTATTCTGCCGATAAAAAAGAAGCGGATAAAAGTTATTGTAAACGCGGCGCTTTTTTACCCGAGATTGATTTTGATCCAATGGAATTTGGTTTACCACCGAACTTATTAGAATTAACAGATATTACACAGTTAATGGCTTTAGTGGTTGCGCGTGATGTATTAGCTGATGCCGGTGTCAGTGAAGAAAGTAGTTTTGACCGTGATAAAATGGGCATTGTATTAGGAGTAGGTGGTGGCCAAAAACAAGGTGGACAATTAATGTCTCGCCTACAAGGCCCCGTACTTGAGAAAGTTTTAAAAGCTTCAGGCCTTAGTCAAGATGATACACAAGTTATCGTGGACAAATTTAAGAAGGCTTATATTCCCTGGGAAGAAAATTCGTTCCCCGGTATGTTAGGTAACGTTATTGCTGGACGTATTGCGAATCGTTTTAATTTTGGTGGTACTAACTGTGTGGTTGATGCTGCTTGTGCGGGTTCTTTATCTGCGATCAAAATGGCGGTTTCAGATTTATTAGAATACCGCTCAGATATGATGTTATCAGGCGGTATTTGCTGCGATAACTCACCATTCATGTACATGTCATTTTCTAAAACACCTGCTTTTACCGACGGAGATTGTATTCGTCCTTTTGATGATAAATCGAACGGAATGATGATCGGAGAAGGGGTAGGGATGATCGCTCTAAAACGTTTAGAAGATGCTGAACGTGACGGTGACCGAATCTATTCTGTTATTAAAGGTATTGGTAGTTCATCCGATGGTAAATTTAAATCTATTTATGCTCCTCGTCCAGAAGGGCAATTAAAAGCATTAAAACGCGCCTATCAAGATGCCGGTTTTGATCCAAAAACCTGTGGCTTAATTGAAGCTCATGGCACTGGCACTAAAGCGGGCGATGCAGCAGAGTTTAAAGGCTTAGAGTTATTATTTAGTGAAAATAACGATCAAAAACAGCACGTTGCCCTTGGTTCTGTTAAGTCTCAAGTGGGACATACTAAAGCGGCTGCAGGTGCGGCGGGTTTAATCAAAGCATCACTCGCTTTACATCATAAGGTGTTACCAGCCACCATTAATGTAGATAAACCAAATCAAAATTTAGATATTGAAAATACACCTTTGTATATCAATACTGAAACTAGACCTTGGATGCAACGTGCTGATGGCGCTAAGCGTCAAGCGGGTATTAGCTCATTTGGCTTTGGCGGCACGAATTTTCATTTAGTGTTAGAAGAATACACACAAAGTCAACAAGGTGCATATCGATTAAATGAGGTTGCACAGACGTTGTTATTTGCTGCCGATAATAAACAGTCTTTAATTAACACATTAAAAACTGAATTAGCTTCTTTGCAGGTAGACCCTGAACAACAACCCTATGCGCTTAATCAGTTGATCCTTTCGTATCCGATTAAGAAAGTAGCAGAAAAACAAGCACGCTGTGGTTTTGTCGCCAATGGAGTTGAGCAAACAATTAAGCTGTTGCAACAGCTAGTCACTCAATTAACCACTGATCAAAATAGTGAATGGTCAACACCGACTGGCCTTTATTATCGTGAGCAGGCGATGCCAACTAATGGCAAAGTAGTGGCTTTATTCTCTGGTCAAGGTTCTCAGTATGTCAATATGGGCCGTGAGTTGGTTTGTCATTTTCCAAGCATGATGGCTAGCCAAGCACACATTGACCAGCAATTCCATCAAGCAGGTGAGACAAGTTTATCTCAGTTTGTGTATCCTATTCCCGTATTTGATCAGCAAAAACGAGATCAACAGGAATTAGCGTTAAGAGCGACACAATACGCACAACCTGCCATTGGTAGCTTATCTGTTGGTTTATTCAATACCTTTAAACAAGCTGGATTTAAAGCAGATTTTGCCGCAGGACATAGTTTTGGTGAGTTGACTGCATTATGGGCTGCAGATGTTATATCTGAAGCTGACTTTATGAAATTAGCGAAGGCGCGCGGGCAAGCTATGTCGGCACCTGATAACAATACACAAAATAGTGAAGCATTTGACCCTGGCACTATGGCGGCAGTGATTGGAAATATAAGCGATATTGAATCAAACATTGAAGCCATTGAAGGGGTGGAAATTGCCAATTATAACGCAAATAATCAAGCTGTTATTGCAGGTACAACCGACGCGATAGCAATCGCGACAACGCAATTAACTGATAGTGGTTTTAAAGTCATCGCATTACCTGTCTCTGCTGCATTTCATACACCGCTAGTAGGGCACGCGCAGCAACCTTTTGCTGAAGCTATTGATGGGGTTAAGTTTAACAAACCTAAGATCGCAGTGTATTCAAATGCGACGGGTGAAGCGCACAGTGATGATCATAATCAGATCAAGTCTGCACTAAAAGAACATATTTTACAGTCAGTACAATTCAGTAAAGAGATTAATAATTTGTATGATGCTGGTGGGCGCATATTTGTTGAGTTTGGTCCTAAAAATGTATTAACACGATTAGTTGATAACATTTTAGGCGATAAAAATGATGTCGTAACCATTGCAACCAATAACAATCCTAAGCAGTGTTCAGATTTACAATTACGCTTAGCTGCCGTGCAAATGGCCGTGCTTGGACTTGAACTGGATAATATTGACCCATACTCTGCGGTAGTACGCCCTACAATAGCACCTAAAAAGTCACCACTAGCAATGAAGCTTTCTGGTGCATCTTATGTCAGCAATAAAACTAAAAAAGCCTTCCAAGATGAATTAACAGATGGTTGGAAAGTAGCACAGGCAGTACCTGTGTCTGAACCACAAATTAAAGAAGTTATTGTTGAAAAAATAGTTGAAAAGGTTGTCGAAAAAATAGTCTACGTAGACAGTCAAGGTAAGCGTTTAGCTGATCAAACGGGCGCCAATATTCAAGACCAAGCTAGTGCTCATTTAGCTACTAATGCTATTAATCGCATTAGTAATAATCAACAACAATTAGCTTCTAGTATTGAAAGCAGCGTAGAGCAGTTTGTTAAACATCAATCACAACTTCTCTCTGTGCACCAAGCTTATTTAGAAGGGCCGAATCAATACGCGGATACGTTTAAAACAGTACTTGCTGCGCAAGCAGGGCAACAAAATTTACCTGACGGGTTAGATAAAACACTTGCTATGTACCATGACTTCCAGACGGAAACGTTGCGTGTACACGAAACTTATTTAAACAATCAAACCGACAATATGCAGCAAATGTTGAATAATGTGTCGGCGGTTGAAGTGAGTGAAAACAGAACAACAAACTCTGTATCTAACTTAAAAAATCCTATGTATAACGTAACAGACTCGGCAACGGCAAGGTCTACTGATAAGCTTCAACCTGAAATGCAAGCTAATCAATTCCAAAGTAGTCAAAAGGAAAGTGTTGCGGCAAATGCTAATACAAATATCAGCACAGCCAATGATCTTGATTTACAACAACAACTAAAAGTAACACATGCAACGATTCAGTCTCAGCAAGTTAAACAACCTGCCAACGTAATAGCAGTCACTGAGACAAAGGCGGATGCTCAAGCTATTGAAAGCATTATGTTGAATGTAGTCGCTGACAAAACCGGTTATCCCACTGAAATGTTAGAGCTAAGCATGGATATGGAAGCAGATCTGGGCATTGATTCAATTAAACGTGTTGAGATCTTAGGCGCAGTGCAAGATCAGGTCACTGACTTACCGGAATTAGATGCTGAGCAGTTATCACAAATGCGTACCCTAGCGGAAATTGTTAACTATATGCACTCAGTGGTGGTAGTAAATCCAATGAGAGAGATCGTTGCTTCGGCTACTGCAATACAGGTCGAAACAGCGAAAGTTGATAACAATACTTCCTTGAATCTCAATGATATTGAAAAAGTGATGCTTAACGTGGTGGCGGATAAAACCGGTTACCCAACAGAAATGCTAGAACTGAGCATGGATATGGAAGCAGATCTTGGCATTGATTCAATCAAGCGTGTTGAGATCTTAGGGGCTGTACAGGATGAAATAGCTAATTTACCAGAGTTAGATGCTGAGCAATTATCGCAAATGCGTACCCTAGATGAAATTGTTGCTTATATGCATTCAGTGGTGATAGTAAATCCAATGAGTGAGGTCGTTGCTTCGGCTACTGCAATACAGGTCGAAACAGCGAAAGTTGATAACAATACTTCCCTGAATCTCAATGATATTGAAAAAGTGATGCTTAACGTGGTGGCGGATAAAACCGGTTACCCAACAGAAATGCTAGAACTGAGCATGGATATGGAAGCAGATCTTGGCATTGATTCAATCAAGCGTGTTGAGATCTTAGGGGCTGTACAGGATGAAATAGCTGATTTACCAGAGTTAGATGCTGAGCAATTATCTCAAATGCGTACCCTAGATGAAATTGTTGCTTATATGCATTCAGTGGTGATGGTAAATCCAATGAGTGAGGTCGTTGCTTCGGCTACTGAAATACAGCTCGAAACAGAAAAAGTTGCTAACAATAACGCTTTGAACCTCAATGATATTGAAACAGTCATGCTTAGTGTGGTGGCTGACAAAACCGGCTATCCAACAGAAATGCTAGAACTAACCATGGATATGGAAGCGGATCTAGGCATTGACTCAATCAAGCGTGTAGAGATCTTAGGCGCGGTGCAAGATAAAATTGTTGATTTGCCAGAGTTAGATGCTGAACAGTTATCTCAAATGCGTACTTTAGCTGAAATTGTGAATTATATGCATTCAGTGGTGATAGTAAACCCAGTGGTTGACGTCGTAGCTTCGACACCAGTTGTTACTGCCACACAAGTTGAAATAGCTAAAGTTACCAGCAAAAATTCCTTGAACCTTAATGATATTGAAAAAGTCATGCTTAGCGTGGTAGCGGATAAAACCGGCTACCCAACAGAAATGCTAGAACTAACCATGGATATGGAAGCGGATCTCGGCATTGATTCAATCAAGCGAGTTGAGATCTTAGGCGCGGTGCAAGATGAAATTGTTGATTTGCCAGAGTTAGATGCTGAACAGTTATCGCAAATGCGTACTTTAGCTGAAATTGTGAATTATATGCATTCAGTGGTGACAGTAAACCCAATAACTAACGTTGTAGTTTCAACACCAGTTGTTATTGCCACACAAGTTGAAACAGCGAAAGCTACCAGTAATAATTCCTTGAACCTCAATGATATTGAAAAAGTCATGTTAAATGTGGTCGCTGATAAAACCGGCTATCCCGTTGAAATGCTGGAATTAACCATGGATATGGAAGCTGATTTAGGTATTGATTCTATCAAACGTGTAGAAATTCTAGGGGCTGTGCAGGATGAGATAACTGACTTACCGGAGTTAGATGCAGAGCAATTATCACAAATGCGTACCTTAGATGAAATTATACAATACATGCATAGCGTTCAATCGAGTGCGATAGTATTGCCAGTTTTAAATGCAGAAATTAGCCCTGAAAAACCATTGGTTTTAGAAAATGCGGCGACAGAAAATAATTTGGAAATCAATTATGTTATTGATCCGTCTCCTAGTGCGACGGTAGAAATAAAAAAGCTTGCAACACTTGAGTGTATTAACTCAAGTGTTGATAACAAGAATCTTCTATTAGTTAATGATGGTTTAAATAGCTGTGTATTGATTGCCAATGAGTTATCTACATTAGGTTGGAATGTTAGTGTACTGACACCTGCTTGGGTGGTAGAGAAAATGACTAAGTCCTTTGATCAGAACATTGAGCGTTTGGTTTTACCTGAACTTTGTGAAAACACATTACACACATTATTAGAATCAAAGGAACAGTGGCAGTCGGTTATTTATCTGCATCCTAAAACAGCAGTTGAAGGGATTAGCTTTACAGAGGATCATAAAAAAGGATTACAGTTAGCCTTTCTGTTAGCGAAGTTAAGTAAACTTAACAAAATAAATAACGATGACCGTGTATCATTTTTGGTGTTAACACGCCAAGGCGGTGATTTTGCAACGAATAATATCGAACAAAAAGCGGATCTTGTGCAAGGTGGATTAGCTGGTTTAGTGAAAACAATCGCCCATGAGTGGGATAATGTGTTTTGCCGTATTGTTGATATTCCTAGTAAATATGCCGCTAATAAAGTTGCCAAGATAGTCGTCGGTGAACTCAATGACAAACAAATATTACCGGTTGAAGTTGGCTTTAATGAACAGGGGCGCCTTTCACTAGTCGCCAAAAGTACCGACAGTTATCAATTACAAAGTGATAATAAGTTAGATGAGAATAGTGTTTTCTTAGTGAGTGGCGGTGCTAAAGGAGTGACAGCACATTGTGTCATTGAAATTGCTAAACAATACCAGTGTAAATTTATTTTACTAGGGCGCTCAAGTTATCAGGCTAAAGAAGATGATTGGTCACTTAGTTATGCCACTGAGAGTGAATTAAAAAAATCTGCTATGAAACATTTGCTCAATACAGGTGAAAAACCAAGCCCTAAATTGATTAAACAGTTAATCGGACCGGTACTCGCTAATCGAGAAATAACACAAACCTTACAGAGCATTGAAGCTTTCGGAGGTATTGCTGAATACGTTAGCGCGGATGTTTGTGACCAAGAAAACCTTAAAGCAGTGATTCAACCAATTTGTGATTTGTGGGGGCCGATTACGGGTGTTATACATGGCGCCGGTGTACTAGCAGATAAATTTATTGAACAAAAAACATTAGCCGAATTTGATCAGGTATATAACACTAAAATTCAAGGGTTGAATGCATTGTTAGCTTGTTGTGAGTTAAGCACATTACAACATTTAGTGTTATTTTCTTCTGCAGCGGGCTTTTATGGTAACCCAGGTCAATCTGATTACGCGATTGCGAATGAAATCCTTAATAAAGCAGCTTACCGTTTTAAAAATTTATATCCAGCGGCGCAGGTGCTTAGTTTCAATTGGGGACCTTGGAATGGTGGTATGGTTACAGCAGAGTTGAAACGTATGTTCGACGAGCGTGGTGTATACATTATTCCTATTCAATCGGGGGCTACATTACTGGCCAGCGAGTTGGCGGCTAATAGCAATCGTTGTGTGCAAATTGTAGTCGGTACTGATATGTCTGGTAATCATGATGCTTTAGATACGAATGATACGGCTGCTAAGCATAATTCGTCTACTCAAGAATGGGCGTTAGAGGGGAATAATCAAACATTAATCGGTGTTAACAAAGTCGTGACAAAAACCTTTAATCCCGATAATAGTTTATTGATTGCAGATCATAAAATTGATGGTCAGCAAGTATTACCGACTGTGTGCGCGATGGCTTGGATGCGTTCAACTTGTGAAGCCTTGTATCCTGATTATTCTTATCAAAGTATTGAACACTTTAAGTTGTTAAAAGGTGTTGTTTTTGATGGTAAACAATCGATACATTACTTGATTAATACAACCGTGATCAGTGAGTCTGATTCATCCATTGCTATTGAAGTAGTGGTTAGTAGTGAAAAAGAACCCACTAAATCATTTTATCATTATCGTGCCGTATTGAATTTGATTAAACCTGGTTATCAACAAAATGCGGAGCAAATAATGTATCAAGGCATTTTACCGCAGCGAGTAAGCAAGCAGTCTGCACAAGCTAACGCTTTGTATTCAGACGGTAGTTTATTCCATGGTGAGAGTTTACAGGGCATTAAACATGTCCATCAATTAGATGAGTCTGGTTTATTAATCGAATGTGTTATTGAACCTTCAGCGCTGTCTGCACAAGGTGAATTTTTATTAGCTGACAATAATGTGTTAGCCAATGATCTGGTATATCAAGCTCTGTTAGTGTGGACAAGTAAAATAATGGATGCCGGTAGTTTGCCCACGAGCACTGGGCAATGGCAGTTATTTCGAGATGTAAAAGTAGGTGAAGATTTCTTTATAAAATTGACGATCACTAAACAATCAGGACAGTCGGTGCTAGGCGATCTTTTATTGATTGATCAAAATAATCGAGTGATTAGTAAAATAAGCGCAGCAGAAGTCACCTGTAGCGCAAGTTTACGTGAGTTATTTAAGGCTAGCGCTTAATAATGCTTGCTGTGATCGGTCTAGGGGGGAGTTTTACATCAGTAAAAGATATTGATGCATTCGATTACCACCTATACAGAAATCAATCTATTCCATTAGTAAAGCAAGGCCATTATGGGCCTGTTTTAACTGATGCCGAAAGGGTTGTTGAGCAGTTATTAACGGTAAATCATTTAACTGGCGATGATATTAACTTATTGATTGTAGATGAAGACAATTCATCTATTTTTCAGCCATTACTATCCAATACTGAATTCAGTACTAATTTTTTTGCTGTGAATACTGTTTTTTCGATTACAGAGGCATTGAAAAAGGCGCAAGAAGTAAGTTTTGTTGCTACAAATAACGGCAAGCTTAGCTACTCTCGCACTGTAAAATCAAATATCAGCACTGTAAACAATAAAGCAGCCATCATCCTTTCTATTAATCAACAATATTTAGATGGTGTTGCTGCATTATTAGTTTGCGATAAAGCTTTACTTGAACAACCACTATCGCAATTTCATTTATGTCATTGTTATGCTGAAATTAATGCATTTTCTACTTTGAATTATACAAAAACTTCTTGTAATGATGAAGTGAGTGAACATATACAAGATTTTTTATCGACTAATGATATTAATCCTGCTGAGGTTGAATCTATACTCACTGGTGAATCTGTAGCTAAAGGTTGTACAAGTGAACAAAACAAAGTTTACCGGCATCAGCATCAAGGCAGTTGGCTAAATGCCTTTCAATGTTTATCTAAACAACAAATTCAAGCATCATCTGGACAAAAAAAAGATCAAGCTAAGACAACATTATTAACGGCAGTAGAGTGTATTAGGACTGATTCGGTAAATTTCACTGCGTTAGTGTCACTGCTTGCTGCTATATTATGTTTAGATCAGCGCTATCGTTTAGGTTGTAAGCAAAGCTTGATTCAAAAGAAAAATAAAAAGCAGGGGGCAAAGCAAGCTGATAATGAAACACCGTCTATAACCGATTGGCAACATTCACCTTTTTACTATCTAGCCCATTCGAACAGTTATTTAAGTGATAATGCAAACGAGGGAGCTAATACTAGACCTCGTCGAGTGATTGTAAGCCATATCGGCCATGTAAAAGATTCGACGAAAGAACCTAATAAAGCTGAGGTTAAAAATATTGACAACAATACTTATAGTAATGGGCTGCTTGAATTAATTAGTGTGTGCGCAGCAGGCACAAAAAAAGGTCATAGTTTTAACGTAAATAACGGTTTTTTAGCTCAACAAGCGTTAAAACCAGTGATTTTTCGTGCTTCAAACATGCAATTATTATTAAAGTTTTTAAAGCAAACATTATTGCAAGCAATGGATATGATTTCTGCAAGTCAAACATTGTCATTTGTTGAATTTGTTAAGCAAAAAAATAATTTAACTTATTCGATTAATGCTCAAGTGGATGCTCAAGATAATAACCAAATCAATGCTAGACTCGCGATGGGTGAAGATACTCAGGCGCAGTTTTGTGTCGTGCTGTTAGCGTCTTCATTTACAACATTAGTGGAACAAATACAATTAGCCATTGCCGGTGTTAGCATTGCCCAGCAAAATAACAAACCTTGGAAAACACCTGTTGGGAGCTATTTTAGTGGGCAAGCAGTGAGTACCTTTAAAACGCTAAAATCACTTAGTTTTATCTACCCCGGTGTGGGCGCGTTATACGTCAATATGGGCAAAGATTTACTGCGTTTATTTCCTCAGTGTTGGCAATCATTATCCATGCTCAGTGATGATCTTGCACATAGCTTACAAGATACGTTGCTCACGCCACGTTTGATAGATGAAGTAGATTTCAATATGTCCTTAGCGCTAGAAAAGTCGTTACGTGCAGAATTAGCGAATATTGCTGAGGCAGGCGTTAGTTATGCGTGTTTATTAACTGATATTTTTCAGCAACAACTTGGTTTAAAAGCGACCAGTGCTGCGGGTTATAGCATGGGAGAAGTGAGTATGTTTGCTGCGCTAGACTGCTGGCAAACACCACAGTTAATGAGCCAACGTTTCAGAAATAGCAAGGTGTTTACTGAGCAGTTATCTGGTCCATTAAAACGCTTACAGAGCATTCAAAAAAACAGCCTAGATAAAATTACTGAGCAGAGTAGCTGTACTGTAATAAATAAAACACCAAATAAAACAAGCAATACTTCCAACAACAAAATCGATAAAAGCAGTGTTAGTCCAACTCCAGAACAACCTTTGTGGGAATCTTATCATATCAAAGCGGGGCTTTTGCAGGTTGAATCCATTATTGAAGAATTCCCAAGTGTTTATATCACTATTATCAATACGCCAGAGAGTCTGGTCATTGCTGGTGTGCCTGAACAATGTTTAGCATTAGCCAAACGATTAAATTTGCGTGCTATCGCTCTGAATGTACACAACATAATTCACTGTGAGTTAGCAAAAAGCGAATACGAAAACATGTTGCAGCTGTATTCTTTACCGATCAAACAAAAACTAAGTTGCCAGCTATTTTCAAGTTCTTGTTATTTACCGATACCTATCACGCAAAAAGCCATTGCCGTGAGTATTAGTAAATGTTTAACGGAATTAGTTGATTTTCCTCGCTTAATAAACAAAATAGCGGCATCAGGTGAAACGGTCTTTATTGAGATGGGCGCGGGTAAGTCCCTGAGTACCTGGATTGAACGCATTTTAAAAAATAGCACTCAGCCAATTACCTGTTTATCAGTTAACCAAAATAAATTAGATGATCATAGTGCCATTTTAAAAACCATCGCAGCCTTGTTGAGCCTTGGTTATCCTATTCATTTACAGCCTTTTTTTAGTGGTTCATTAATACGACCCGTTAAGAAGTTGTCTGCTTTAGTATCAGTATCATAGAGAGTCATTATGGAAAACATCGCCATCGTAGGTATTGCTAATTTATTTCCAGGGTCGAGTGCACCTGATGAGTTTTGGCAGCAATTACTAAAGCAACAAGATAATCGAACGCCAATCACTGAACATGAACTAGGTGTTAATCCAAACGACTATCTAGGGCGCAAGGGTGAAAGCGATAAATATTATTGTTTATATGGCGGCTACATTCGTGATTTTAACTTTGATGGTACTGAATATATTACTAATCAACGCTCATTAAATGGAAGGAAAGCAGTAACCGCCGATGATTTAAACCAGCTAGATGATTTACATCAATGGTCGCTGTACGTGACTAAACGTGCTTTGCAGGATGCAGGGTATTGGCACAGTGAAAAATTAAAAGATTGTGGGTTGATTCTAGGCAACCTTTCTTTCCCGACTAAGCAATCTAATCATCTTTTTTTAGAGTTATATCGTGATGTGGTAGAGCTTGCCTTACAGCAAACGATTGATTCAAGGTTTCAACTGTCTGCTTTTGTACCTACTAAAACCGTTTCTCCTTATAATGCACTTGTTGCCGGTTATCCCGCTGCTTTATTAGCTGAAGTTAATGGTCTCGGTGGCAATTATTTTTCCTTGGATGCTGCTTGTGCTTCATCTTGTTATAGCGTGAAATTAGCCTGTGATTATTTGCAAACGGGTAAAGCTAATATGATGTTAGCGGGGGCGGTTTCTGCTGCCGATTCTTTATTTGTGAACATGGGATTTTCAATCTTTCAAGCTTTTCCTGAAAATAATCGACATGCTCCTTTTGATCAAGATTCGCAAGGGCTATTTGCTGCACAAGGTGCCGGCATGATGGTGCTTAAGCGACATAGTGATGCCATTAAAGACGGGGATCGTATTCATGCTGTGATCAAAGGCGGAGCTTTAACCAATGATGGCAAAGGTGAATTTGTACTTAGTCCTAATAGTAAAGGGCAAATATTAGCTTATCAAGAAGCCTATAAAGATGCGCAGATTGATCCACGAGAAATTGATTACATTGAATGTCATGCAACGGGGACTCCTAAAGGCGATAAAGTTGAATTAACGTCTATGGAACAGTTTTTTAGTCAATATCATCATAAACCTTTACTTGGATCTGCAAAATCTAACCTCGGTCATTTATTAACGGCTGCAGGTATGCCTGCGATGACAAAAGCTATTTATGCACTTAACGAGAAAATGATCCCTGCAACCATTAATGTTGATAATGCCATTGCGACTAAACAGGGTTACTTTTCAGCACAACAGATCCCGACTCAAAATATAAGATGGCCTGAAACCTCACATTCATTAGATCATAAACATCAAAATACAGCAGGTGTTAGTGTGTTTGGTTTTGGTGGTAGTAATGCTCACTTAGTGTTGCAAGCGGGTGATAGCCCAAAAACAGACAATACAAATCAACTCAACCCTGTACAAAGTCTTGCTATTGTTGGAATAGACTGCCACTTTGGTTCGGTTGATAATGCATTCGATTATCAACAGTTATTAAATAGCAACGAAAATAATTTTGTCGATTTACCGGAGAAACGTTGGCAAGGGATTGATAAACAAGCATCAGTACTGAATCGAATGGGATTACAAAAAGCCCCTAAAGGGAATTATCTCAGCGAATTTGAGATAGATTTTTTGCGTTTTAAGATTCCGCCTAATGATCAAGATAGCTTGATACCACAACAGTTATTAATGATGAAGGTGGCTGACAATGCCGCTAAAGATGCTAACTTAACGCCAGGAAGTAATGTTGCTGTTTTGGTCGCTATGGGATTAGAGCTTGATCTACACCAATATCGTGGACGTGTTAATCTGCACAGCCAAATTAAGCAAAGTTTATCTGCACAGGGGATTGAATTAACCAAGCAGCAGTTGGCCGAATTGATTGCTATCAGCAAACAGAGTATTAACGAACCGGCGCAGCTAAACCAATACACTAGTTTTATTGGTAATATCATGGCTTCAAGAATCTCTGCATTATGGGACTTTAGTGGACCTGCCTTTACGGTTTCTAGTGAAGAAAACTCGGTGTATAAATGCATTGATATTGCGGATAATTTATTTAAAACTAGCGCGGTCGAAGCAGTTATTATTGCCAGTGTTGATTTAGCGGGAAGTATCGAAAATATTTCACTGAGGCAACGTTTTAGTGCAAGTGAAATGAATCCTATGGAAAATCGAGTTGCTGTAAATGCACATGTACAATCCCGTTCTGAACAACAATTACAGTGGTTAGTCGGAGAAGGCGCAGGAGCTATTGTTGTTAAAGCAAATTCTGCTCAGGTACTCGCACAAGTAAAGGATTTAGAAGGTGATAACTCACAGCTCGCAGACTCTCGAGTGAACGAATCTGATACAGTTTATGCAAATATTGAAGCTGTTAACTTTGCCCCTAATATCAATGCACAAAGTAATGTTGAGCTTATTTCTCGTACATTAGCAAAAGCACAGGTCAGTGCAGCACAAATTACCCAAGTTGAAGCTTTTGCCGCTGGTAATCAACAACAATTAACAGATGAACATCATGCTTTGACTACGCTTTATGCAAGTGCCTCTATTGTTTCTAGCAAGCAAAAGATAGGGCATTGTTATAACGCATCTGGCATGGCGAGCCTTATTGCAAGTGTATTTGCTGTTAAGGACAATAAACAAACAGACGGCGAACAAAATAATATTGTTGCACCAAGTCGTTATGTTGCAATAAATGGATTAGGTATGGACAATAGTATTGCCCATCTTATTATGTCTAATGTGAACGCGACTAAACTTGTTACTAAGGTAACAGCTAAGCAAACAACTAAGCCTTCTAAGCCAGGATTAATTAAAACGGTTACCCTAGGCGGTAAATCAATTTTTGATAGTATTTGCCAACAACAAAACAATCCACTCATTGAACAAATACAGCACTCTTTTAATAGGCAGTTTAAAGCCCCTGAAATGGCCCATTTAAATGCCTCCATCAATACTGCTAATAGCAGAAATAATGTTGAAACGATGACCGAAAAAACACAAAAAACAACAGGCAATATTGAAAGTACTGTTGGCGAAACAGATAAACAAAAACAGCATAGTCAAGTAGTAAGCCCAGTAGTAAGTAAAGTAGCAAGCCAAGTAAGTAGTGAAATTGAGCAACAAAGCCAAACTCATCAAGCATTCTTACGTGCTCGATTTATGGCTGAAAAGCAGATATCTACCTTGATCAAACTGCAGGCTCAGCTTGTAATGGATGAGCAAATACCGATGACTAATAATGAATTAGTTAATCCAGCGCACATTACGGCAGTTGAGCAGCCTTTAGGTCATTCAAATCAGCCATCAACAAACCTAGTTGGTTTATTGTCGATTCAGGGGCAAAGTGGGTATGACTATCCACCTTTGAAGTTGATCCCCAAATATAATAAACCTGCCAATATTGTTTTTGATACTGCGCAATTGGTGGAGTTTGCGGAAGGTAATATTGGTAATGTATTTGGTCAGCAGTATGCCGTTATTGATAGCTATAAACGCAGAGTACGTTTGCCGACTACGGATTATTTATTGGTAAGTCGAGTTACCGAACTTAGTGCACAAACGCATCAATATAAAAAATCTTCTATGTTTACCGAGTATGACATTCCTTTGGATGCACCTTTTTTAATTGATGGTCAAATACCTTGGTCTGTATCCGTAGAATCTGGACAATGCGATCTTATGCTAATTTCTTATATTGGCATTGATTTTCAGAACAAAGGTGAGCGTGTATACCGCTTATTAGACTGTGAATTAACATTTTTAGAAGAGATGGCTTTTGGTGGTGAAACCTTGCGCTATGAAATTCATATTGATTCTTATGCTAAAAATGGCGAGCAGTTATTGTTTTTCTTCCATTACGATTGTTTTGTTGGCGATAAAAAAGTGTTAATCATGCGTAATGGTTGTGCTGGTTTCTTCACCGATGAGGAGCTAGCAGATGGAAAAGGGGTGATTGCAACAGCTAATGACAAAGCACAATACGATAGTGCAATAAAATCATCATTTAGCCCCTTAATTGCTAATACTCAAACACAATACGATTATCAATCGATGTTAAAATTAGTGCATGGTGATATCAAAGGGTGTTTTGGTGATGCTTATGATCAACAGGGGCGTAACCCTTCATTAAAGTTCTCATCTGAAAAATTCTTAATGATTGAACGAATCACTAAAATTGATAAAAATGGGGGGCATTGGGGACTCGGTTTACTAGAAGGTCAAAAACAATTAGACCCTGAACATTGGTATTTCCCTTGCCACTTTAAGGATGACCAAGTGATGGCTGGCTCGTTAATGTCTGAAGGTTGTGGCCAAATGGCAATGTTCTTCATGCTCTGGTTAGGTATGAATAGTCATGTCAATAATGCACGTTTTCAACCGATGGCCGGTGAAGCGCAAACGGTGCGTTGCCGTGGTCAAGTTAGACCTCAAACTAATACTCTGACCTATAGAATGGAAGTGACTGAAATTGGAATGTCACCGTGTCCATTTATCAAAGCAAATATCGATATTATTTTGGACGGTAAAGTTGTCGTCGATTTTAAAAATTTGTGTATGGAAATAAAAGAGCAAGATCAAACAAGCCCTTATCCTGTATCCCTTCCTAACAATGTAAATCGCGTGAACAATGCAAATAATATTTCTATAAATCACTTGGGCGAAACCTCGGCACTAAGTGATGCCGCTTTAGGATTTGAACAAGGGAAATACAGTGTTGATCAACACAGTATTGACCAACACTGTATCGATGAACGAGGTATCAAACCGTTTCTAAATACAACACGACCACTGATGCGTGTTGAGTCAGACTTGAGTGCACCGACTAATAAAGGTGTCGTGCCAATACAGCACTTTGCAGCTCCTTATTTTGAAGGGCAGAATAGGCAACCAGATACGCTACCTTTTACAGCTTGGCACTTGTTTGAATTTGCAACGGGAAACATTAGCCAGTGTTTTGGACAAGACTTTGATGTTTATCAAAGCAGAACGCCACCAAGAACGCCCTGTGGCGATTTACAGGTGGTTACTAAGGTCGTTGATGTGCAAGGTCAACGTATGGACTTTAAAACGCCTGCTAGCTGTATTGCTGAATATGAGGTTCCGGAAGATGCCTGGTATTTCACTAAAAATAGCTGTGAAAACTGGATGCCTTATTCGCTATTAATGGAGATTGCATTACAACCAAACGGATTTATCTCTGCGTACATGGGGACTACCCTAAAATACCCGGAAAAAGATCTCTATTTTCGCAATTTAGACGGTCACGGAGAGATCATTAAGCAGATCGATTTACGTGGAAAAACCATCGTTAATAAATCTGTGTTGTTATCAACAAGCATGGCAGGTGGTGCAATAATTCAAAGCTTTAGTTTTGAATTAAGTGTCGATGCAGAAACAATATACCGTGGTGGAGCAGTCTTTGGTTATTTCAGTGCAGACTCATTAACTAATCAGTTGGGTATTGATAACGGACAAGTAACTCAACCGTGGTTTGTTGAGTATAATATTGCGGCAACTGATATTACACAGATTGATCTTACAGATGATACACTGAGTTTATTCAATTCATCTGCACAGAAGCCAAATTATCGTTTAGCTGGTGGGCAATTAAACTTTGTTGATACAGTGAGTATTGTTGAAGGTGGTGGAGATCATCAATTAGCTTACATTTATGGGCAACGCCACATTGATGCGAGTGATTGGTTCTTCCGTTATCATTTCCATCAAGATCCTGTAATGCCAGGCTCTTTAGGCGTAGAAGCCATTATCGAGTTGTTACAGTGTTATGCGTTAACCCATGATTTAGGTAAGCAATTCAGTAATCCTCGTTTTATTGCGCCAACAACTAAGGTTGCGTGGAAATATCGCGGACAAATTACACCACTTAATAAACAAATGAGCTTGGATGTGCACTTAAAAGAGATTATTACTAGTGCATCGGAAGTGCGCTTAATAGGCGATGCTAACTTATCAAAAGATGGTTTGCGTATCTATCAAGTGAAAGACATTGTTCTGAGTATCGTTGAAGCTTAAAGAGAAAAATAATGACACAAGCAACTAACAAAGCAGCACTTATTGAAATCAATAAACAACAAATTGATTGGAATTGGCAAGTAGCTGCCTCAACATTATCCGATGACCCTGTTAGCTTAAAAAATGCATTATTAGAGATTGGTAAACCGATGTATTTAGCTAAATCAAATAATAACATTGCGGTCACTCATCAGTTAATGAGTCATCAAGAAAATACAGCAGTAGATACTTCATCAGCTTCTGTTTTACCGGTACTCGCGTTTGCACAAGCAATTAAAGCTGAAGAACTTGGTTCCGCTGAATTTAAAAAAGCGCATGGTGTAAAATATGCTTATCATGGTGGCGCGATGGCCAATGGCATTGCATCAGTAGAGTTAGTGATTGCATTAGGTCAAGCTGGTTTTTTATGTTCATTTGGCGCTGCAGGACTTATTCCTGATGTCATTGAAGAATCTATTAAACGTATACAACGTGCGTTGCCTGATGGCCCTTTTGCGGTTAACTTAATTCACTCTCCCAGCGAGCAAGCGCTTGAATCGGGTGCGGTAGAGCGATTTTTGAAATTAGGGGTTAACACTGTAGAAGCTTCTGCGTTTTTAGCTTTGACTGAGCATATTGTACATTATCGCGTTGCTGGCCTTTCACAAAATCAAGATGGTAGTATTGCTATTAACAATAAAGTCATTGCAAAAGTTTCGCGTACTGAAGTTGCGGAACGATTCATGTCACCTGCGCCGCAAAAGTTTTTAACAAAATTACTAGCAGCAGGAAAAATAACGGCACTACAGGCGGAGCTTGCACTGAAGGTGCCTATGGCCGATGATATTACCGCTGAAGCAGATTCTGGTGGACACACTGACAACCGTCCTTTTTTAACACTCCTACCAACTATTATAAAACAGCGTGATCAGTTACAAGAAAAGTATAACTATATGACGCCACTACGTGTTGGTGCTGGCGGCGGAATAGGAACCCCTGAATCTGCCTTAGCTGCATTTAATATGGGGGCTGCTTACATTGTTCTTGGGTCTGTTAACCAAGCTTGTGTAGAAGCGGGCGCTTCGGAACATACAAGAAAATTATTAGCGAATGTAGAAATGGCCGATGTGACTATGGCTCCTGCGGCAGATATGTTTGAAATGGGCGTTAAACTACAAGTGGTAAAGCGTGGCTCAATGTTTGCTATGCGAGCTAATAAACTCTATGAGATCTACACTAACTACCCAAGCATAGAAGCTATTCCTGCCATTGAACGCGAGAAAGTGGAAAAACAAATTTTTAGACAAAATCTAGATCAAGTGTGGGATATTACCAAAGCCTTTTTTCATGAGCGTGATCCAGACATGTTAGCCAGAGCGCAGCATGATCCAAAACGAAAAATGGCACTTATATTCCGTTGGTATTTAGGTCTGTCATCACGCTGGTCAAATATTGGTGAAAAGGGACGTGAAATGGACTATCAAATATGGGCTGGACCGAGTTTGGGTGCCTTTAATAGTTGGGTAAAAGACAGTTATTTAGCCGATTACCAACAACGAAATGCAGTCGATGTTGCATTACATTTATTGACTGGTGCTGCGTATTTAGAACGCATCAATCAACTTAAATATCAAGGCGTGACAGTACACAACAGTCTATTGAATTATCATCCAGCACATTCTTTTTTGTCTTAATAAATTAAAATTGCCAGTGAAATCAAGTTCCGCTGAGAGTCTCTGGCAAATATAAAAGTAGAGTAAAACATGACCGTAAAAAAACAAAATAATCCATTGTATGGATTAAAGCTAGAAGTACTATTAACCGAAATATCAGAACACTATACTTGGCCAGGCTTAAGTGAGGCACTATTGATAGATCGTTTTAATTTCCATACCGGTATGAAATCTACTTGTAAATTTTTGCGTAACAATCAATGGGCACGTGAAAAAGTTGAAACCTTTTATCTGTATGAATTCAAAGCCTATCCATACCCAGAACCCAAGTTACTGGCTAAGCCACCTAGAGACAGAAATATCCCTGAAGATCAGATGCCTGATGAACCTAAACCTATTACTAATGCGATGATTGATCGTGTTGATATAGCATGCAAATACCGCATTTATGAGAAAGCAGACACTATTAAGAATGAACCTGTTTATGACCCAAGCAATCCATGGGGTGTTAAATGATGCTTTGTATCAAGACGAAGTTATTAAGTGATGATTGTAAAGAATGGAATAGATCATGTTGAGTTGGGAGTTAAAGTTTTTTAAAGAATTATCTGCACATCGTTTATACCAAGTATTAAAGCTTAGACAAGACGTGTTTATTCTTGAACAACAATGTTTATATGCGGATACTGATAATTTAGACCAGCAAGCATTACATATATTATTAATATCGGAAGAGGATGATGATTTAGTCGCTTATTGTCGAATTATTCCAGCTGGTATTCTTTATCAAGAAGTAGCCATTGGTAGAGTAGCTGTATCTGCCAATGCACGTAAAAGTGGTTTAGCTAAGCAACTGATGCATAAAGCGATTGATTTTATTAGAGATGAAATGCAAGCACCAGCTATTAAAATATCTGCTCAATCTCACTTACAAAATTTTTATCAGTCATTAGGGTTTATTATTTGTTCAGATCCTTACGATGAAGATGGCATTGAACATATAGACATGAAATTGATAAATGATCAGTTTAATGGTCAACTTAATAGTTAGGGCATTATTTAATCAATTTGTAAGTTGTTATCGTAACCATCCCAAAAAATAATGGAAGCAATGACGCTGAATTGAAATGATTGCTATAATGCACAAATAAAACAATAATGTTATTAAGGTTGAGTTTACTATCTAGTCTACATTTAGATGTTAACTTACCAATATACATATTATCTACCGATTTATTGAAATACCCTTAGGAAAGAAAATGTCTGCCGAATTACAAAGAAACAACCCACTTCATGGTTTGAAAACTGAAACATTATTAACAGAGTTGGTCGAATTTTATGGTTGGAAAATCTTATTTGCAGCAACCCGTTTTAAATGTTTTGACGTTAATCCAAGTATAAAAGGTAGTTTAAAATTTTTACAAAAAACGGAATGGGCACGATTAAAGTTAGAGAGCTTTTATTTATATCGTTTTAAGCGTATGCCTAAACCTAATGATGTAGAATTTCATTTAGACCCGAGAGAGCGTGGTTTTGACCATGGTATTGTACCTTTATCTCCGATGAAACTAACCATTGAATCAATAGAGTTGTCACAAGCTAAAGCAGCATCGGCTTTTCAAGAGCGACAAAATGAGAAACGCCAAAGTCATCAATCACGCAGACAAGACACTAAACATCCTATGCGTGATAATAAAGTAGCAAGTAAAAAAACTGATAAAGCAGAGCCTAAGTATGACCCAAGTAATCCTTGGAACGTTTAATTAGCCTAAGTGATTGTTAAAACGTTAATTATTAAGAGGTGCCTGTTAAGCTATAAGAGATTAAGCTGTAAATGCTTAATAAATATTCAATATATATACCCGTTATCAATCGAGATGCTTTATTCAGTCGTTAGCTTGGACAGCAAGGCAAGGCGTAACATGATGACAATGGCTAGTCCTTATCGAATGTTGCAACGCTGAATGCTTTTCGAGCTAACGACCCACAGGGCAAGTTGTGAGGCAAGCATCTTCGTTGTTAGAAAGTATTGATTGAACTAGTTAGATCTTCAACTTTCTGCCTAGAAGCTACCCACCTCACAACTTGCTGAGCTTTGCATCTTGAATGGTAACGGGTATAGATGAGTCATAATTAGTTATGGCTTTCAAAACTATACTTTATTCTTCACAATAGCAGTTAAGCAACTGCACTTATTATGCGAATCTAGACATCTATTTATTTAACTTTCTTTTCAGTAATAAAATTTGTTTGATCAGCTGAGATTTTTCTAATTTTGCTAATTCTGCAACTTGTAAGTCATTTTTAATTAATGAGTCAAAATCATCGGTATCGGTATCATTGCTGTTTGATGATTGGTTCTGTGCATTGGATAACTGTTGTTTTAATTCCTGATTTTTCACACTTAAGCTATCAATTGTTTGCTGCATTTTTTTTGTATCACGCGCAGGCTCTTTAGCGGCAAAAATAAGGGATTCTAGGGTTTTATTTAACGCTTTATTTTTGGCAACTTTCTTTAACTGGTCACCAGCTTTAATAGATAAGTTAAAGGTATAGAGTTTTTTTCCATCATCGCTATCACGTGACTTTTTACTGCGCCAAGCTTTAAACATTTTATTACGTAATTCACGACCTTCAGCTGTGGTTTCAAGTAACTGACATAGCTGTGTAAATTGTGTCTCAGACATATTATTAATATCGATTCCTAAGCCCTGTGTTAAAGATAATAATAGGGGGGTTTTAGGTATTAAATAATTTTTTACCCACTGACTATTTGATTCGTTCCATTCAAAACTTGCAGGGGTTTCTACTGTGATCACATGAATCTCCTTATTATATTGACACCTTAAATAATAAAACTAATTAAAAAAAGATAGCAAAAGGCAAACCTGACAATGAATATGTTACTTTAAATTGTGTTTATAAAAAATAGAAAAACAGCACGCTTAATGACTGGTTTATCAAAAATATAACAGTTATAAATTGCGCCAAATCCAAATATGAAAATCGAGTCAGCACCTTATACTGATCCAAGTTTATATCGATAACCGATACAAAAAAAGACGTAGTAGGCAATCAAGATATTACTCTCTACGTCTCAATTCTTAGAACAACAATTACTGCAACTATTCTTACAAACACCGCCATAAATGTTGCTGTTTGTTTCGTTGTGTGCGATGGCACTAAGTGGTGCTGTGCGAGGCGCTACTTAATTTTCTATTGTCGCTATTATTACAAAACATCGTTATAAAACATTTTTAAGCAATATTTATTAAATTAGTGGTTATCGTGTTTCGTTGTTGATTAACCATATTTTGAATTGTTTCTTCTGCTCAACAGTTGCTGCTCTATATTCGTCAATTAAGCTATTTGTAGTCACTTTTTTAACGGTGCCAGAACTAACATCTATGTTGTTATCTCGATTTGTGTCAGCGATTAATGCTTCGATATCACTATATGGCAACAAACCTTTACCATGCAATTCAGTCGGGTTTTCAACCTGATATTTACCATTATCATTCGTTACATACCAGTTTAAACCCGCTTGAATCTTTTGACCTGCTTGTTCAGCGCTATACAATTTATCAGTCGAGATAGTTGTTTCGCCATTCACATCTACATTTAACAAAAACGGTCTACTTTCTGTAAAACGATTATCATCAATATCAAACTTTTTACTGAATCTCACTGCAATTTGCTGCTTACCATCTTTCACTTCTAATGTGTTATCGCTCATAAATGAGGATTCCACTTTTACACCATTTACAGCTAGGACACTAATACCGTCATTGGTGATAATTTCACCTGAAAAAGCGAGAGGGCTAATAGCCAGGGATAATAATAATCCTGTGATTTTCATATGTTTTTTCCTAATTAAAAGAGACGAAATAAAAAATTGAGTGAATAAGGTCAATATGACAGATTCTGCTTCGCTTTGGTATATCAAGATGTGATCTATCACTATAAAATTGAGACAATGATCACTGGTAGCAGAAAGATTGATCGTTATCAGTTTCAATTTCACTATTTAAGGTAGTTTGTTGCGCAATATTAGAGCTAGTTTAATTTAGTTATCAAAACAATAAAAGGATTCAGCGTGGTTAAAATTAAAAAAAGTATGCTTTCTAACATAGGTACTCAAGTTGTTATTGCAATGGTAATAGGTACTGCTGTTGGTGCTTATATGGGGCCAAGTGCAGATATTTTTGCGCCATTGGGTTCTATCTTTATTCATCTTATTAAGATGTTAGTGATACCACTTGTAGCTGTTGCCATTATTACCGGAGCAGCGAATTTAGGAGATAGCCCTGCGGCAGGAAAAATTGGAGTCAGTACTTTTGCATTTTTTATGCTCACCTCTGCTGTTGCAGTGGCGTTAGCAATCGGCTTGGGTGAGCTATTTCAACCTGGCGTAGGGGTTGACTTAAGCAGCATGCATTCAATGTTCTCTAATGAATATGCAGATAAAGGCGAAGTACCTGGATTTTTTGCGACAGTCTTAGGCATGATCCCAACCAATATTTTTCAATCTTTAAACAATGCAAATATTCTACAAGTTTTAGTTTTTTGTTTATTTCTCGGTATTGCTCTGTCTAAAGTAGATAAAAAAAAATCTGCACCATTAATGTCTGCATTATCGGCTTTAGTTGATGCTTTTGTTTGGATGATTAATGTAGTGATGCGAATTGCGCCTATTGGTGTTTTTGGTCTAATGGCAGAAGCCGTGGGTACATTTGGATTTGATGTACTTACCATGGTAATGAAATTATTTGTCGTTTACGTAGTTGCAATTCTTATATTTGGTTTTGGTTTTTATCCGTTATTAATCAAGTTGCTATCTAAGGTTTCTGTACGTCATTTTTTATCGGTAATGAAAGCGCCGCAAGCCGTTGCATTATCCACTGCTTCTTCTATGGCAACTCTGCCTGTGACAATGGATGTGGTTGAGAAAGAACTTAATATCAACAACTCGACGGCCTCTTTTGTCTTACCGCTAGGGGCGACTATTAACATGAGCGGTAACGCTATTTACTATGGTTTAGTGGCTGTGTTTTTTGCGCAAGTATTTAATGTTGATTTAACCTTTGGTGCTTACGCCGCTATTATATTTACCGCCACTATTGGTGCTATTGGACAAGCGGGTGTACCTGGCCCGTCGTTTTTAGTTGTTGCTGTTTTATTAGCTGCTGGGATCCCGATAGAAGGGTTACCATTGTTGTTTGCACTGGACCGTATTTTTGACATGATCAGAACTGCTTTGAATATTACCGGTGACGCAGCTTGTGCTGTTATTGTTGATGGATTAAACCCAAACCATGAGCAACAAGAAAATGAATTAGAGGTTGAAGCACCAGTACGTTAATGACATTAATAGTCAATTGCTTATTTCTTTAATTCAGTTAATGCCGAAATTTAGCTATTAAAAAGGAGCCTAGCTTCTTTTTTTATCTTTATAATTCAAGAAATATGAGTTCCTGTCGATAACAGATTATACCGTTACATTTTTATTTACTTTTTAGTTCCTTATTACGGGTCAATATGAAAAATAAGCAGTAGGGAAGTTAATAGATATCGTCATTAAAAATGAAGCTATGAAAGGTACAGATAAGGAGAATATTGATGGATATGAGTGTCGTTGGCAGTGTGCTAACAGAACAAACTAAAATAAATACGCTGGAAACGGTCAATGTTAATTTATTAAAAAAGAGTAATGACCAAGCCGAGCAACAGGCTACTCAATTATTAGAATCAATTCCGCCTATGCCTGAAGGTAGTAAGGGCAATAACATTGATACGCATGTATAGCTTCTTCTATTAAGCATCATTTATGTTTTACTAGAATGTACTTTTATTATTAGGTAGTTATTATCAGGTATTTGCTATTAGGTATTTTTTTATGAAGGTCAAATAACCAAATCTAATCACTCAAAAAATTTAACATATATAGAAAAATGCCAAACATAAGTTTGGCATTTTTATGGTGTTATTATTATAAGATCAGAACCGTTTATGCTTCAGGATAGTCCGCGATCATTTTTTCAGCATCTTTTACCATACCAGCACTACCACAAACAAATGGTACACGTTGATGTAATTCAGTTGGCTCAATTTCCATAATTCTTTTCGTACCTGTGCTTGCAATACCACCTGATTGTTCTGCAAGGAATGCAATAGGATTACACTCATATAACAATCTTAACTTGCCTAGTGGAGCTTGTGCTGTAGATGGGTACATAAATATACCACCTTTCAATAGATTACGATGGAAGTCAGCAACTAATGAACCAATGTAGCGAGAGGTATAAGGGCGGTTATCTTCTGGTACAATTTCTTGACAGAATTTAATATACTTTTTAATACCCAATGGGAATTTCAAGTAATTACCTTCATTGATTGAATAACACTTTCCAGTTTCAGGCGTCATCATATTTTCATGTGATAGATAAAATACGCCTAAAGATGGGTCACAGGTAAAGCCATGAACACCGTTACCCGTGGTATAAACAAGCATGGTAGATGAACCATAAATTACATATCCTGCAGCAACTTGTTTAATACCTGGTTGTAAAAAATCTTCTAGTGTCACAGGCGATCCAACTGGACTCACACGGCGGTAGATTGAGAAAATAGTACCCACAGAAACATTCACATCAATATTACTAGAGCCATCTAGCGGATCCATTAATACAACGTATTTACTATTTACACCACGTTCACTATCAAAACTTACGAAGTCGTCTTCTTCTTCAGAAGCTACACCACAAACCTCCCCGCGAGCTTCCAGAGCACATTTAAATTTATCATTGGCGTATAAATCTAGTTTTTGCTGTGTTTCACCTTGGACATTTTCAATACCAGTGGCACCAATAATGTCAGCAATGCCGGCTTTGTTAATTTCACGGTTAACAATTTTGGCTGCTAAACGAATTGCGCCTAATAACCCCGTTAACTCCCCACTAGCTTCTGGGAAATCATGTTGTTTTTCAATAATGTACTCGCCTAAAGTGATCATATTCTCTCCAATAAGTGTTGGAATTTTATTATAAGTATAAATAATAAAATTTGCTCATAAAAAGGTGTGAGCTAGTTCTAATAAATTAAAATTCTAGGTATATTGTATTACAAGTTAGGGGTTTCTTATAATTTTATCCACGCAGTTAGGTATTTCAATAATGTTACAACCCAATATCTTTGAATTACAGGGATATCACATTTCTTTTACCTTTTATGTGAAGAAGGAATGACTTAGCGTTATAGGTTTAATTAACACTTACAAAATTTCATTAAAGCTGCTAGAGAGGGGGCTCGAAGCTTGTTGTCGTTATTTTTATAATTTTATAAATTAGTTGATTTGAATTCATATGATTTAATATCATTAAACACGAAGTTGTCCTGTACAAAATTTTTAATTTAGTCTGTTTACTTATCATTAATAAAGAATAATAACTGATAATTTTTATGGGAGGGGTTACGAGAGGGATGGGTGACAATGAAATTAGTGAGTTGCTACCTTATTGTTGAATAAGGTAGCACTGTGTCACCAATAGTGCGTATTAACGTGCTTTTCTGGCTTTGTTTTTTGCACGGCGTACGGCAGATGGTTTATTTTCTGCTTTACGTTTTTCTACCAGCTGATTACGTTCTTGAGTCGCTTTATAACGACTTTTCTTGAACGATTTACCATCTTGCTGAACTTCCGTTGTACTGTTAAATTCGTAACCTGGGTATACAATTCGTTCAAATTTTCGACCAATAAGTGTTTCTATACTATCTAAAAATTGTTCATCTTTAGGACTTACTAGTGAAATGGCATGACCGCTTTTACCCGCCCGCCCCGTTCGACCAATACGGTGCACATAGTCTTCAGATAAGAATGGTAGATGAAAGTTAACTACGTGTGGTAAATCTGGAATATCTAAACCGCGTGCTGCGACATCGGTAGCGACTAAAACACGAACACTGCCTTCTACAAATTGTTGAATCGCTTTATTACGCGCACCTTGTGTTTTGTCCCCATGACATAATGCGGCTTTGATGCCATCCAACTTTAATTCCTGTGCGAGTATATTGGCACTTTCTTTGGTACCAGCGAAAACCAACACTTGTTTCCAATTCTTAACGCCGATCAACTCAGATAATAACTCACGTTTACGCGATTCACTTACCCAGTAAACTTGTTGTTTAACCTTACCTGATGTTGAGTTTTGCTTAGCTGTTTCAATATTTTTAGGGGTATGTAAAATTTTATTCGCTAGAGTTTTTACTTTATTAGAAAAAGTCGCTGAAAACATCAGAGTTTGATGTTTTTGTTTAATAATATCAGTAATTTGTTGAATATCAGTTAGGAACCCCATATCCAACATTCGATCTGCTTCATCTAAAACTAGATGTTTAATATGTGCTAAATCTACTTGGCGTGCGTTAACGTGTTCTATCAAACGTCCTGGTGTCGCGATTAACACGTCTACACCTTGTTTAAGCATTTGCTTTTGAGGTGATACATTAGCACCTCCAGTAACCACGCCTGATGTAAGAGGTAGAAATTGACTGTATTGCTTAACATTCTCTGCTACTTGTAATGCTAATTCACGTGTTGGAGTTAAAATAAGTACTTTGATAGTACGTGAAGTGCCAATATTATTAGGTTGGTTTTTAGCTAAAATATCCAATAAAGGAAGGGTGAATGCAGCTGTTTTGCCGGTACCTGTTTGTGCACTTGCCAATACATCATGGCCTGCTTTGATGATCGGAATTGCTTGTTGTTGGATTGGGGTTAGCTTTGAATAACCACAGGCTTTCACTGCCTTTAAAAGATTCGCAGATAGACCTGCTGCATCAACACTCATATTGTTACCTAATTTATACGCTTAAAATCAACGCGCAGTATAACAAAATCAATTTATAATGTATGAAAAACATAGGCGCTAATAAACGTTTTTTATTGATTACGTTGTAGAGTTTTTGATGTGCTATCAAATATTGCTTTAAGGTCTTTTATTTAAGTAAATACTATTTCGTTATTGTAGAATTGGTGAATAGTATTTGCCTGTTATTCATTTGCTTATTTCAGGATGATATTTTTACTATTGAGTGTCTCGCTGTGATGCTTATTTACGCCGTGTGAGCTGTTAATTTACAGACCTAAGAACTGTCCTGGCATTGAGCTGTGTTTATTAATGAATTCACACTCATAAGTAATTATCACTTCTATTCGAGACTTCAAACCGAACAAAAAACGACAAAAATCAACAAAATAGGAAATACAAGATGTCTCTACAATTAGTATCCATAACCGTTAGTCAATTTGAACAAAAAATATCAAATAAAGAATCTTTTATCTTAAATGTCGTTGCCACTTGGTGCTCTGATTGCACAGACCAACGTCTTAATCTTGAGTCATTTGTTGCCTCTGTCGCAGAATATGATTTGTCGGTATTTGAATTGACTGCTCAGGAAACTAAAGGAGAATATATCAGTCCTGAAATAGCAGGGGTGATTGAGCAATTCGGAGGGCATGGTTTTCCTCGTACTGTACTTATTAGCAAGGGTAATATAATCAGTGCAGACAATGTTGAAATAATCAGTAAACAAGCATTATTACAACTAGCAAAGAAATTTAAACAACATATATAGTTACTTAACGATTCGTATCTAATCTGCACATCAATAAAACGATGCGTAATTAGTACTTTAATTCAAGAAATAAAGAATTAAAGGTCTACAATAGTCTACTTGTTCCCCACTATTCTAATTACTAATGTGTACAAGAGTTGTGCCCATTAGTTATTATCCTAAGTTTTTTGCTTAGTAGTTATGCTTGCGCATTTAACTTATTCAATGTTGCGTTGTAATGAGTTAATCATTAACTGTAAAAACCATCAATTACTCAATAATTGATCTTAAACAAAAATTAATTTACAAACGGCCACAAAAAACTCAAAGTTATGCTAATTTTATATTCTTAAATCGTTATTGTTTTTATATGATTGATTTTGTAACACTACTTATTAAAGGTCGATAATGCCATTGCTTAATAATCTTGCTCCAGAAAAAAAAATGACGGTCATTTTTAGAATGGAACCTGGATCACTAGGGCCTGATGGAAAAGAATATGTGAATGAATTCTGTGAATTTGCCCAAACCCAATTGCAAGCTAGTGCATCGCATTATTTGAATTGGTTTATTGTGCCTAGATTTGACAAAACATTAAGTGAAATGAAGTTTCAACTCGGCAATAAAACAATGACCCAAGAGCAGGCAACAAAATATTTATCCCTATTTGGTGAAAGTTATTTACATTTCGAAGAGCAGCTTGAGGATAACCTTGAAGCTATCATTAACCAATATTTTGGTCGTTAAGGATTACAATGATTAAAAAAATAACAGCAGACCAACTTCAAGTTGGTATGTACATTCATCATCTTGTAGTCGGTTGGTTAAACAATCCTTTTACTTCGAGTAAGTTCTTACTTAAATCTAAAAGTGATATTCTAAAAATACGTGATGCTGGCATAAAATGGGTCGAGATTGATACCAGTAAAGGGATAGACACTTTACTTGTTAAAAGTACTCGACCAAAAGTCGAAGCCTCGGTAAAGCAACAAACCAAAAGTGCCAAAGAAGAAATGGAAGCAGCTAAAGCTGCCTTTGAAGATGCAAGGCAGTTTATTAGTGGTGTAATGAATAGTGCAAAAATGGGGCAATGCGTTGAATTAGAACAAGTTGAGCCCGTCATTAAAGACCTAAGCGACTCGATTTTACGCAACGAAAATGCATTACTCGGCCTCACTCATATTCGTAATATGGATTATTATACTTTTGAACATTCGGTTAGTTTTTCTGTACTTATGATGTCTTTTGCAAAAGGTATGGGCAAATCTGATGAGTTTATTTGTGCAGTGGGAATAGGTGGGTTATTACATGATATCGGTAAAACGATCACACCAGATCATATTCTAAATAAACCAGGGAAATTAACGCCTGAAGAATTCGTGATCATGAAAGAACACGTAGTGCATAGTCGTATTATTCTTGAAAAGACCGAAGGTTTATCGCAAATATCAATGGATGTTGCGGCAATGCACCATGAAAAATACGATGGTAACGGTTACCCACTGGGTTTAAATAAAGACCAAATAAGTTTAGCAGGTCAAATGTCGGCCATTGTTGATGTTTACGATGCACTAACAGCAGACCGTTGTTATCATAAAGGTAAAAAACCATCTGAAGCGCTTCAATTTTTATTAAAAGGATCTGGCAGCCATTTTAATCCGCAACTAGTACAACAATTTATACAGTCGGTTGGTATCTATCCCGCGGGATCGGTTGTGTTATTAAACAATGGTTATTTAGCAACCGTCATTGAAATAAAAGATAATATGTTAAAACCAATTGTAGAGATTTTCTTTAATACTAAGACAAAACAAAACGTGCAAACAGAATTGATCGACTTGAGTACCTCAACTGACCTTAAAGTAAAAAATGTGGATAGTTATGAAAACTGGAACATTAAACCTTTAATTGCTTAGCTCCTTACATTAGCCTCTTATACTTACATTAGCGTCTTATAAAAGCCTAAAATAATTTTATTTTCTGGCTTTTATTCCTTTTAAATTTAGATATCACATATATACCCGTTACCAATCAAGATGCAAAGTTCAGCAGGTTGTGAGGTGAGTAGCTTCTAGGCAGAAAGTTGAAGATCTAACTAGTTCAATCAATACTTTCTAACAACGAAGATACTTGCCTCACAACTTGCCCTACGGGTCGTTAGTTCGAAAAGCAATTCAGCGTTGCAACATTCGATAAGGACTAGCCATTGTCATCATGTTGCGTCTTGCCTTGCTGTCCGAACTAACGACTGAATAAAGCATCTCGATTAGTAACGGGTATAGATTTGCTAACCGTGTAAGAGAAAACACTTTTTAATAGAAAGTAAAATAAAAGTAAGTCGAAAAAATCGTGTAAGTATGCTAAAAATAGCCGCTATTTATTTGATTATAAGATCCGCTAATATGCCTAATTCTGTTACTCAACTCTCTGAACTCAAAGATCAATTAGCAAAAGAGTGTCAAATTTCAGCGTCTCAAGTAGAAGCTGCCATCCATTTATTAGATGATGGAAATACAGTCCCATTTATTGCCCGTTATCGAAAACACTTAACGCAATCCTTAGACGATAATCAACTGCGCTTATTAGAGACCAAGCTAATTTATTTTAGAGAACTCGCCACGCGTAAACAAAGCATTTTAAAAGCAATTGATAAAGCCGGTAAATTAACCAATAAACTAAAAAATGAAATTCAAGCAATACAAGATAAAGTCAGTCTTGAGCATTGTTATGCTCCCTTTAAAACTACCCGTATCACCAAAGCAAAATTAGCCGAAGAAGCAGGTTTAAATGGGTTAGCAGAGCTACTTTGGGCTTCACCTAAACAACCTTTAAATAAAATTGCACAACGTTATATTAACAATTCAAAAGGCTTTACCAATAGCACACAAGTATTAGAAGGTGCACTAGCGATTGCGGTTGATAAACTAGCTCAAGATATTGCATTAACAAACTTATTAAAACACCATTTATTTGACCAAGGCGAAGTGTCTTCAGCGGTGGTAAAATCTAAACTAGATGACGCGATTAAGTTTAAAGACTATTTTGACTTTAATTCTCGTTTAAACAGGTTACCGGCGCATCGTGTACTCGCTATGTTACGCGGTAAAGCTGAAGGTTATCTTCGTCTTAAAATTAATCCAGATCCATTTCAAAAAGATAAAAAAGCTTATAGTTATTGCCAAACCTTAATAGCCAAGCATCTTAATGTTTACCTTGCTAAAGATGACCATGACTCATGGGTTCGACAAGTCATTGACCACGCATGGCGAACAAAATTGTTAGTGAGTTTAGAGAAGCAAATTTTTGTTCAATTAAAAGAACAAGCGGATCATGAGGCGATTGAACAATTCGCTAGCAATTTAAGTGCATTGTTAATGGCTTCACCAGCTGGTGAAAAAGTGACGCTAGGTTTAGATCCAGGCTTTAGAAGTGGTTGTAAAATAGCTGTTGTTGATAAAACAGGTGAATTAATAGAAACTGCTACCATTTATCCTCATCAACCACAGTTGCAAACAACACAAGCCCAACAAACAATTAAAAAAATGATTGAACAATACAATGTTGAATTAATTGCCATTGGGAACGGCACCGCATCGCGTGAAAGTGAACAATTTATTTCGCAGATATTAGCGTCAATCGATGCAAACCTTCAATCTGTTTCAGTCAGCGAAGCCGGGGCTTCAGTCTATTCTGCATCAGCGTTAGCAGCACAGGAATTTCCGCAACTTGACGTTACTTTACGTGGTGCAGTATCTATAGCGCGACGTTTACAAGACCCGTTATCAGAACTCGTTAAAATTGAAGCAAAAGCTATTGGTGTTGGACTTTATCAACATGATGTTCAACAAACGTTATTAACGAAACGATTACAAGCTGTGGTTGAAGATTGTGTGAATAAAGTCGGCGTGGATCTTAATACTGCTTCACCCAATGTATTAATGCATGTTGCAGGATTAAATGCGACACTTGCTCAAAATATTATTACTTATAGACAGCAGCATGGCCGTTTTAAATCTCGCCAAGCATTAACTAAAGTGCCGCGTTTAGGGACTAAAGCATTTCAGCAAGCAGCAGGCTTTTTGACTGTCAATGGAGGCGATGAATGCTTAGATGAAACCATACTTCATCCTGAGCAATACCCATTAGCAAAACAATTAATTGCGTTTAATAATAAATCAACTCAAGACGTGCTTATAAATAAAGATGCATCAGCATTAATATTACCTCCTATCAAGCAAGTTAAAGACAGTGAGCAAGAATCAATCTTACAGGCTTATCAAGAAATTTTAACGATATTGAGCATGACGAGGCGCGACCCAAGAGAACAATTTAAAGTGGCTGAATTTGACCAGAGTATTCATAAAGTCAGTGATTTGGAGGTAAACATGTTATTGCAGGGGGTTGTTACCAATGTTGCAAATTTTGGCGCTTTTGTTGATTTAGGAGTGCATCAAGATGGGTTGGTTCATATATCAATGTTGAGCGATAGTTTTGTAAATGACCCTCATAAAATCGTGAAAGTGGGGCAAGTTGTAAATGTTAAAGTAACAAGTATTGACCAACAACGTAAGCGAATCGCATTAACCATGAAAAACATTAAACAACCTTAGTGGGTAAATTATAAAACAGGAAAGGAAAGCCACTTAAATCAATTAAATTATCAACTCAATCCTTTAAATATTGTAAAATAAAGCAAAATAATAATGAAATTAAATAAACGTTTATTAGCTCTCTCTGAAATGGTCAATCAACCTTATAACGTGGTTTGGGATTGTTGCTGTGACCATGGTCTATTAGGTTTTAAAATTTTAGCTAATGGGTTAATAAAGCAAGTTAATTTTGTAGATGTTGTGCCTGAGTTAATTGATCAATTATCACAAAAGTTAATCAAGTATGCTGATCAGTTACCTGCTGATAGTCGTTGGCAAACATGGTGCATGGATGTAGCTAAAATATCACTAGAGTCCAACGTCGAATTGGGAACGCATTGTGTGAGTTCAAATTTTTCTATTTCAGAGCATGTTGTACATGATAGAGATTGGCCTGCTCATCTAATTATCATTAGTGGGGTGGGAGGGGATTTGATGATAGATATATTGACTGGAATGATGCAGCGTTATTCTGGCCACAATATCGATTTTTTATTATGCCCTGTTCAACATACCTATAAGCTGCGACTCACGCTAATAGATTTAGGCTTTAAGTTAAAACAAGAACAATTGGTTATTGAAAATAATCGTGGCTACGAACTTATGCTTATAAATCAGATGCATGGTGAGCCGCTATCAGTAACAGGTAATAAGCTTTGGCTACCTGAGGTTGACCATGAAGCTTATTTAAGTAAATTGATTCATCATTATCAAAAAATTAATAAGAGTAATAGGGATGAACTAAAAATGGAAAGATTGGCCTTAAAAGATTATTTAAGCTTACAAAATCGCTTATATAAGAAGAAATAATAGAGCTTAAGCTCGTATTTCACTTTTGTGTATTAGAAGTCTGTGTTGACTTAATTTACTGATGCTAGGCTTTCATTGGTTAAGCTAATTAGCATTTTATGTTGATAGATTAAAACTGATAAATAATTTTTTAATGAAAAAGAATTCCCTATGAATAAAAGCAATCCAAGTCTTGAACATAATGAACGTTCTCATTCATCGCTCCCTGATCCTTTAGACTTAAAGTCAATTGAACCTGGCGCGTCTCAAATAACTTATCAACACCAAACCTATCAGCATAAAACAATTGCAGATGCAGATAAAACTTTGAATTGTATTTTAGATGTTATTGCAGAAGGCACTTGGGATTGGGATGGTAAAACGGGAAGTGTACTAAGAAGTACCGCCTGGTTTGAGATGCTAGGTTATGAAGTGGGGACATTTCAACAAAATGTCTATACTTGGGAAAATGTAATCCACAAAGAGGATTACGATAAAGTGATGCAGAGCTTTGAAAAAATAATTACACATCAAACTGATTCATATTGTATCGATTATCGCTGCCGAAAATCCGATGGTAGTTACCTTTGGATCACAGATAGATCTAAAGCGGTTGAATACAACCCAGATGGATCCGTTGCTAGAATTATCGGGGCGCATCAAGATATTCATCAACAAAAAAAAGCACAACTTTCACTATTTAAACAAAATCAACAGTTAGAGTTAGGCAACACTACACTCGAGAAATTAATATCTATCAAAACAGAGCAATTAGAAGCAAAAAACAAACAGCTTGAAGAAAAAATCCTTGAAATAGAGCGCTTAGCTAATACCGATTCTTTAACTAACATTGCAAACCGTAAAAAATTCGAGGAAGCATTAAACAGCGAAATCTCTCGCGCGAACAGATATGAACACGCACTAAGCTTTGTCATTTTTGATATTGACCATTTTAAACTCATTAATGATTCATTTGGCCACAAAATTGGAGATCAGGTGTTACAAAATATGGCTTCAGTAGTGGTAAATAATATTAGAGATATAGATGTTTTTGCACGATGGGGCGGTGAGGAGTTTGTTTTAATATTACCTTGTATAACCATTGAAGCAGCATTAAATTTCAGCGAAAGACTTCGTCAATTAATTAGCCAGACAGAATTATCAAAGGGCGTCTATATAACCTGTAGCTTTGGTGTTAGCGAATATCATAATACAGACACGGTTGAAGACTTGTTTCATCGTGCGGATCAAGCACTTTATCGCGTTAAAAATAATGGCCGTAATAGTGTGCAATGCGAAAAAATAAATGCTGATCCTATCAGCACAAGCAACTGCACAACTAATCAATTATGATATTAAAAACATAATTTATGATTTAATCGCTAAAATAGTTAACCTACTGTTTTTTTATGTTTATTTCTTGTCATAAAATAATATTTTTCTTTTATCTTGGAGTGAATAGCCATTATTAGGTATTTGCTTTATGATATCAAAATTAAATTTGTATATTAGATATAACAGTTAATTTTAATGAAGGAAAATGCAATGAAAAAATTAATAATAGGTAGTCTATTTTATTTAATACTGCCTAATATTGCATATGCAGGGCTGATAACCGAGACTGGTACTGTGAAATATGGTGAAGTAGATTGGTATGATTTTTCTACCTTCGAGACAGGAAAGGTATCTTTATCTGCAGTAGAAACTAATAAAAATAATCATTGGTGGAATAGCAAATACAACAAATATAACCAATTCGATAGCTCTTTATATTTGTTTAAAGACGATGGGTATTTAAGTTGGGACGACCTTATTAAATACGATGATAATAGTGGATATGGTCTTGAGAGTTTTATGACTGTTAACCTTACTGCTGGTGATTACTCCGTTGCTATTACGTCTTCTTATGATAATAAGTATGGATATTACAAAAATTGGTATAGTTCCAATAATGAAACGGGTTATACGTTAAATATTAGTGGAAATTATGTTAGTACGGATGGGACTATTGCACCTATAAATGTAGCGGAACCGGTATCTATTATTTTATTAGCAATTGGTTTATTTGGCATTGCTTATTCTCGCCAAAGAAGATCTCCTCTAACACTACCTGCAGTATCTAATTTAGTTTGTTTGTCTAAATAAGTGAGCCCAGTTTCAGTATCTGTATGAACATTAGCATTAAAAACCTTTGAGCCCTTTTAAAGGTATTTGAGGTTTTTAATGCTTTAAATAATGTTAATAAGCTAAGACTAAATACCTAAAGCTTGACCGCCGCCTATTTGGATTGTTTCTGCGGTGATAAACGCTGCGTCTTTACTGACTAAGAAAGAGATCACTCCAGATACATCTTCAGGTTGTCCTAGACGACCTAACATAATGTTATCTTTCCATGATGCAAATACTTCGGGTTTTGTATCTTTAATTTGTTGATGAAACGGTGTATCAATAGTTCCAGGAGAAACTGCATTCACACGAATGCCTGCTGGTGCTAATTCCTTAGCAAGTGCTCGAGTTAAGGTGTGAACCGCAGCTTTTGATGTACCGTAAATACCAGCACCAGGTCCACCTGCATTCCATGCTGCATTTGAAGTGTAGTTAATAATTGAACCACCTTCGGTTTTTTTCAGAAACGGAATGGCAGCACGAGATACAAAGAAAGCACTATCAAGGTTTAATGCCATTACAAAACGAAAGAATTCAGTGGTCATTTCTTCGATAGAGCTTCGTCCGCCGAGGCCACCTGCATTATTGACTACAACATCAATTTGACCGTATTTGTTTCCAATAGCATTAACATTTTCTGTAACAGCTACATCATTAGTGACATCAAAACCGTAGTATTCCGCTTCGATTCCTTCAGCTTTAAGTTCTGCTACACGTGCTGCACCAACTTCATCTTCAATACCATTTAATACGACAGTATAACCATCTTGACCAAGGCGTTTAGCTACTTGGAAACCAATACCACCAGTTGCACCAGTGATTAAAGCAATTTTTTTAGACATATTATTTTCTCACTATTCGTTAAGTTCATGCTGCAATAAATATGAAGCATTATTAATTGATAAAATGTAATTTAAAGTTGATTGATAGTTAATTTATACTCAAAGTACCCATTTATACTTAAAAACCTATTTAACAATGGTTTTATTGTAATACAAGTAAATATTTTGTAAATAGTAACTATCAATCCTTATCTCTATATTTAAATACCTATTATTGAAATAAAGCATACTTTTATATTGCTCATAAAAATCATAATCAAATATTTAATAGGAGTTTTATTAATATTAATGCAATTATTATGCGAATCTAGAAGTAATTAAACATAAGAAATAAAATACTATCTAACTGTATATATGGGTTATTTTTATTTATGTTGGGTTGTTTGTTAATTAAGCATAGAGTGAGGTTGAAAAATTAATACGTTAGCCTTTTATTCACCAAATGTTCAAAGGCTTAAAATAAATGCTAATTTATTAGTTTTATATTTGTGAGAGCACACGCAAAATTAACTATCATTTATCATACAAAATAAGTGTGTTTCGATGATTGTTTTTGTATGAATGATTTTATAAGCTGTTTTCTCTAAGAGTTTTCTATAAGTATTGTGAATAAGTATTTTCTAAATGTAGACAGGGAATTGGATATGGGCATTTTAATGTATTACGTGTTTATACTTGTACATTGAAGCTAGAATAGGGCGTAGAACTAATGCTGCTACTTTGATATACATTATTAATATGTAAACTCCGTGCAATCATCTTATCCCTTATTATCTGAGGGCTTTTATCTTCACGTTTATCATTATTTATTGTTTGATTATTGGAAACTGACGGTTCAATATTCTGTGAATCGGTAAAATTTTGTTGTGTGTCGACGCTATCAGCTGAAGAGCCTCTTGAAGAACCCGCTGACGAATGCTCGCTACTGGCGTCACTAGAGGAATCAGGACGGTTTGCTACTGAGATCTCACTGCGTGCTTGTGTCGCCATTTGATCTGCTTCAGCCGCAACTTTTATATCTTGAGCTGAAGGTTGTGCAGGCGCAAGTGCTGCCGCTTTGACCTGTTGTGCTTTTTTTAATGTTGCTTCAGGATCACCTTCAATAGCAGATGTATCGATAGCGACTTCGCCCGACATCGCATACTTTACGCCATCAGGCCCCGTTTGATAGCTATAACTTGGTGAACCTGCATATTGCCCACCTACAGCAGCATGAGATTGTTCATAGATATTTACTTCATTATGACGTGTCTTTAAAGAGTTTATGACGGCTAACTCATCTTCGCTATACGTTTGATTTTTGCCCTTATCTGAGTTGCCATTTGAGTCGTCATTTGACTCTTTATTGGAGGCTTCTGTATTTGCTACTTGTTTGCTATTTTCAACTCCCTCTGCCTTTGCAACTACTTCTGGATCAGAGTGTGATGATTCTTTATTCTGTTGAGGTATAACGATTTGGTGAGCACTTTTAATACTGCCATCGATAGTTGGCCTTTGATAAGTTGATGCTTGAGTTGTTGATACTGAAGGGGAGAACCCTTCTATGTTTGGCCGCATCGGTGCTGATTTAGCGCTCTGAGTTTCAGACGAGATATTGGCAGAGGAAACGACATTACTTGCCATTTTTGAGCTTGTTGTCATGCTGATAGGAAGTGGGGTAGCTGCTGATATGCTCATAAAATTTCTATTCCTATTCCAGTACCGATTTCAGTTTCAGTTCTATTTTTAATTCCTATGTCGATTTATTACTAAACTCTATCGCTGCCAAAACCTTATCATTACAAACTTCATCATTACAAACTTCACCATAATAAACTTCACCATAATAAACTTCGCCATCATAAACATGCATTTAAACTTTTATGTCGAATAAACTGCCTACCGGTTTATCATCTTGATGTTGATTATTTGTTGTAAGCGATTGGTACTCGGAAACTCTTGAACTGATCACATCTTCACTCGGTGCTTGAGCCTGTAATATTGGTTGTTGTGTTGTTACTTGGTCAACACTTTGTGTCTGTTTTTGAGTCTCGATCGCTAGGTATTTAAGGTCAGAGGTTTCAGGCGCATTTCTTAGGGCGGTAACTGGCTGGCTATGTAGGTTAATACTGCCGTTAATGTCCATATACCCGCTCCAATACCTAAAATTAAATATAAAATGATTCTGTGATTATGGTACAAATGAATGTTAAATACGAATTATTCGTTTGAATAAATGCATCATTATCTATTTTAGCCTCAATTTATTAAGCCGCGATGACACTCTATTTAGCATGTTATAAAGTTATTCGTGCGTTTATTATACGAATCTAAATATTTTTAAACGAATGATATAAATAATTAATCATTATATTGTTTTAGGTTGTTCATTTTTTTGGTTAATTAAACATTACTCATTAAAATAGGCGTCATTGAATTTAATATATTTAGAGAGTGTAATGCGTTTACTGCAACGAGTGGTCCATCCTTCGATTCAAATTGAAAACTTGTCCCCCTGTCATCATCAAAGTTTTACTCGCATCGCAACAAGAGCGATAGTGATCAGAGATAAAAAAATTTTATTAATGTTCACTAATCGCTATAACGACTATTCCTTACCAGGTGGAGGTGTCGATGAGGGCGAGGATTTATTAACGGGCTTCAAAAGAGAGCTTGCAGAAGAAACCGGAGCTGTTGGAATAAAGCGTGTGCAAGCTTTTGGATTATATGAAGAGTACCGGCCACATAAGAGTGATAAACATAACCCTGAATGTTCTATCATGCATATGCTCTCGTATTGCTATAGCTGCGAAATAGGAGAGCACCTTGGTGCGAATAAACTGGAAGATTATGAAGTTAATAATGGTATGCAAGTGTGCTGGGTTCACATTGACGATGCTATTCAACATAATATTAACACCATGCAAAATGACAAAAAGCAGGGGTTATCGATTCAAAGAGAAACCTATTTAATGCAACAAATAAAAGTACAATTTAGCTTAGATTGACGACTTCTTATGCGAATCTAGGTTATTGATTGAAGATAGGTTTATGAAAGTAGCTTTCGGAAGCTATATAACTGAAATTAGTTTAATAACTTCAGTTATATAGGATTTTTTAGCTCTAAGTATTAGGCTTCGATTTCATCTGTTGATTGGACTGCTTTATTACGTCCCGTTGTTTTTGCGAAATACAGTGCAACGTCAGCGCGTTTAAGTAGATCATTTAAGTCTTCGTTGGCATTAATACGTTGAGTAGTTCCGATTGATAATGTTATTTCAACCGTGAGTTGATCATCTATTTTTATCTTGTTATTCGCTAATCGCTCACAAATGTTGTTTGCTAGTTCGAGTGTGTCTTTTTTATTTATTCTTGACGTCAGTATGGCAAACTCTTCACCGCCTATACGAGCCAAAATAGCTTCCTCAGGTAATGCTTTTTGTAGTGAATCAGCAATGAATTTTAAGACTAAATCACCGACATCATGTCCGAAGTTGTCATTAATACTTTTAAAATGATCGGCATCTATCATTAATAAAGAAACATGGTCATTGGATTCTAACATTTGACTCGCTTGCTTGAAAAAGTGCCTGCGATTACTGATTTCCGTGAGTACATCGGTATTAGCAATATGGTCAAGACGCTTTTCCAGTTCAATACGTTCTGTAATATCAAATGCTGAGGTGCGGGCGATAGCAAAATAACCTTTTTCTAGAATTGAAGTGGCCGATGTAGAAACAAAAAAAGTATGTCCGTCTTTGCATTGTACTTCTAATACAACACCTTCTATGGTTTCATCCAAGTGTAGATTTTTCAAAAACTGCTCAAATACAGGGATACTGCCTTTGGTTAAAAAATCAGTAAAAGACGATCCAACAACTTCTTCGCGTGTGTAACCTAACCAACTTAACTCAGTCTGGTTCATTTTTATGACATAGCCATTTTTATCTAAACTGTGGTAACCGCATGGAGCATTCTCATATAAATCGATTAATTCATTTTTAATGAATAAGTCGTAACGCAGTCGCCTACGTTTTTGTTCTGACATAATTAAAAGCAGTAACAAAATAGCAGCAGACCCGATGAATAATGAAGCGATGATCACACGGCCCACTGGTTTATAAAAAAACGAACTTTCATTCATTACATCATAGGGTAAGAAAATAATTAATTTCCAATTATTCTGTTGCCTAGATTGCTCACTAACAGAAAGGTTAATGGCTCGTTCTGCTTGATATTTACCGATGCTATCTAAACTAAAGGGATTGATCGATACGTAGCGAAATATTCCGTGATCTGATTGATAGATACCACTGTCATTTTTCTGAATTGTAGGCCACGCTTGAGGATATTTATCTTGAAATTTCTGAGAGACTGTATCAAGGCTTCCTCCCCACTCATTGCTTCTATCATGATTACTTATCCAGTAACCTTCTGGGTCTATCAACATACCTTGACCGTTGATACGTAGCCCCATTTGGTCTCTAAAGTTTTGTAATAATTCAGTGGCGAGGTAATTCATTACCATTAAACCAACCGTTTTACCCTCGCTATTGATAACCGGTGTTGCAAAGCGGATAACAGGTTTATAGGGAAATTCAATTTCACCACGCTCTACATTAAGTTCCATAGCAGAGACATAAACTTTACCTTGTGGTTGTTTAATACCTTCTTGAAAATAATGAGTATGTTTTTTACTTTGTAAGTTATTAGGTTTGACGATTTCTACAGAAGGGTTGATATAATTTATTCGAATACGCTCTTTACCTTCAATATCCAGTAGCCTTACTTGGTCGTAGCGGAAAAATGTGGATGCTAAATTAGAAAATAGCGACTCTAATCCTTTTTTGCTTGAAAGTGTGCCATTTTCAAGGAAATCAACTAATGCTTTGGAGCGAGTGACCATTTGCAATACCATTAATTGTATTTGCATCTCTTTTTGTAGTGCTTGAGTAGTAGAGGTTACAAATGCTTCTTCTTGCGCAAGCATTGTTTTTTCTAAGTTTTGAGTATATTGGAATTGAACGTATACCAAAGTTAGTGCTAAAGCTGTTGCTATTAATAAATAGATCCAGATAAAACGACGCAATACCGATGCTGTAAAAGAGTGAGATTCGATATCAGTATCGTTGGCAGTATTTTTTGTCATTATTATTGATCTTATTTTTGTTGGTTAAGGATAAAATAGTGTTTATGTTGGTGATATTTTATAAGCAGATAAATAACGGATATTCAGACGCTAAATTAATCATATTGATGAATTTATAGGGTTATTATTTATGCATAAAAATGCATTTTTATTCAGCAGTTAAACAAAAGCTTATAAAGTGTTCGCACAGTGGTACCAAGCAAACACTTTAAAAGGACTAAGCCATCAATAATTCAGGTAAAAATTCACCTTCGTTATTGTTGTAAATAATATATTCACCATGATATTTAACTTTAGATTTATAATCAGTTACTTTGTAAAGTAATAATGATTGATCAAAGGCTGCTTGTAATGCTTCTGGTAAATCACCACGGATATATAAGCTAATAGGTTTAACTAATAAACCATCTTCAAAATTTTGTTCAAATTGTTGACTACAAATAATCATAGATGCTTGACCTGCACTATGGCGATTTAACTTTTCACCTACTTCAAGGTCAGTGTTAACCATCCATTGTAGTTCAGTTAATTTATCACACAAATTAATTATTTGTTGTTTATTAACAGGTTTTGCTTTTAAGTCTTGGTCAAAAACGTGCTCATAGTGCGCCTTAATTGCCTGAAAGGTTTCAACTAAAGCCGCATTTTTCCCTAAACTACGGGCTTTACGTTGCCAAATTTTTAACGTCGGCAATACATCACTTTCAAAACGTTTTTTCTTCATCGCATTGGTTGTCCATGCCGCTAGAAAATGCGTTTCACTGAGTGGGTTTTTAGGAATTTTACCTTTCAGTTGTGCTTCATGTAAATCCGCTAAAGCAGTCGTGACCACTTGATGAATTGATGTTGAGAAACTAGTCATGATTATCCTGATGATTAAAAAAATAGTAAGCTAAAAGTATGACAGGCTAAGTACCCAGGGACAAGCAAAGATAGGTAATTGTTGTTTGTTGTTGTCAAATAAGGCACTGAACACTTTATTTGCGGACTAAAACTTATTGCTATGAGGGATATTAAGTGTCTGAGATTCAAATAATGCGATGTTAATAGCTAACGTTAATAAAAGTAGAATGCTAAATAAATAAAAAACAACAATGTAAATGGTTAATTAAACATTAAAAGGTGGTTAAAATGGCAAAGCTTACATCGACAGGAATTTTAATATGGTAACTGAAAATCATGTACTTGAAATCAGCCCCAAACAAAAAAAGTGCATATCACTGGTGCTAGGTAGTGGCGGTGCAAGGGGCTTGGCCCATATTGGCATTATTAAGTGGTTAGTAGAAAATAACTATCAAATAAAATCTATATCAGGTTGCTCAATTGGAGCCTTGATTGGCGGTGTATATGCTGCGGGAAAATTAGATGAATTTGAACAATGGGTTTGTGGGTTAAGTAAATTAGATATTATTTCCCTATTAGATATTTCCTGGAGTACGAGTGGGTTATTACGTGGCGATAAAATAATTGATACGCTATTCAAGCTATTAGGTGATCAAACCATCGAAGCCTTACCGCTGCAATTTACAGCCGTTGCGGCAGATATAAAAAATGAGAAAGAAGTGTGGATTAATTCAGGCTGTTTATTCGATGCGATTCGTGCATCTATTTCATTACCTTTATTTTTTACACCGGTTGAACGAAAAGGTGTGCAGCTGATTGATGGCGGTGTGTTAAACCCTGTGCCGATAGCACCAACGTTTAGTGATAATACTGATTTTACTGTTGCGGTTAATCTGGGTGGGGTTATTGATCTGGATAGAGTAGAACCAGATACGTTAATGGATGTGGTAGATAGTATTGAGGATTTACCATTGCAGCAAAAAATTGGCCATTACATCAAACAGTTTGGAGATAACTTAGCATTAACAAATAGCAAACCGCCGACATGGAAAGCTTATGATGTTGCGGACCAAGCCTTTGATGCTATGCAAAGTACCATTGCTCGCTTGAAATTGGCGGCTTACCCTGCCGATTATAATATAGTGATCCCCAGAAATGCCTGTGGCACTTTAGAGTTTGACCGTGCAAAAGAGATGATCGCCTTAGGTTATCAAAGCGCACAGAAAGCGTTACACTTAGACACTATTTAAGCATTAGGCACTCAAGTTAAGTGCAACATTGTAAAAAGGGAAACACGTGGACGTAATTAGTAGTACGCAATCTTGGGTTAACAACGTCATTGTTAAATATAATATTTGTCCATTTGCTAAAAGAGAGGTGGATCGTGGCAGTATTCGTTACTGTGAAGAAGCTAACACTGAAATTGAAGGTGTATTAGATAGACTAACAGTTGAATGCGAGTTTTTAGATACACATCCAGAAACTGAAACTACGTTATTAATTTTGAGTGAAGCCTGTAGTGATTTTGAGCACTTTTTAGATTTGGTATATCTATCCAACCATCTTCTACAAATGAGTCATTATGAAGGGGTTTATCAATTAGCTCATTTTCACCCTGATTATTGTTTTGCTGGCGATGATGAAAATGCAGCTTCTAATTATAGCAACCGTTCACCACATCCTACATTACATCTCATTCGAGAGAGCAGTATGGAAAAAGCTATCGCGGCTCATCCTGATGTGGAAGGGATCCCCGATAGGAATATTGCGTTTTTAAATAAAAAAGGTAGTCCTTTTTTTGCTGACCTTCTGGCGAGTTGTTTGTTAGTTAATAAGTAACTAGCACTTCAAATAAGAATATTTTTGAACACTTATGTTTTTAAGTGCTTTTTTATAATTAGCTAACAGGCGAGATTATTAACCTAATAACAATCGTATTGGCTACATATTCTGCATTTACAGAGATTAATGCAAAGTGTTGTTTGAAACTGGTCGACAAACCTTATTAAGCAAGATAAGTTTCACTGTTTTTCGGTTGTATTTATTCCTTTAGATATGACTGCTTCATAAACAAACGTTTTTATAATCAAAGTTAACAAGGATTTTCCATGGCAGAACAGGCCTATCAATTATTACGCATTATTATTATCGATAGCTTTTGGAAAGGGCAGGTTAACGAATTAGACTTATCTGGTCATACGCAACTTGAAGGTACCAACGGCGCTGGTAAAACATCTTTGATGCGTTTACTGCCACTTTTTTATGGTATGAGACCCAGTGAAATAGTTAGTAAAGTGGATCAAGCTAAAAACTTTGCGGATTATTATTTGCCAAGAGACTCTAGTATGTTGGTTTATGAATACCAACGACCTAGTGGTCAAACATGTATGGCACTTGCCAGCTCCGATGGGCGAGGAGTGCAATTTAAATTTATTGATAGTGGTTTTGAAAGTGGATTATTTATTGGTGAAAATCATTTTCCGTTAACCGTCTCAGAAGTTGAAAGAGCTTATCGAAATTTAGGTGTGGAATGCTCTAACTATTTAGGCGTTGATAAATACCGACAAGTGATTCAAAACTTACGCAGTGGTCGTAAAGTTAAAGAGGTTCGTCAATTACAAAATCGTTTCTCATTCAGCGATTTAGCTACTCCTCACCTGGATAAAGTAGTGAATGGTACGATTGAAAAAAATCTAGATTTCGATGCGGTTAAACAAATGCTGGTGGCTATCGCTAGCGATCACATTGCGCGCAGCGTGGGACAAGAAAAAGAACAAATTACCCTCAATAAACAAGATATTAGTTTATGGTTAGCTGATATACAAGCTAGTCGCTCGATTCAAAAAGTAAGTGATAAAATTGCGTTATGGCAAACAGATTTTACGCAGTTAGACAGTTTATTGATTAAGCTGCAGCATTTGCATGCGGAAATGTTAGCGCACCAGCAAAACATAACTGAATTGCAACAGCAACGTAGTGATCAAAAAGCCAGCTTTAGAGATGAAATAACGGTTCTAGATAAACAGTTAAAAGAACAAAGCCTTCTGCTTCAAACTGAAATAAGCCAAATAGCGGCTAAGATAGAAGCGGATCAAAGCCGAATTGATTTGTTAGATGACGATAAATTAAAGTTCGATGAAAATGACGCGGCGAGTTATCAATTACAAGCCGATAATGCACCTCGTTATCAACAAGCCTTAAACGATGTCAATGAAATTATTGAAGCGTTCGAAGGTAATTTAAATAAGGTTCAAGCTAAATTTGAGTCATTATTACAATCGTTAACCTTGCAAAAGGTACAGGATGAAGCACGTAATAATGAGCAAGTCTCGCAGATCAAAGAACAATCTAATCTACAGCTATCGGTGGTGTCCGAAAACTATCAAGGTCAGTTAAGTAAACTAAACGAACAACTTAACGAATCATTTTTAAAAATAAATATGGACCTGCAAACGCTACAAAACCAGTTGAAAATGGAAGAATTAGCGCAGAAAAATATTACTGTTGAAGCAAGCTTGCGAGCTGAGATTGAAGCAAATCAAGTCAGTATGTCAGAAGTTAAAGATAACCTAAGTGACTGCCTACAGGTCTTAAGCTCTGATAATGACCAATTAAATACGCTAGAAAAACAACGTATTCAACTCTTAGAGCAACATAAACAACACAACCGCCAGCTTGAAGATGTCAAAAAATCACGTCAGCAATTACAGTTACAACTCTTACCTGAAGTTAACTCACTGCAGCATTTTTTAAGCAATGAGCCAAATGCGTTAGGTTGGAAAAACAATATTGGACGAGTGTTATCAGCTCAACAGTTAGCACGTAAAGATCTTAATCCTCAATGGGTTTCACAGGGAGATAAAGCAGAAACTTTATTTGGATTGAAAATAGATTTAGATCAGCTGCAAGATAATGATTTACAACTTAATGAAAACGAACTTAGAGAAAAACTAAGTGATGTAGAGCAAAAAATTGCAGCCTTGATTAAAAAGGTGACAGATCTAGAATCTCAACTTAATGAATTGACTAAACAGATTGTAAATCAACAGGTTTTAATCAGCGAACGTAAACAAAATTTACAAAAAGTAGAATTAAAACGCCAACAATTTAAAGCACAACAAGAAAATCTTGAGCTTAAAAAACAACATTATTTAAAACAAGCGGCATTAGCGTTTGAAGATAATATTAAAAAGCTCACCACACAAATTAAAAATCAACATACTAAGCTTGAAGAATTTAAAGCTTTACAGCAAGAGCAGCGCTTTGAGTTGAGCAATCAAATGCTGGATCAACGCATGGTGATTGAATCTGATCGAGATAGTCAATTAGAGCAATTAGCAGAGCAGTTAACATCTATTAAAGACAGCGCTAAAACACGACAAAAAGATTATAAGCAACAACGCGACCGAGCATTAGAAGAGCTAGATCCCGATGGCGAAGTTGATAAGCGCATTAAACAACGGGTTGAGTTAACTGAAAAACTAGAACAATGTGCTGTATGGGCCCGTAAAGCCCGTGAGTACCAACAATTTATGAATGAACGTTATGTACATCGTGATCAATTAGTTGAAAAAAACCAAAACCGAGAAGTGCAAAAGCGTGGCTTAGAAAATAGCTTAGCGGATTTGAAAATTGAAAAAAATAATTTAATCAGTGAGAAACAAAAACAATTTAAGAAAGTATCACAACAATTAAATGACGATGCCGATCTGTTATTACAATTAGGGTTAGCGCAACGAGAGTGCGAGCAATACGGTATTGAAGCAACTTTAAGTGAATCTGAACCGCATAACAGTGCCGATTTAACAGTAACATTCTGTGGCGATTGGATAAAACAATTCAGAACTATTGATAAACGATTACAAAGTCAAATCACTCAGTTTAACACCGCCTTTGCTAAGCATAATGCAAACAGTGAATTATATGAAAACTGGGTTAAATTAGTGTCTGATAATGATATTTATGAAGGCGCTCGTAGTCTGTTTAAGTATCAACATCCGATCGCTGATTTATTAAGTAGTGCAGCTCAAAAGCAAAAAAATACTTATCAACTAGTCACTGTCAATGCGAATATGATCAATGAGTTTTATCAGCATATAGAAAATTTTGCGCGTCGCATTAAAAGCATTGGTAAACAGTTATCAAGTAACGTCACTAAGCTCGCTCATTTCGAAGCGTTAGCGGACATTAATGTTAATACTGTGATGAAACAAGAAGAGCTTGATTATTGGGGGCCATTACAGCAATTTGCAAAATTGTTTGACAAATATCGTGATGATTTACGTGAAGGAGTGGGTGATATTCCCGATGACTTGATTGTGGCGATGCAAAAATTATCGACTTATCTACCTAGTGATGGTTTTGCATTAGCGCATCATCAATTGTTTGATATAGAGTTTACTATCTCAGAAAAGGGGCAGTTAAAACACGCTCGTAATGCGCGACAATTAAAAAAAATCAGTTCTACGGGCTTATCCTACTTAGCGATGCTTTCTTTATATGCGGGTATTTTGGGTATGTTACGAGGTGAAAGCGATGCTAAAACACAAATCATCTTACCAGTAGATGAATTAGGTGAACTGGCAGCAGAAAATATCGACCTGTTATTGACCATGTTTAACGATAATGCGATCACTATGCTATCCGCTTCACCTTCTACGGATAGGCATATTTTATCTTTATATCAACGTCATTATAAGATTAAAGATAATAAGATTTTCCATGCGCATATTCCTACTTCTCGCTTAGATGAATTGCTGCTACAACGTAAAAAAGTAGCCGAGCAGCTCAAGAACCAACTAAATGACCATACAAGTACTAATGTAAGTACGGACGTATGCGCTATTGAGAACTCACAAGAAAAACTTGAGCAAAGCAATACAGAGAGTGAGCAGGCGTCATCAAGTACTGATATAGATATGATCTCAAAGGAGCCTCAAAATGTTTAAGCAAACTGTTCAGCAACTATTAACAGGAGCGGTAATTTGTGAAACAGGGTTTGCCGATGAATTCCTCTATTTGCAGGCTCAATCTAATCAGGATCGTGTCTCGGATTTTTTATCTAATTTAGACCGTGATTTAACGTACTTAGACAGTGCCGATGCCTATTATTGTACTTTTAACGAAGTAGACGCTAATAACAGTGCTGAACTGACCACTTTATTTACCGATATTAGAGGGATGTTTCGTCCGTTAGTAGAGTTCTTAGAGTTGATCCTCACTGCCAGTCAAACTGATTTACCTATCCATGCTAAATCAATTATTAATATCAATGAGCTATTTGATCCCTTTGAACATGATCAAACTTTACGTGAACAACTGCGCCATTTAACCGCGATACGTCCTTTTAAAACGAATAAATTAGAAAGCCGTGAACAGCTGGTATTTGTGTTTCATAAACTTGAAGAGTTAGGATACTTTGTGCGTAAGAATGCTGGAAGTAGTCGCTATTTTGCGACGGCGCGTTTCGATTTAATCTATTTATTGATTGAGTTTCTGAATGACTCAGAACGCATTGAGTTACCTGAAACGGAACAGCAACAACAAGAAGAGTTATTGTTTTAATGGCCGGCTACGATACCAAAGATGTTGCGGAGTTATTGCGTCAACTTGGCTCAAATGACCAATTGCTTGCTGAAGCCTATGTATTTGGTTCGATACAGGGCGACGGTGGTGATGCACGTAAAATTGCTGCTTTGCATAAAAAAGCGTTATTAAGGCCCGACGATGAACCGGGTGATTATCGTGTAAGTGCTGAATTAAAACGCATGCTAAACCGGTTAATGCGTAAACAAAGTAGTTACCGTCAACTTACTGATATGGGTAAAGTAATTGATGTATTGGAAGATACTGTCAACGACTACCGTTTATCTGTGATTGGCGACCAGCAGGACGATGCAGAATACTATTTAGATCAACTTGATGATCTGCTTTATGAAGCAAAAGATAACTTAAATGTTAGCTTAGATAATATGCATTATGCCATTTCCAGTCAGTTTGGTTTTGTATCTACTATTAGTGCCAAGGTTCGTGAAAATGAACGTGCTTTAACCTATGCACAAAAGCTATTAACTGAGTTACAACAGATTGATCCTGAAACTTGTTATGAGTGGATGAATTGGGCTTGCCCGGTAGAACTGGCGCGTAAAATCAGTGGTTTCATCTATTGGTTTAATCAGACTCTACCAAGGTTACGTTACATCATTGACAGTATGCGCCTAAGTTTATTTAAATTACGACGCGATGAAAAACAGGCAAGCCTATTACGCAATATGGCGCGGTATCTTCACAAACACCCTGAATTTGAAATTAATGAACAGGTGTTTGAAGACAAAACTTTACCGAAACCATTACGTTTTGCTGCGCCGATGCCGATTAAGTCGTATATCAATGTTAAAGAAACAGCGCATGAAATTGCATTAATTGAAATTGTACAATCACTGCGTAAATTGAGTTCAGTGGTTAAACCTAATGCGCGTGAAACATCGGAAGTGGAATTGATTGCTAATGTTGCTATGAGTTTCAGTTACGATTACTTCGAAGAGCAGACAGAACGTTTATTTGAACAAGCTATTACCACTGGAAACCCCGTTTCTGCTATTAAATATTGGCAACAAGCGTTACCAGAATGGCATAGCGAACAACAGCATATCGACCCGACACCTTGGGTTGAGTTAGTGTTTAGTAGTTATTGTAAATTAACCAATATACAACAAGCATTGATAGATATTCGCCCTAAAGGCCAACAATTAAAGGGTATTTCCCATAATTGGTCGTACAGTGATATTGTCGTTAAAGTAAATAGTTAAGGTCAATTATTATTTGAATTCAAGAGTAAATAGTTAAGGTAAAGAGTTAAAACCAACATGAATTATTCACGCTTTAATAAAATACAGTATGATTTTTTTGCAAGACATCTTCGTGCTGATCTCGGGGCTGTGAAAGCAAGCCAAAGTTGTCGTTGGATGGTTGATACTCATCGTCTCGGACGTATTCATGATGGATTGTGGTTTTATACTGAACAAGATAGAGCAGCTATTATTGAATTAGTGCAACGAGAGTTACACATTAATTTACTTTTTGATAATTATCCGGATAAAAGTACTCGTGTAGATACTGCTCTTAGCCATAACAATGAAAAGTTTAATACCTTGTCCGTTAGTAATGACTTTGTATTGGTTAACGCAATGCAAACACTGCAACTTAATGGACAGCAGATAGAGGTAGGTGCGATTTCATCATTGGGGTTATATGTTGATGCATCTAAAATTAACAGTGTAGAGCATCAATATATTGTGTTGGTTGAAAACCTAGCGGTAATGGCTAATTTACAACATTTAGTATTAATGGATAATGCAGCACATTTAAAAAATGCCCTATGGCTGTATCGTGGTGATCAAAAATCAATACAAAGTACCCATCAAGCCTATGCGTTTTTTAGATCATTTAGTGCTTCACATCAGCTATTATGTTTTGCGGACGTAGACCCTAAAGGCTTAGAAATTGCTATAAGTAGCAGCGCAACTAAGATTTTAACTGTTCAAACAAGTATGGTTGAAACCTTTAACATTAGTGGCATTGAAAAAGATTTTTATAACCAAATTAATTCAGTTAATTATCTGAAAAATAAAACCTTATCAGCAGAAAGCCAAAACTTGGTTGCTACAATCTGTGAGCATAAAAAAACTATTAAACAAGAGCATATTTTAGCACACCAAATGCCCGTAGCAGTGGTTGAATTATTTAATTAAGCCCATTAAGTGCTAGTAGGAGCAGAAACTATTCCTTAGTAAGATAGCTTAATAAAATACCTTAGTGGCAATTAGTCAGTAAAACGGCTTAGTAAAAACTAATCAGTAACAATAACTTAGTAAAATAACTTATTAACAATAATTTAATAACAATATAAAAGATTAACAAGGATATACAATGCAAATAGCTAAAAACAGTGTCGTTGAATTTCATTACCGCTTAACAGAAGGTAATGAGTTATTAGAAGACAGTAAAGATAATGAACCGCTTATTTATTTACACGGCGGCGGTGGTCTATTTGAAAAAATGGAGCAAGCCTTTGTCGATAAAACAGTGGGTGATAAATTTGAAGTAACATTATCTCCTGAAGAGTCTTATGGTGAACGTCGTGAAGGTGCGTTACAACGTATTCCGATTAAACACTTACAAGGAGCAAAGAAATGGACGGCTGGCATGACAGCAGTAGTTGAATCTAACCAAGGTAAGCAAGAAGTCACGATCGTCAAAGTAGGGCGTTTTAATGCAGATTGCGATTTGAATCATCCATTCGCGGGTAAAACATTAACGTTTGCTATTGAAGTAATAAGTGTACGTGCGGCAACTGAAGATGAGTTATCGCATGGTCATGCCCATGCAAAAGGTGGTTGTGCTCATTAGACCATAAAGCGCAGTTAATTTTTTCGCGTTTTTACAAATATCGCCTGTGTATAGTGTTACTTTTCATATGCTTAAATACATTCTTAAGTATACTATCACAGGCCTATTAACCTCAAGTCATGAAGCAATTATTTAAACCGAAGGATACAAAAATGAAACGTGTTTCATTATATACAATGGCAAATTGTCCTCATTGTAAAACAGCTAAACAATATCTTGAGCAACAAAAAATCACCTTCAGATTAGTTGATGTTAAAAGTGCTGCAGGCCAAAAAGAATTTGCGAAAACGGGATACCGTGGTGTACCTGTAGTGAAAATAGGCGATCAGTTCTTGAATGGTTTTAGTGTTAAAGGTTTCCTTAACTTATACAAGAACGAATAATTTCTGTGGGGAGTGATTAGGAGTTGTCTAATTCTACTAATTGATAAAACCTATTTTGTTAATCCCTAGACTCTATCACTCGACATACTTTAATTAACTTGTTCTAACCTTCCTATCAATTTAGTGCTTTAATTTATATTAGTATTCGTTTTATCAATCGACATTCAATTTTATTTACAATGTCATGTTGCCGAACATCGAATTCGATTTTTCTTGTCATCAATAATCAATAATCAATAATCAATAATCAATAATCAGCAAGAATTTGTAAAATGCTTAACAACCGCTCACTTTATTACTAATAAATGACCACTTAATGACAGTCGTTCAAAAATATAATTTTTTTATTAGGTAATTTAACATTTCGCTTTTATATTTGGATTTTTAATATTATCTATTATAAGGAGTGAGTTATGAATTTAATTGAAGCTGTTTTAATGCGACCGGCTGAAGTCATAACTTTACCCAATGAAATACAGCACCATGACCACGATCATCATCAATTAGTGATTGCATTAAATGGTAACTCTGAATTTAGCATTGAAGGTATGCAGAATATTATTGTACCAGGCCAGGGCTGTGTGGTGACTGCTTCATCTGATCATGCTTTTAATGGTTTAGGTTTTGCCGAAATACTAACGCTAAATTTACCTACTGAGTCTCAATTAGATAATTACACTGCTCAACATATTCAACCTTTGATTCATTCTAATCAATATTTTAAATTAGATAACCAGTTTCAGATATTATTACAATTATTAGTTAAAGAGATGCGCCAAGCCCCTGATGATATATTGGTTGCAGAAGCATGCAAAAATACAATTATTGCTTTATTACAGCGTCATATTAAAACCGACCTAAGTAAAAAAAATCGCATTAATATAGAAGTGATTGATAATTTTATTATTCAACATATTACTACTAAAATCAGCGTCGCTCAGCTAGCAGGTTGTGTGTTCTTAGGCGAAAGTCAATTTCACTTATTGTTTAAACAACAAATGGGCATGACCCCTCATCAATACATAATGCAAGTACGACTGAATCTTGCAAAACAGTTATTAGAAGATCGCTCTTTGACATTAGCGATGATTGCCAGTGCTAGTGGCTTTGCTAATCAAAGTAGTTTTACTCACACCTTCACTAAATTTCAGGGAACTTCCCCTTCTAGGTATCGCTAATAGTTCAATGCCTGATGTTGCGTTGACAATGTTTCCTCCTCGAATTCATTAATTTCTTTGTATAACTGAAGCCTTTACTATCCTACAAGTAGAGGTTTTACTATTCCTCTCAACTATATATCTCAACTATGTCTCACAGCTATGCCTTTCAACCTTCCCAATTAATCACTAAACGTAAAGGTTACTGCGTTAGGCCTTATTTTATGTACAGCCTAAGGACGAATGACTGTATCAGACTGCATAAGAGCTATTTACTGCCATTATTTATTCACTATTAATCATTTTTTTATAAAGCTGGATTGTAATTTTCCATGATGTTGATCACAAAAAAAAATCGATCGTACTTTTTGACATATAAATCGTAGTTTTAGGTAAGAACTCAAACGTTTTTAGCAATACTATCCGTGCTTAGTTACATTTGCATAACATAACATTAACAGGTGTTATGATTTTTAGGAGAGTCGGGTATGTCATCATTTATTGCAACGGATGTGTTGCACAAAGATTTTATAAATACAGAGCTAGCAACGCTTTGGACACATATTTCACCATTGTATATGGCTGATGAGTCTGCTTGTTTAAAGCAACTAATACCACTTGCTACACCATCAAAAGATGAATCAAATACGATGGCTGATTATGCCACGGATTTGATCAAGCGCGTGCGTAAAGATAAAAATGCTGTGCAGATGATTGATGCATTATTACTGGAATACAGTTTAGATACCAAAGAAGGTATTTTATTAATGTGTTTAGCTGAAGCATTAATGCGTATTCCTGATTCAACAACGGCAGATGCTTTAATTAAAGATAAACTCAGCGTTGCTGACTGGAAATCACATCTTAAAAAATCAGATTCTATTTTTGTAAATGCCTCAACGTGGGGCCTTCTATTAACGGGTAAAATTGTTAATTTAAAAAAAACTAGAACCAATAGTACGACCAATGTTGTTAACAGCTTGGTTAATAAAATGTCTGAGCCTGTTATTCGTAAAGCAATGCATCAAGCGATGAAAATAATGGGGCACCAATTTGTATTGGGCCGCAATATCGATGAAGCACAAAAGAACGGTAAAGGGTTTACTAACAAAGGCTGTAGTTATTCCTTTGATATGCTTGGTGAATCAGCACTAACGGCCAGTGATGCAAAAAAATATTATGCGGCATATTTAACGGCGATTGAGTCAGTAGGCAGCAAGTCTATTAATAAAAATCAGGCAAATAATGCTGCGACGGTGTCGATTAAATTATCTGCGCTACATCCACGTTATGAACCTGCGAACAAACAACGTGTGATGACTGAAATGTTTGACTCGGTGTTGTCATTAATAGAAAGAGCGCGTGCTTTAAATGTTGGCTTAACTATTGATGCTGAGGAAGCGGATCGTCTTGAGCTTTCATTGGCATTATTTGAAAAATTATACCGAGATCCAAAAACACAAGGCTGGGGAAAGTTCGGTATTGTGGTACAAGCTTACAGCAAACGCGCTTTACCTGTTTTAGTTTGGTTGGCTGCATTAGCTAAATCTCAAGGTGATGTTATTCCTTTACGCTTAGTGAAAGGTGCTTACTGGGATAGTGAAATCAAATTATCTCAACAAAATGGTTACGCGGCTTATCCTGTTTATACGCGTAAAGAAGCAACTGATGTTTCTTATTTAGCCTGTGCACGTTTTCTTTTATGCGAACATGTTAAGGGGCTTATTTACCCACAATTTGCTAGCCATAATGCGCACACGATAGCCGCGATCAACTCAATGTCGACTCACAAAGAGTTTGAATTCCAAAGGTTACATGGCATGGGAGATGCGCTGTATAACCACGTAATGACCATGTCTAATAGTAATGTACGTATCTATGCTCCAGTAGGGAGCCACAAAGATCTATTACCTTATTTGGTGAGACGTTTATTAGAAAATGGCGCCAATAGCTCATTTGTACATCGTTTAGTTGATGCTGATTGCCCTATAGATGAATTAATTGAGCATCCTGTTGATACATTATTAAAGCGTCAATCATTACATAACAGTTTAATTGAATTACCACCTGCTATTTTCCCTGATCGCAAAAACTCGTTCAGTGTAAATATTGACATAGAAAGCGAAGCACTTCCTTTTGAGAAAAAAGTAGAAGTATTCACAGGCCATTTTTGGAAAATGGGGCCTATAGTTGACGGTACTCATTACAATGATGTTACTGAGAAAACAGAAGTTTACCAATGTACTGCTCCCTACGACCGTACTATTAGTGTTGGATCAGTGGTTTTTTCTGAAACACAGATGATTGAAAAAGCACTAAGTACTGCACATCAATATTTTCCTGAGTGGTCTAATACGGAAGTACAGGAGCGTGCTCAGTACTTGTATAAACTTGCTGATTTACTTGAATCAAATATGCCTGAGTTAATTGCTTTATGTCACCACGAAGCCGGCAAAACAATTCATGACTGTATTGATGAAGTGCGAGAAGCTGTAGATTTCTGTCGTTATTATGCACAACAGGCCGTTGATAACTTCTCTAACGCTGAAACAGATGTCAGCTTTGATGGAATAACGCAACAAATTCGCCATCAAGGTAAAGGCGTGTTTGTTTGTATCAGCCCATGGAACTTCCCATTAGCGATCTTCCTAGGTCAAATTGGTGCTGCGTTAGTGGCCGGTAATACGGTGATTGCGAAACCTGCGGAGCAAACTTCGTTAATTGCAGTACGCACTGTTTTATTAATGCTTGAAGCTGGATTCCCTAAACAATGTATTCAATTATTAACCGGTAATGGTGCTCAAATTGGTTCTGCGTTAACTGCTGACCACCGTATTGCTGGTGTTGTATTCACGGGCTCTACGGGGACCGCACAAGTGATTAACCGTAATCTAGCTAAACGACCATTATTACCCGCTACCTTTGTAGCAGAGACAGGTGGGCAGAATGCAATGATTGTAGATAGCACTGCATTACCAGAGCAAGTTGCTCGTGATGTTGTTCGTTCAGCTTTTGCTTCTGCAGGGCAACGTTGTTCAGCATTAAGGGTGTTATTTATTCAACAAGATGTTGCAGAGCGTGTTATTGAATTAATTAAGGGAGCAATGCAAGAACTTGCTGTTGGTTTACCTTATCTTCATAGCACCGATGTGGGACCTGTTATTGATAAAACAGCAAAAGATAAGCTTAACGCGCATCTTCAAAAGATGATTGCTGAACATAAACTGTTAGCACAAGTGGCTTTAAATGACAGTTGTGCAAAAGGTGACTTCATTTCACCTACCGCCATCGAAATTGATAATCTTGGACAATTAAGCGAAGAGCAGTTTGGTCCGATCTTACATGTGATCCGTTTTAAAGCGGCTGAATTAGATAACGTTATTGAACAGATCAATAATACTGGTTTTGGTCTAACGATGGGTGTACATAGCCGTAACGAAAGAGCTTATACACATATCGCAGAAATGAGCCGAGTTGGTAACTGTTATATCAATCGTGATCAAGTAGGTGCGGTAGTAGGTGTACAACCTTTTGGTGGACAAGGTCTATCTGGTACTGGCCCCAAAGCCGGTGGCCCACGTTATTTACATCGTTTTACTCAACAAATCGTAAGTTCATGTTAGGAGAAAGTATCATGTCAGAATCAATAACTGTAATGATCCAGCAAGCAAAAAAATCATGGTTAACATGGAATGAGATCAATATACATCAACGCATCGGGATCACTGCACAGTGGGGAGAGCGTTTAAAAGATAATCCTAATATTGGTGATATGCCGGCACACGTGATTGAATTTCATAATCGCCAAGCTATTTCGTTAATCGCAGAATCGCAAGTGATGCCTGGGCCAACGGGTGAGAGTAATATACTGAGCACCTCTGGTCGGGGTATATTTTTGATGATGATGGAAGAGGACTCCTCTATTCCAGCATTAGTGGGGCTATTAAACTGTGCATTAATTGCAGGCAATAGTGTTTTATTATTATCTAATTCTGACAATAAGGAAATTGTCTCTAGTTTACAGCAAGCTTGTTCATTAACTGGTGTTGAAATGCCAGTGTTCATTGTTAAAGAGAAGGAAGCATTACAGGCTATCATTTCAGACCCTAGTATTGCCGGTGTTGGCTATGTAGGTAATGAGACACAGGCAATTAGTTTGAATCAAGCGTTAGCAGCTCGAACAGGACAAATTGCTCAATTAATTGCAGAAACAGATTTAGCACTGTTACCAACAGTACGAGATCAACATTTAGTATTACGCTTTATTACCGAAAAAACGCTGTCGACTAATGTCACTGCGGTAGGTGGTAACGCTACTTTATTAGCTTTAGGTTGCGGTGAGCAATAAGAGCATTAACGATCAAAAACGGAGTGATCTATGATAGAAAATAATTTTACTATAATAGCAACATTTATGGTGTACCTCGTCATGATGTTAGCTATTGGTATTTATGCTTATAAGCGAACCTCAGATGCTAAGGACTACTTCTTAGGTGGACGCCGCTTAGGGCCATGGCCCGCTGCATTATCTGCAGGTGCGTCGGATATGAGTGGCTGGTTGTTGTTAGGGTTGCCAGGTTATGCCTATGCTGCTGGTTTGGAATCATTATGGTTAGCAGGTGGTTTATTAGCAGGAACTTGGTTAAATTGGTTGATCGTCGCTAAGCGTTTACGTACTTATAGTATTACCGCTAACGATTCTTTAACTTTACCTGCGTTCTTATCACGTCGTTTTGCTGATAAAACAAAACTAGTGCAAAGTTTAGCGGCTTTCTTTATTCTTATGTTCTTCCTTTTCTATACCAGTTCAGGTTTAGTGGCTGGTGGTAAATTGTTTGAAACTGTATTCTCTATGGATTATACGGTTGCGGTAATTATTGGTACTGTCTGTGTCGTTTCATATACGTTGTTTGGTGGGTTTTTAGCGGTAGCATGGACTGACTTAGTACAAGGTTTATTAATGTCAGCCGCCTTGTTAATTGTACCGATTGCAGCGATGAACGGCGGCGTGGATCAATTATCTTCTGACTTGTATGCAATTAACCCAGAGCTGTTATCAATTTGGAATGGTGTTGATGGTGAGCCTTTATCTTGGATTGCAATTGTGTCGTTGGTTGCGTGGGGTTTAGGCTATTTTGGACAGCCTCATATATTAGCGCGTTTTAAAGCAACACGTAGTAATAAAGATTTAACCACTGCACGTCGAATTGCTGTGGTATGGACTGCATTATCAATGACAGGCGCGGTATTAGTCGGTTTAGTGGGTATGTTGTATATGAATGACTCATTAACTGGAGGTCTTGAAGATGGTGAAAAAATATTCATGGTACTAGTGAATACTATTTTCCATCCAGCGATAGCAGGTATTTTATTAGCAGCTATTCTTGCGGCAATAATGAGTACTGCTGATTCACAATTATTAGTTTCTTCATCTGCTTTAGCTGAAGATTTTTACAAACAATTAATTAAACCTAATGCAACTTCTAGCGAAATTGTAATGGTAGGTCGTTTAGGTGTTGTGTTTATTTCTTTACTCGCTTTATATCTTGCAATGTCGCCTGATAGTTCAGTATTAGGTCTTGTTTCTTATGCTTGGGCTGGATTTGGTGCTGCATTTGGACCGGTACTTATCTTAAGCTTATATTGGAAACGTATGAACCGAAGTGGAGCTATCGCAGGTATGTTAGTGGGTGGTATTACAATTGTGGTTTGGAAACAGTTATCTGGTGGTATATTCGATTTATATGAAATTGTACCAGGGGTAATTTTAGCGACTATCTCTATTGTAGCAGTGAGTTTATTCACTGATGAACCATCAGCTGAAGTAACAGCTCAGTTCGATAAATATGAAAGACAATTGAAAACACTTGATTAATAAATGGTTTAACCGTTAGTCCATTAAGTGATTATTAGTTATTTATAAAATGCCATTATTTAGTGGCATTTTTTTATGCAAAATAAAAATGAGCTCTACCTACTTTGCTTGTAGATGTAGTGTGCGATCCTCTAGGGCTCTTATTAGGTTATAGCAATGGCATTGAATGCTTGTTCCTTTTGAAAATCTCTAATCTAAGAGTTTCGTATTTTAACTAACAAGAATAATCAGCTATTTAGCAGAATTGCTTAGATAACAGGTATAAAAAAACCACACAGAGTGTGGTTTCATCACTTATATCAGTATCAGAGTCAGTAACTGTTAATAATTAGTCTGGTAAGACTGCATTATGATATACATTTTGTACATCGTCACAATCTTCTAACATTTCAATAAATTTCTCGAATTTTTCAACATGTTCTTCAGTTATCTCAGTATCCGTTTGCGGTACGTAAGTGATCTCTTCAACTTCAAGCTCTACATCTGGGTAACTAGCATGTAATGCAATTTTTGCGTTGTTAAACTCTGTGTGAGGACAAAACACTGAAATCTTTCCATCTTCACTAACTACGTCAACCACATCTACATCAGCCATCATAAGGTCTTCTAAAACGGCTTCATCGTCTTCACCTGCAAATACAAATACAGCTTGATGTTCAAACATATGTGCAACTGTGCCAGGTGAACCAATTTTAGCACCTGTTTTGTTAAAACAGTTACGTACATCAGTCCATGTACGGTTACCGTTATCGGTTAGACAGTCTACAATGACAGAGCAACCGCCGGGTCCAAAACCTTCATAACTCGCACGTTCATAATCTTCACCGCCACCACCTTTTGCTTTTTCAATTGCACGTTCAATAACGTGAGCAGGTACTTGGTCTTTTTTAGCGCTATCGATCAAACGACGAAGTGTTAAATTGCCCTCTGGATCAAAGCCGCCATTTTTAGCCGCTACATAAAGCTCTTTACCGTATTTAGAATAAACTTTAGTTTTAGCGCCTGCAGTTTTAGCCATAGACTCTTTTTTGTTTTGGTATGCTCTTCCCATCTGAATGCTCTCTTGTTTTCTTAAAATGATTGTCTGGAAAAATAATGGCAAGAATTTTAGCCTGTAATCGCTCATGGTGCTAGTGGGGGATAGCTAATATTGATGGTTTAAATCATGATATTGTTAGTTTTGCACGTTAATAGGCATACTATGTCGTAAACAAGTTATCTGATTGATAATAAATTAGGCGGATTCAACTCTGAAGTGCATAACGACTAAGCAGCTATAGCTGCCATATGTTCAGCCATTAATTTGGCTGGCGTATTGTAATCTAATTTCTTTCTTGGTCTGTCATTGAGTTTCAATATTACCTCTTTTACTAATGAATTCGATACTTTTTTAAAGTCGGTAGATTTGGGCCAATATTGTCTTAACAAACCATTTGTATTTTCATTCAAACCCCGTTGCCATGAACAGTATGGGTCTGCAAAATAGACTGCACACTTTAATTTTTTGGTTAACTCTTCGTGATAAGCGAACTCTTTACCGTTATCAGCGGTGATGGTTAATACTGCATTTTTAAATGGTTTTAATAATGCAAGTGTGGCCGCAGTGACAGTCTTTGCTGACTTATCATCAATACGTGTCGATACTGTAAAACGCGTTTTACGCTCAACAATAGTCACTAATGCGCCGCTGTGCCCTTTACCAATGACTAAATCTATTTCCCAATCACCAACTCGGCTACATGTATCAACGATATTAGGTCGCTCATCAATACTGACGCGGTTCTTGATAAAACCTCGACCAGCTTGTTTATCTTTATTGCGCGCTTGGTAAGCCTTGCCTTTTCGACGCAGATATTGGAATAATTGGCCACCACTCCGCTTATCGGACCAAATATGTTGGTAAATAGTTTCATAGCTAATACTGGTACCATGCTCTTTCTTAAGCCATCCTGAGATTTGGTCAGGACTCCATTTTTCACCTAGTTTTACATTTATTAATGCAATCAGAGTAGATGTCATTTTAATCGCTTTACGCGCTTCAATACGCCTTTTAACTGCAGCTTGTTGGGCCTGGTTAATTCGATAACCTCGCTTACCTGTATTGCGAGAAAGCTCCCGACTAAGCGTTGATTGATTCACATTCAGTTGTTTAGCTATTTTATTTTGACTCATGCCTATTTTCTTTAGCGCATAAATCTGGCATCGTTGTTCGTAGGTCAGTTGTTTATATGTTTTCATTGTTGCATCTCTTGCCGGAGAAAAAGCGATAAGCATATATTCAGCTGACCGTCTTTTCTACCAATTCAAGTTATGCACTTATGATCTGAATCCAAGTTATTCTTAATTGGGTTTATAAGGAGATACCTGCAGCGTTTTATTTAATAGAGAAATAGTACTCGGACCATATTCTTGATTACTAGACCAAGTTTGATGAGAGAATGACACAGTAGTATCACTAAATAGCTTTTTAGTCGCGTTAATAAAAGAAGAAGTGTAACTTGCCTCTATGTTGGCTTTAGTTATTGCCATTTCTACTTGGATTCGATCGCTCGCATCTCGATACTGCTGTTTTTCTAGCATAATATTGCGCTTCGCTTTTTTGCGTTCGGCGATGTTTAATATAGAGTCTGCTTTTTTATCTGCCTGTTTAAATTTATCTAAAATATTGTTTACTAAATGTAAATCATGTATCTGAACATTTTTCTTTTTTTCTAAATTAGAAACATCACCCTTTAAGTCAATAACCGTTTTTGTACCACCACTGGTACCTATTATTGCCGTTATTATGCTGTTATTTACTTTAGTAACCCCACCAATGATCGACCCTTTTGTTAATGACTTATTATGTACTTTAATTGAGCCATTACACTCAGTATCACAATGTATTAATTGACTACTTAATAACAAATCTTTACCGATTTTGAGACAAGCATACTGCGCGATAGTGCCAGAGAAGTTACCTTGGCAATTAATTTCACAACTGAATTTTTCCTCTTCGGTTTTTTTATGTTGGCCAATAACTGCTTGCTGAACGGTTAAGTCCCCACCACATGTTATGTGTGCAGAATCAACCATTCCCATCACAGTTACGTCACCGCGAACATTAACCTTCATGCCTTTTTCTACATTGCCAGTGATCACTACGGTGCCGTTATATTCAACATGGCCTGTTTTGTTCGTGACTTCTTCTAATAGCAGTACATCATCAATACTAATAAAGCCTTGTTTATCGATTGGTACGCCGTATTTAGTCGCGATTAATTGCAGCGGGTCACTAGGGTTAATTTGAACATTATCATTTACGATAAAAGGGTGATCTATGCCTTGTTGTTGCTGAATTGTTTCTGAGGTCACTGTTTTACCAGGCTCACCTAAATAAACAGGCGTTTTTTGCATTAACACCGTTCCCATGTCAACAGTGATAAATTCACCAAGGTTAAGCATATCAACTTTGCCATTAGGAAGAGTAGAAGGAGCTGGTTTACGATGGTTACCGGTGCTGACTAATTGTTTAAACTGAGCATCGGTACCATCAATTGGGGCAACTCCTTTAGCTATCTTTAACGTATATATTCTGCCAGGGTAAGAATGCCTACAAATATCTAACAGTTGAATTATATACAGGGTAGATAGACCGAACTTAATGTCTAATTGCTGACAACGCTTTTTTATATCATCTAAGGTGATTGATTTACCCCCATAGGCGACCGTAATTCTGGCGTAAGCGTTCATTTTATCGTTATCTAAATCAATATGTAATATGGCATCTACTTTATTAGCTATCACAATAGGTGGGAAATCGATACTTTGTTCTTGCTCACCTTCACCTAACCCTTCACGCAACATAGTAAAAGCGGCGATGGCTTTATTAACCCCATCAATATTGAGTTTATAGCGAGGCAGAGCAGGATTTTGTAATAGGCGAACAATATCTTTAACAGAGATCACTGATTCAGTTTGAAAAATCTTTAATGTTAACTGTGAACTATCAGCAGACAACATTATATGTTGTACAGATAAAGAGAGTGTCTCGGTCATCGTTTCGCTCATAAGTACCTATTTAGGGATGAATATTAAGTGCTGATATGATTCTTATATCAACTCTAGTGTCAAATATCAATAGATGTCAACTAAAAGTCTACTAATTTAAAGTAGCATGAATTTAAATATTGAGGTTTATATTTATGCTGATATTGTGAGTTTACCTAATAAACTATGAACTACATGAAAGGGCAGAACATCCAAATTTATTAGTCGCCCAATTCGGACGTTTTACTGAAAACTGTTGATACTGTTGCTGTTCTTGATAAGGTGTCTTTAATAATTCAGCCAAGGTTAATACCCTAGAATAATCCCCTTGCTCTGCTAGTTCTATCGCTTCCTGTACTTGAAAATTGCGTAAAATATAACAAGGATTCACTTTGTTCATGGCATCTTTGCGCTGCTCATCTGTATTTTTTTGTTTGCTTAATCGTGTTTTATATTGACCTAGCCATTTGGCAAGTTGTTCTAAATATTCAGGCGTAATCTCTTCTAACTAATAAAAACACGTCGTAAAATGAGAGAGTAAGACAGTGTGGTCGGTAATATCTGTTTGCTGAGAAAAAGTAGCAAGGTGGCGATAAAATAATGTCATATCCGTATTGACTAATGACATTACTTTTTCTAACTCTTTACACAATAATAAATCCGTTTCATCCATTGTGCTATCTTCGCGCTTAGCTTCTAGGCCTAGTTTTGCTTGCATCATGGTTAACCATTTTTTCTGGTATACATGGTTGTAATCGTTTAATAAAGCCTGCAAAGGCTCTGCTTCTTCAATTAATGGATAAATTGCATTGCCTAATTGGAACAAATTCCACTGTCCAATGTAACCCTGTTGCCCAAAGCGATAACGTTTTTCTGCTGCATCGGATGTATTTGGTGTCCAATTTAAATCAAAATTATCAATCCAGCCATAGGGGCCAAAATCAATAGTTTCACCAATTAAAGACATATTATCGGTATTTAATACACCGTGTACAAAACCTACGCGCATCCATTCAACAATTAAATGAGCAGTACGTTCACAGATTTCAGTGAACCATTGTAAATATACCGTTTTATCAATCACCCCTGACTCAGGTATTAATGCTGGATAGTCATGAGTGATACTGTATTCAATTGTTTGTTTCAATAAACCTAAATCACCACGAGAAGAGGGTAATTGAATTGAACCAAAGCGTAAAAATGAAGGTGAAACACGGGCGACGATAGCGCAGGGCTCATAGGCGGCTCTGCCATCGTATAATTTGTCGCGTACGACTTCTTCACCCGTTAAGGTTAAGCTTAATGCTCGAGTAGTGGGAATACCTAAATGGTACATAGCTTCTGAGCATAAATATTCACGGATAGATGAGCGGAGTACTGCCATGCCGTCAGCGCGACGAGAGTAGGCGGTTTGACCTGCCCCTTTAAGTTGTAAAGTGGCGTATTCTTTTGTTTCTGTACCATTACTAGGCAACAAATATTGGCCTAAGTTGATCGCACGCCCATCACCTAACTGCCCAGCCCATTGGCCAAACTGATGTCCGCCGTAATTCATTGCATAGGGCTGCATTTTTGATGGTAAGTTATTACCACTGATTAATTCTGAAAATTCAGTTGATTGTAATGCCGCATTACTAAAGCCGAGTGTATAAGCAAGTTCATTATTGCAGCATATTATTTTAGAGAACTTAGTGGGTGTTGGGGGAACGTATGAGTAAGCAGCATGCTCCACACTACGGCAGGTATTACTTAACTCAGGATCTGCAGGTAATT
>NZ_JALAAC010000004.1:0-212430 GCF_037546855.1 Vibrio sp. 1-Bac 57 | reverse complement strand
ATTCGCTCAAACACGTGATCAAGTTGCTTACCGTGCAGTCGTTGATGTGGATTACCACTTCACTACACTGAAAACACAAAACTAATTTAACTTATCGTTTTAACTTATAATTTTGACGATAGGAAAAGGTTCATCACCTAAAATGCCGTTAACTTACATAGTTAGCGGCATTTTTTTGTTTATTCATTTGTTTTGATATCTGCTATTACCCGTTACAAACTAGCAACTAGTACTAGTTGTTAAATATCCCTTAGCTATTTTTGACCGATCTTATTAGTGAAAATAACTGCGCAGAGTAGCGAATAATTCTTGTTGGTTAATAGATCATTTATTCATTAGAAATTTTGCACAGACTGCAACCTATTGCATGCAATTTTCTATCTTAAATTAATTCCCTTATTCTGATTAATGTTAAATAATATTCCCTATTTTCTCTAACAATCAGAAGCCTACTTCAAGCTTAAAGTGAAAGTTAACAAATACTAGGCGCTAATGGGCTCAATCAAGACTTTACGTCCAATTTATAAAAAGATACGAGGATATTCTCCTCACGATTTACCCTATGTAAGGAAACTCAAACCTCTTACTTTCGATATAAAATAGCGTTGTAACATCCCTTAAAAACTAGTTATGTGAGACAAACAACTTTATACAATTGCAAAAATAAGATTGATGCAGTTAATCGTAGCAAAGGCCATCATGTATATCTTGCCTTGAACTACGAATGAGTTAGCTACTGGAGGATGTATCTTGAATGCAGAGAAATACAACCTCCTCCACTTCATTTTTTCAACGCTGTTTAATGCTTTTGTAAGAAGCTATGAATCAAGCCATTAAACAAAAACTTAAAACAAAAAAGGCCGATTAATCATCGATTAATCGGCCTTATAAAACTTACTCATCATTTTAATCTAAGTACGTTTTCAACTAACACATAAAATTATTTATTACGCGGTTCCGTTCTCATTCCCATTATTAAGCTAACACACATGATTAACAAAATAATAGTGAATGGTAATGCGGTGGAAATTGCTCCAGCTTGTAGTGCCTGAATCGCTTCTGTACCACCAACCCACAGTAATGCAGCCGCAATCGCACCTTCAATTAGCGCCCAGAAAACACGCTGAGGAACAGGTGCATCAACTTTACCACCGGCAGTGATACTATCGATCACTAAAGAACCAGAGTCTGAAGAGGTAATGAAGAATACCAACACTAACACAACAGCCAATAATGAAAGCATGCTACCAAATGGTAATTGGTCAAACATTTGGAACATCGCTAATGGTACTTCAGTTAAACCGTTAGTACCTAGTTCACCAACATTATTAATCACTTGATCGATCGCTACACCACCAAATACTGACATCCAAAGAATAGTCACAGTGGTTGGAATGATAAGTACAGCCATTAAGAATTCACGGACAGTACGACCACGAGAAATACGAGCAATAAACATACCTACAAATGGTGACCATGAAATCCACCATGCCCAATAGAAAACAGTCCAACCATGCATCCAAGCCTCGTCTTCACGACCCATAGGATTACTCAGTGGAATAATGTTTTCTATGTAGCCCATTACAGTAGTAGGAATAGTCCCCATTGAAACTGCAAGTGTCACTAGCGCGACAAACAGTACTAAAACAATAGCTAATAGCATATTGATATTACTGATGACTTTAACACCGCCATCGATACCACGTACAACTGAAACCACCGCTAACAGAGTCACCACTACAATGATAATAATCTGTGTGGTTAAACCAGAGTCAATACCAAATACATGATGGAATCCACTTGCAGCTTGTTGTGCACCTAAACCTAATGACGTTGCTAGACCAAATAAGGTAGCGATAACAGCCAAAATATCAACAATATGACCAGCAATACCCCAAGTACGATCACCTAAGATAGGGTAAAAAATAGATCGCATTGAAAGTGGTAAACCTTTGTTATAAGCAAAAAATGCTAATGACAATGCAACCACACCATAGATAGCCCATGGGTGAAGACCCCAATGGAACATGGTAGCGCCTAACGCCAGTTTTGCAGCTTCCGGTGTATTTGGTGTTACATTTAATGGTGTTTCATACCAACCAGTGAAATACGCGACAGGTTCCGCAACGCCCCAGAACATCAATCCAATCCCCATACCTGCGGCAAAGAGCATTGAAATCCATGACATGGTTGTATAATCACTTTTAGCATCATCTCCACCTAGACGGATTTTACCGTAGGGTGAAACAATTAAAACCAAACAGAAAATAACAAATATATTTGCTGACCACATAAATAGGCCATCAAATGCGCCGATAATTTGCCATTTTATTCCATCTAATGCAGCTTTAGAAACTTCTGGTTCAACTAACATAATCGCAACTAAAAACAGGGCGATTAAACCTGCACTAAATCCAAAAACGGGATTATGAACATCAAATCCCCATTTTTGAACGTTATCCTGACCTACAGTGTAATCGGTGTTATCGATACTGTATTTATCTTTATTTAAACTCATTATTCCTCATTTAGAGCAAACCGCTCTTAATTATTAATCCATATTACCGAATAAATGATAACAAACGTGTTTCGGCGAAACATAGTAACAAAATGAATGTTACATTTCAGTGGAACCGCCTCAATTAAATCATATTTATCTAAAATCAAGCTAAAAACAACCATTATTCAGGAACTAAATGACCAAGCTGCTGCCCGTATACCGCTATTTAGAGGAATTTAAAAAACAAAAAATATTTACAAATATTTATTTTTTTATTTTATTTCTCTTAGCAATGGTCCTTATTTGTACGTTTGAAAATTATGCTTAGGTTCAATTTGCACACTTATCATTATGCTTGGTCTGCATTGAAAGCGAGTTTGCTAACAATCCCCCTTCTTTTGTTATACCTGATTAGATTTTTGATTATCACTATTAAAACAACCAAGCTTCGATTCACTACAGCCTCACTTAGATTCAAATAATGAATGCATAACTTATTGTTATAATTATCTAATCAATTTTATTCAAAATGAAATTTGAAATGCTTAATAATGGGTAATTGATAGATAATTATTGGCTTTTTTATTACAATGATTTTTTTACTTTTTTCAAATGGAATGTCAATGTCACTTCGTATTGCAATAAATGGTTATGGGCGTATTGGACGTAGTGTTGTACGTGCATTATTTGAGGGAAATCATCAAACACAAATCGATATTGTCGCGATCAATGAGTTGGCGACACCGGAAGCGATTTGTCATTTAACGCAATATGACTCAACCCATGGACGCTTTCCTTTTGAAGTTTCACAAAGCCATGATTTACTGATTATTGAACACCACCCTATTCAGTTGCTCGCATTTAAAGAGATCAATGAGCTACCTTGGAAAGCGCTTGATATTGATATTGTGATTGATTGTACTGGGTTATATGGTACAAAAGCAGACGCTGATGCACATATATTAGCAGGCGCAAAAAAGGTCATTTTCTCTCATCCTGCCGACCAAGATGTTGATGCCACTGTGGTATATGGTGTTAACCACCAACAATTAACGGGTGATGAGCAGTATATATCTGGCGCATCCTGCACCACTAACTGTATTGTGCCTGTCATTGCTAGCTTAGACAGTGCATTTACGATTAAGTGTGGCACCATCACCACTATCCACTCTGCGATGAACGACCAACCAGTGATCGACTCTTACCACCATGATTTGCGCAGAACACGAGCCGCCAGCCAGTCTATTATTCCAGTGGATACCAAATTAGCAGCGGGTATTGAACGTATTTTACCTAAGTTTGCGAATAAGTTTGAAGCCATTGCTGTCCGTGTTCCAACCATTAATGTCACCGCAATGGATCTGAGTATCACGGTTGATAGTAAAGTATCAATTGCGGACATTAATGCCTGCTTGAAACAAATAGCAGAAACAGAATTAAAAGGTATTTTAGGTTATACTGAAGCACCTTTAGTGTCTGTCGATTTTAATCATGATCCTCGTTCTTGCATTATTGATGGAACGCAGACAAGAGTGAGTGATGGACATTTAGTTAAACTATTGGTGTGGTGTGATAATGAGTGGGGATTTGCAAATCGTTTATTGGATACTTGCCTACACTTTAAAAAATTAGCGGAATAGTCATTGTTAGCATCTGAACGCGTACATAAAACGTATTTAGATGCTAAACCATTTCAAGACGCATACCATCTTCGACATAATATAGCTTATTAACTATTATTCAATTTACTCTTATTAATAAGCTGCTCTTCAAGAAACTACTCTTTAATAAACTAGGCTTCAATGAATTCTATGCTACATTCATAAGATCCCATTTCAAAAATTCTACAAACCCAGGGTCTATTCTCATAGATAGTACACAGCTTTGTTTCTCGATCAACACAAATACACCAACCGTCTTCTAAACGTTTCATGGTTTCCCCTCCCCATTGGTCTCGCTTAATAAACCGTTCAGGTACACCCGTATCTGTAATCAACATTACCTCTAGCTGACAACAAGCGGCTTTACATTTAGAGCAGGTTAAATCAGGGCTATTTACTTCTTTTATTGGGATCGGGTTGGTCATTTTTTCACAATTAGTTAACATCAAAACGCTAAGCCTATAGGGCTCTGTACGTAAAAGATAGTTTGATGTTTATTTTTTACCTTAAGCGCTCTGATTTTAACTTAAACAGTCTGATTTTATATTAAGCAACGACTTTTTTAGTTGAAAGGTCCTCGGTATTCAAGGCTAGTCCTGTTTTTACAAAGCTTGAGAAGTGCGCTAAGGTTTTTTCTGCCAATGACGGTAACTGTTCAAACTCAATATTATCCATTAAATTTTTAACTTCTAAGCCCAGCTCGGTATCACCTTCAATACTTAAACGGCGTTGAAAAAATAAAGTATCAGGATCTTCTTTTCGGCCCGCAACTAAAATTAAGTCATTCACCGTTGCGCTAAAAGAGACATCTGTTTGTGGTGCATTTTGCTTGATAATAATATGGTTATTTTCAAAGCTTAAGTACCAACTCAGATTTAAGTCGCTAATGGTCACTTTTAACCATTTATGTTGTAAAAATTCAAGGTCTCCATCTTCAATAGCTTCTTTAAACACACAACTAACAATGCTACTTAAACACTTTTGTTGAACTGAAAAAGGTAAAAAACGACTCGGTAATGCTAACAAAGACGGCGTTTTAACAACCAACTGTTGCTGTATTTTATTGCGTAATGGAGTGAACATGGATTTCCTTATTAAATGCAGGCTTTTTTAGGAATCTAAATAGACTAAAAAAATGATAAAAGGCAAACAACCGTAAATTCTGCTGATTATAAACCCGCCTTTAAAAGAACTACTTAGCTTAAATCAATTTAACAGTTATCAATTGGACGATTATTTGTAAGTGATTAACTCAGAACAGAATAAAACAACTCAAGATAACTAAATGAATCGTGTTTGCCTGCCCTATATCAATAAAATTCTCATCACTTTTTTTACAATAAGCCCTTTGAAAATTCATAAAGGAAATAACATGGAGCTTTTATGTCCAGCAGGTAGTTTGCCCGCATTAAAAACCGCTATCGATTGTGGTGCAGATGCCGTCTATGTGGGATTAAAAGATGATACCAACGCTCGTCATTTTGCTGGTTTAAATTTTAACGACAAAAAGTTGGCTAAAGGGGCACAGTATGTTCGTGACCATAACAAACATTTACATGTTGCTATTAATACTTTTGCCCACCCAGGTGAACAAAAACGATGGTTTAATGCCGTCGACAAATGTGTTGATTTAGGCGCAAATGCCGCAATTATTGCTGATATTGCAACTTTGGATTATGCCGTTAATAAATACCCTGAATTAGAGTTACATTTATCGGTACAAGCATCAGCCACTAATACCGCTGCCATCGATTTTTATCAAAAAAACTTTAATATCAAACGCGTTGTTCTACCAAGAGTGCTATCTATTCATCAAGTAAAACAGTTATCACGTAATACCGATGTTGATTTAGAAGTGTTTGCCTTTGGTAGTTTATGCATTATGGCGGAAGGCCGTTGCTATTTATCCTCTTACTTTACCGGTGAATCACCTAATACGGTGGGCGCATGCTCTCCTGCAAAGTATGTTCGCTGGCAAGAAACAGATAATGGATTAGAGTCTCGTTTAAATAATATTCTGATTGATCGCTACCAAAGCAACGAAAAAGCCGGTTATCCAACCTTATGTAAAGGTAAATTTACCGTAGATGATCAGCTTTACCACGCACTAGAGGAACCCACCAGTCTTAATACTTTATCGATGATCCCTGAATTAATGGAAACCGGTATTACCTCGGTCAAAATTGAAGGCCGTCAACGCAGCCCTGCTTATGTTGAACAAATTACGCGTGTTTGGCGAGCCGCAATTGATAGCTATCAACAAGCGCCGCAACAATACCAAGTTAAAAAAGATTGGGATGTAGTATTAGCGAATGTTTCAGAGGGCAGCCAAACTACTTTAGGTGCCTACCATCGTGACTGGCAATAGTGTGCTAACGGTTTAAACAGGGAAATTTATGAAATTATCACTAGGGCCTTTATTATATTACTGGCCAAAACAAACCACTGAAGACTTTTATCAACAAGCACTAAGCAGTGATGCTGATATTATTTATTTGGGTGAAACTGTGTGTAGTAAACGTCGTGAGCTAAAAGCACGTGACTGGATAAGCCTAGCTAAAGCCTTAAATAATCAGGGTAAAGAAATTGTATTATCAAGTATGGCGCTTTTAGAAGCACCTTCTGAAGTAAAAGTATTAAAGCAACTTTGTGAAAATGGCGAACTTTCGGTTGAAGCAAACGATATTGGAGCGATTCAATTATTATCTGAAAAGAAAGTCCCCTTTGTTTGTGGCCCAGCTATTAATTGTTATAACGCACATGTGCTTAAATTATTTGTTAACCAAGGAATGCAACGCTGGGTAATGCCAGTAGAGCTTTCTCGTGATTGGTTACAAAAAGCATTGATTGATGCACAAGCAATGGGGATCCGCGAACATTTTGAAGTGGAAGTCTTTGCCCATGGTCATTTACCCCTCGCTTATTCCGCGCGTTGTTTTACCGCTCGTTCAGAAAATAAAGCTAAAGATGATTGTGAGTTATGTTGTATTAAATACCCGCAAGGTCGTATTACAAGCACTCAAGAAGGACAACAAGTCTTTGTTTTAAATGGGATACAAACACAATCAGGTTATTGTTATAACTTGTTAAATGATGTTGAAAGCATGCAAGGATTAGTTGATGTTATACGCGTTAGCCCAAGCTCGTTAGATAGCTTAGCGACTTTACAGCAGTTTAAGCAGCAGATCCTAGGCGAATCACAAACGATTAAACACGATAACTTACAATGTAATGGATATTGGCACAAAATAGCAGGCCTTTCTTTACAGCAATAAGTATTCAATCAGAGCCCTCAAATTAGCCGCCGCATTGCTGTGGCGGTTCTATGATGGCGTACCTAATTAATAATACTCATGGTTTTTACATGTGCAAAAACGTTACTGCCGATAGCGAGATTAAGCTTGTTAAATGAGCGTAAGGTTATATAAGCATAGATAAACTGTGAGTTAATTTTTAAGGTTAATATCACTGCTTTTTGTTGATCCTGTAAGAAATCAATCACCTGTGCAGTGAGACAATTTAATAAAGAACTTCCTTCAATCGGTTTAAGTGCGACGATCACGTCTCGGCTATTAATTTTAACCTGTATTTGCTTTGTTAATGGAGCTCGGTCCGCTGATATGTATAAGGTTTGGCCATCTAAGCAGCCTTTTATTAACCCTTCGACTGGATCAAATTGTTTAACTAATACGTTTAAAATCAAACCTTGCTGAGCAAACTTAATCAATGATAATTCACTGTCTAAAAACAGTTGTTGTGGCTCACCGATTGCTTCTATTTCACCATTATTAACCAATACCATTTGTTTACTCAGATAAAAAAGTTCTTGTTCAGAGTGAGTAATGTACAAAATGGGAATATGTTCACTGATCTGTTTAATAAAGGGCAATAACAACTGTTTGCTACTGGCATCTAATGACGAAAGAGGTTCATCCATCACTAATAATTGCGGGTTCGTTAATAAAGCACGCGCAATAGCGATGCGTTGCTTTTGCCCTCCGGAAAGTTGTGTAGTTTGGTGATTTAACAACTCCGTAAACCCTAAGTTCTCAGCCAGTTCTTGAATAGTAAAGGCACTGTTTTCAGATTTATTAACCGCAAGTTGTAGGTTTTGTTGCACGTTTAAATGCGGAAATAATCTAGGCTCTTGAAAGACCACGCCAATGTTTCTTTTCTCTGTCGCCACCCGCAATGGTTTATGAACAGTGCTTTTAGATTTCGCATTAATGCTTTCGGGTTGGTTCAACCACTGTTGTTGTTGAAAACTGATCTGCCCGGTGCATTGTTCTAAACCAATTAAACAACGTAATAAGGTTGTTTTACCCGCACCTGAATCACCAAAAATAGCACATACACCGGATAAGTTTAATTCACCTTTAAAGTGCAACGTTCTAGTTTTATGACTTGAAGTACTGTTAATTTTGAAGTTTTTTTGAATATCGAACTTAAGCATTTAATACCCGTTGCTGACGCTTTTGCAAAAAACCATAAATGACCACCAGCAGTGACATTGAAAATACTAATAAAATAAATGAAAGTTGATGTGCAGAGCTATATTGTAAAGATTCCACATGGTCAAATAACAAGATAGATAAGACCTGCGTTTCTCCTGGAATGTTCCCACCAATCATCAAAACCACGCCAAATTCGCCAATGGTATGTGCAAATCCCAATGCACCAGCAATAATAAAACTAGGCAATAACATAGGAAAAATTATTTTATATAACCGTTCATACTTTCCATAACCAAGGGTGGAACTGACTTCTAAATATGTTTTATCAAGGTGGACAAAAGCACTTTGTAATGGCTGAACTACAAAGGGTAATGAATAGATCACTGAAGCAATGACTAAACCTGTAAAAGAAAAAGCCAATGAGGTTTCACTAAAACCCAACCACCACTGCCCTAAAAAGTGCTCCGGTGAAAAGGCGATTAACAGGTAAAAACCAAGAACAGTTGGCGGCAATATTAATGGCAATGCCACCAGCGACTCAATTAAAGGGCGTAATTTAGCTTGACTGCGCGCTAACCACCAAGCTAAAGGCGGTGCCATTATCATCAACAAAAAAGTAGTTAATCCTGCTAACTTTAAAGTCAGCCAAATTGCTTGATAATCACCTGCGCTAAGCATTAATTATAACCTTGCTGTGCAATTTGCTTTTGTATCGTCGAGGACAGTAAAAATTGCTTAAATAATTCAGCTTGCTGGCTTTTTTGATCATTTATGATCACACCATATTGTGTAATAGGTTGGTGCCATTGCAGAGGAATCAGCACATAATGTGTTTGCTGTTTTTGAATCACTGCAGCGTATGAGACTAAGCCCGCGGCAACACTTTTAGAGTCCACAAACTGGAAAGCTTGATTGATATTATTACCCATAACGTAGGGTTGCGATTGCCATTTTTCAGTAAACGTTAATGCTTGTTGGGCTGCAATGCCATAGGGTGCAAATTTAGGGTTAGCAATAGCAAGCCTATCTTGATAAGTCATAAAATCATCTAACGTAGGTTGATGATTGAGTGCTGGTTGCCAAAACACTAAGCGTCCTTGAGCATAGATGAAACCAAGGTGCTGTGCCGTTTTATTCGCATCAATCAATAATTTTACATGCTTTTGGTCCGCCGATAAAAACAGGTCAAAGGGAGCGCCACGTATGATTTGTTGATAAAGCGTCGCGGTGGAAGCACTGGAAATATGAACCTCAATGGCAAACTGCTTAGTGAACTGTCGAGCAATGTCTAACGCGGCTACTTTAAAATTACTGGCAACAGCAATATTTAAGGGTTCAAGATTAAGCGCTTTAATATTTTCAGGCGTATTTTGATTATTCACAGAGGTAACCGGCTTTACTTCTTTTACTGCGACTGTTGCTGCTATCACATTAGCAGCCATTAATGAGCTAACAAGCAATATAGCAAAACATAGAAAACGCTTATTTAATCTTTTCAACATTGATATTCACCTTGGTATTACGTATGCGGGTTTATCTGTTTTTTACCTTAATATGCCACTTGCTACCTTGAATATACTTTCAACCGCATTAGCTTAAGTTTTAAAGACAGCTTCACTAACTAGCGATTAACTTTGCCACTTCGTCAGTGCATGTTGATCGTGATCTCTTGCATCGACCCATTTAGTTTCACCGTTTACCATGGTTTCTTTTTTCCAAAATGGTGCCTGTGTTTTCAAATAATCCATAATGAATTCACAAGCTGCAAACGCATCACCACGATGTTGGCTTGCAATGCCTACAAACACGATTTGGTCAGAAATAGCCAATTGACCAACGCGGTGGATAACGCTAAAGTCAATAATATTCCAACGTTGCTGTGCTTGTTCGACAATATCCTGTAAACATTTTTCTGTCATACCAGGATAATGTTCTAATGCGAGATCACTGACTTGTTGACCTTCGTTAATATCTCGAACCAATCCGGTAAATGTTACGATAGCACCGATTTTAGTGGTGCTTTTTAAGCGATCGTACTCAACCTGTTGGTTGAAATCTAACTCCTGAACACTAATCATTTAACCTCCTGTAACGGGAGGAAAATAAGCTACTTCGTCACCGTCTTTTAGTGCAACATCATTAGCGACCATCGCTTGATTAACTGCTTTTAAACAAGGTTGGGAAGTTAAAATCGGCGTCCATTCTGCTTTATGGTTTAACAAGTAAGCAAATAGTTGCTTAGTATCTTCAGCATTTTCTGCATCAACTTGTAATTCTCTAACTCCCAGCTGTTCACTTAACTTGGCAAAAAATAGTACTTTAATCATCCTAGCTCCTTATTTCCCAGCTTTAAAGTGGCCTGACTTACCACCTGTTTTCTCTAATAGTTTCACTGCAGAAATAACCATATCTTTTTGAATCGCTTTACACATGTCATAAATGGTTAATGCAGCAACTGAAGCAGCTGTTAAAGCTTCCATTTCAACGCCGGTTTTGCCAGATAATTTACAAAGACTTTCAATACGTACTCGATTCATATCTGTTTCTGCTGTGATATTTACTTCCACTTTTGTTAATGCCAATGGATGGCAAAGTGGTATTAAGTCTGAGGTTTTTTTGGCAGCCATAATACCTGCAATTCGAGCGGTCGCAAACACATCACCTTTATGGTGTTGACCATTAACAATTAAAGCAAGTGTTTCCGGTGACATATCCACATAAGCTTCGGCAATTGCCTGACGAACCGTTACTTCTTTAGCAGTAACATCGACCATGTTCGCTTTACCATCTTGGTTAATGTGCGTAAAAGTTGCAGACATTATTTAGCTCCTAAATGCGGCATAAAGTTACATGGTTTATGCTGTGCATTGATTTGCTCAACAATAATTTTTGTCCATGCCGTTTTACATGCCCCTGTTGAACCAGGCATACAAAAAATAACGGTATTATTAGCAAACCCAGCCAATGCACGACTTTGAATCGTTGAAGAACCAATTTCTTGGTAAGACACGGCACGAAATAATTCACCAAAACCTTCCACCTGTTTATCAAACAATACAGATACAGCTTCAGGCGTTGTATCGCGATCAGTAAACCCAGTGCCACCCGTGATCATGATCACTTCGGTCTTTTCATCTGCTATCCATTGAGATACAACAGCACGAATTTTATAAGGGTCATCAATCACTATTTTTTTATCTGTTAGTTGGTGCCCTGCTGCTTTTAAAGCCTCAACTAAGTAACCGCCTGAAGTATCTGTAGATTCGTTACGAGTATCTGAAACGGTCAATACTGCGATGTTAGCAGGCGTAAATTCTTTGCTTGATAGATGGCTCATGTTAATCCTTATAATTTTTAAATGGTTGCTTTGTTCTGGTTAAATAAAAGTAGCATTTGAAATACTAGCTATCACACTCATTAAGTGGCTTATTTTTATTAGAAAATAACTGCTTTAATGTTTCTATGCCAGTTTTTCTGAATACAGATTTTCTGTAACAGCTACTTTAAAACATGGGTGACACTGTACTTGATTTTCTGTTATATCAAATTGAGTTATATCAGTGCCTAAGTATTTTTTAAAATTGTGTAGAGACTATTTAAATTTGACCGTCTGCATTTTGTTATAGGTTACTAAGCACCGCTGCCATTGCTCCGGCGTATTGGTATTTTCAAATCTAAATAGATCAACTTGCTGTTGACTTATCCCCTCTATATTTAACGTTTCAATTAAACGATATAAAGAACGCTGCTTTTTATGAACAGAGTTAAGCGCGTCGTTTAAATAGGTTATTAATGTATCATTCAGCGATAATAACATTGGAAACGTCGTTTCTTTGTAATATACGCCTTGTTTACCTGTAATGGATTGATTTGTAAATTGCTTTATAAAATGTTGCAGCAATTTTTTACAATCTTCTGCAGCTAATAACGGCATATCCACTGGCATAATAAACAGCGCATCGTATTTTTTGCTTTGTTTTGTATTGCAATGTTCTACAGTAGACCATTCTGGAGTTGAATGTTCTGCGACATTATATTCAGGGACTTTATGCTCGGATGTACTATGTTTTGGGACATAATTTTTTGGGGCGTAATGTTTTGGGGCGTAATATTCTGGAGCAGAATACGCTGAATTATCAATTGACGGGCAAGCCTGTTTTAGTCCACTTAGTTGTGTCGCACAAGCCGCTATACCTGCAATGGGGCCCAACTCTGATTGTGTATCTGGGATACAATTAAACCCTTGATAATCACCACTAACGTAACAATCCTCAAACCCAGCAGCATGTAATAAATTAACTGCACGCGATAACAGTGTATGATCTTCAATAGTGAGCTTGGCTTTGTCTTGGCCCATTCTAGATGATTGTCCACCCGCTAATACGATACCCGCTATGTTCACATTTTTTCCTAATGGTGTTGTGTTTATAAAATTAATTTAGTCTAGTAACTGTTATTTTAGTAACTATTACGCGAGTAACTATTCCCTAGTAACCATTATGCGTATGCGGTTCTAGACAATAAAAAAGGAGCTCAAAGCTCCTTTTTTATATTAGTATAACGTCTAATTTACCAGCCTTCTATGCCTTTCATGTCAGGTAATTGATGCGCAATACCTTTGTGACAATCAACACAGGTTTTGTCTCCTGAAGCAAGTGCAGTTGAATGTTGGCTCACGCTACGTTTACCTTGTTCACTGAAATCCATATATTCAAATTGATGACAGTTACGACATTCCTGTGAGTTATTTTCCTTCATCCTTTGCCACTCACGATTAGCTAAATGCGCACGCCGAGCTTTAAATTTTTCATCCGTATCAATGGTACCCATTGCAAATGCAACCAACTCTTTAGATGCCTGTACTTTACGTACAATTTTATCTGTCCAATTATGGGGCACATGACAATCCGAACAAATAGCACGTACACCAGAGCGATTTGAATAATGGATAGTTTCACGGATTTCTTTAACAATTGGTGCATGACAACCAGAACAAAAAGCTTCGGTATTAGTTGCTTCCATGCCGGTATTAAAACCACCCCAAAAGATGATCCCACCTAAAAAGCCAATCACTAGAATAAATCCAAATGAGGCAGTTGAAGGTGACTTCATGATCACCCATAAACGCTTTAATAGTTTAAGCATAATTTGTGCTCCCGCTTAGCGTAATGAATCTACCGGTGTGAATGTATTATCAACCAGAGGCTTAGCATCTGCTTGTGTCACATGACACTGTAAACAAAAGTAACGGCGAGGTGAAACATCAGACAATGTTGTACCTTCACGAGTAATAAAGTGAGTTACACTGACTTTAGTCGCTCCCATCGCACCTGCATTTTTAAAACTATGACAAGACAAACATTTGTTAGCATTTAAATTCACTTGATAACCACGGATAGAATGTGGAATCAATGGTGGTTGCTGAACATAGTTACGATCCATAAGGTGCTGTTCTCTTGGCACTTTTTTAAGTGCTTCAGATTGATTAACATCTGATATTTCAACTAAGCCACGTAGAGATGGCACACCACCACTATTTGACATAACAACATCATCGGCACTGTAAGCACTAGGTGCAGATAATGCGATCACTGATGCAGTAAAAATCGCTGTGATAAATTTTTTCATTGCTTTTCTCCATCTTGTTATATTTATATAACAAAGAATCCATTTAATAGAGTACATGTGTTGCTTACGCTACTTGCATTATCCAAGTAGCGTTATTTTATTAGCGTTGCTTAATTACGCTTTTTTAGTAACTTTTACAGCACATTTTTTGTAATCAGTTTGTTTTGATAACGGATCAGTTGCATCAAGAGTTAACTTATTAGTTAACTGTTTAGCATCAAACCAAGGCATAAATACCAAACCTTTAGGCGGACGATTACGTCCACGCGTTTCAACACGAGAAGTTAATTCACCACGTCTTGAAGCCATCACAATTTCGTCTCCACGACGTAAACCACGTTGCTGAGCATCATCCGGGTGCATAAACACCACCGCGTCAGGGAAAGCTTTATAAAGTTCCGGTACACGCCTTGTCATCGAACCTGAATGCCAATGCTCTAGTACGCGACCAGTACTTAACCATAAATCATATTCTTCATCAGGCGACTCTGCAGCAGGCTCATAAGGTAGAGCAAAAATAATCGCTTTTTTATCTGCATGTCCATAAAATTGGTAACCAGTACCCTTTTCAACATAAGGATCTGAACCTTCACGGAAACGCCATTGTGTTTCTTTTCCATCAACTACCGGCCAGCGTAAACCACGTACTTCATGATATCTATCATAAGGTGCTAAATCATGTCCGTGGCCACGACCAAAGCTTGCGTATTCTTCAAATAGGCCTTTTTGCACATAAAAACCAAAATGACGAGCTTCATCATTTAATTGATCATCTTTCACTTCATCCAAACCAAATGCATCGACTTGTCCATTACGATAAAGTACGTCGTACATGGTTTTACCTTTCACTTCTGGCATTTTTGCAATCAAGTCTGCATCCCATACGTCTTCAATTTTAAAGCGTTTAGCAAACTCCATCATCTGCCATAGGTCAGACTTTGCGCCCTCTGGTGCTTTAACCTGTTGGTGCCAAACTTGAGTACGACGTTCCGCATTACCATAAGCACCCTCTTTTTCTACCCACATCGCTGTTGGTAAAATTAAGTCACCTAATTGTGCAGTCACGGTTGGATAAGGGTCAGATACCACGATAAAGTTATCTGGGTTACGGTAACCTGGGATCACTTCTTCGTTTATATTTGCGGCCGCTTGTACGTTGTTATTACACATTACCCAATAAGCATTTAATTTGCCGTCTTTGAGCATACGATTTTGTAAAGCGGCATGATAACCCGGCTTCGCTTCAATAGTTCCTTCAGGTAACTTCCAGATTCTTTCTGCAGTAGCACGATGTTTAGGGTTTTTAACCACTAAATCAGCCGGTAAACGATGCGAGAAAGTACCTACTTCACGAGCAGTACCACAAGCAGAAGGCTGGCCAGTTAAAGAGAACGGGCCAGAACCTGGTTGAGAAATTTTGCCCGTTAATAAATGGATGTTGTACATCAAGTTATTTGCCCATACACCACGTGTATGTTGGTTGAAGCCCATCGTCCAATAAGAAGTTACTTTAATTTTTGGATCGGCATAAATTTTAGCAAGTTTAATCAGTTTATCAGCTGGTACGCCTGACATTTTTTCTGCATATTCAACATCAAATTCAGAAACGTATTCAGCAAACTCTTCAAAAGTCATTGGGGTTGAAGCGCCCGAGTCTGGATTTTTAGCCGCCTGCTGTAGAGGATGCTCTGGACGAAGTCCATAACCGATATCGGTTGTCCCTTTACGGAAATTAGTATGTTTAGTAACAAAGTCTTTATTTACCGCATCATTTTGAATAATGTAGTTTGCAATAAAGTTAAGTATTGCGAGGTCAGTTTGTGGCGTGAAGATCATGCCATTATCTGCTAACTCAAACGAACGATGTGTATAAGTAGATAAAACATGTACGCTAACATCTGGATTACTTAAACGGCGATCAGCTAATCGAGACCATAGGATCGGGTGCATTTCTGCCATATTCGATCCCCATAATACAAATGCATCTGCATTTTCTAAGTCATCATAACAACCCATTGGCTCATCGATACCGAAAGTACGCATAAAACCACCTACCGCAGAAGCCATACAATGACGAGCGTTAGGATCAAGGTTATTCGTTCTAAACCCTGCTTTCATTAATTTACTAGCTGCATAACCTTCCATTACAGTCCACTGACCAGAACCAAACATGCCTACTGCAGTAGGCCCTGTTTTTTTCAAAGCATCTTTGAATTTAACCGCCATAATATCAAAGGCAACGTCCCAAGAAACGGGTTCAAATTCACCATTTTTATCATAAATACCATTGGTCATACGTAATAATGGTGTTGTTAAACGATCTTTACCGTACATGATTTTAGAAAGGAAATAACCTTTCACACAGTTAAGGCCTTTATTAACAGGAGACTCAGGATCGCCCTGTGTTGCGACCACTTTGCCTTCCTGTGTACCGACTAAAACACTACAACCAGTTCCACAAAAGCGACATGGTGCTTTTTCCCATTTAATTTTAGTCGCATCTTTACTCGCTATAATATTACTAGCTGATACGGGTAATGCTATGCCTGCAACTGCAGCAGCTGAGGCTGCCGCTTGTGCTTTCATAAACTCACGTCTGGTAAATTTCATTGTATTTCCTCGCTGTTATTTTGCGTAGATTTTTCAAACTCGTGGTAAACAAGACTAGTGTGTACTACACCGTCAATGTCGTTAATTTGGTCAATGCATTCCATTATTTGGCGTTGATTAGCCGCTTCAATAATGACAATCGCCTTTCCATGCTCAGTCACTGTTACTAATTCCGCTCTAGACATCGTTTTGATGCTGTTAGTTAGGTCTAGTATTTGTTCACATTTAACATGTACGATTAAACTCGACACATGTAATTCTTCTTCTTTCATTTATCTTCCTTAATACTAATGGCGCTAGTTGGACAGGGAGAAAAACAGGCACCACAGCCATTACATAATGTTAAATCGATTTCTGGTATAGCATTGATACCAATTTTAAAACTCAAGGCTTGTTCGGGACAACTTTCACCACAACTGCGACAATAAACATTTTGGTTAGCTAGACAGCTTTCTGCGATAATTGCTTTTTTATGCCAAGGTGTTTCTGTTGTCGCTACAAAAATATCTTCTTCGCAGCTTTTCGCGCATTCTCCACAAAAGGTGCATTCCCCTAATGAAAAATCCACCACAGGAAAACCTGCATCACCCTGAACAATGATTTTTTCAGGACAACTGCTAATACAGCTTTTGCATTGGGTGCAGTTATTAACAAATTGTTGACTGTCTTCAATCCATGGCATCAAGTTGTTGATCACCAAATCTGATTGTCGACGAAATAAATTGCGTTTATGTAAATCAATGTCGGGCATACTGAAACTAATTGTTAAATTAATGTGAATTAAATATGGATGTAACTGTAGCAGAAGCATTTAAAAAAAAGAGGGTAGTTGAAGTGCAGTTGATATAGATCAAGAGATTTGTGCAGGTTTGAGACATTCCCCGCAAATAGCGGAGAATATTTAGACAACTCAATAACTAACCGCCTATTGATGCTAAGTGCGGTGTTCCTCCTGACAGTCCTAAATCAAGAAAATGTGATGACTTTTTCTCTTTCAAAGCAGCAACAATTGTTGCTTTTAATTGCTCTTTATCAGTTTTATTTTGTAACAAATGACGCAGTTCAACCCCCTCTTCGCCAAATAAACATAAATGTAATCGGCCCACAGAAGAGACACGTAAGCGATTACAATTATCACAAAAATCTTTACTGTAGGGCATGATCAACCCTATCTCCCCGAGATGTTCGGGGTGGGTAAATACTTCTGCAGGACCATCATTTGCGTGACGCGTTTTTTGTACCCATTGTTGCTTTAATAGCGTTTCTTTTATGCTTTGACCTGATAGATGATAACGATTAAAAAACTCGGTATTATCTTCTGTTTTCATCAATTCAATAAAGCGCAGTTGAATCGGTTGATGTTTGATCCAATTAATAAAGGTTGTCAGATCCGTATCATTTAAGCCTTTCATCAATACACTATTCACTTTAACTTGCTTAAAGCCAGCCTTTGCGCAGGCTTCTACGCCTTCCATAACTTTATGAAAGATATTTTTACCGGTAATAAGATTAAAGGTATTGGCATCTAAACTATCGACACTGACATTGATCGCACTTAACCCTGCCTCATACCATTCAACGGCATGTTTACTTAAATTAAAACCATTGGTGGTGGTTGCGACTTTTTTAATGCCATCGGTGTTAGCCACCAGCTTAATAATATTCGCATAGTCTTTACGTAAACTTGGCTCTCCACCGGTAATTCTTACTTTGGTAGTACCTAGTTCAGCAAAGGCATTGATTAAGTTTTTAATTTCACTTTCTGATAAAAATTGTTTTTGATGGGTTCGTTGGTATCCATCGGGTAAACAATAATTACATTTGAAATTACATTCATCGGTGATCGACAACCGTAAATATTCAAATTTACGCTGGTATTTATCTATTAATTGCATGGTCAGTTCCTTTCCAAACACGGGAGGCAAACTCATTTCTAAGTTTACCCTTCTTATCCATTAACGGGATAAGCGGCTTGCCTCGCATATTTACTAAAAGTTATGATAAACTTAGCGATTCAAGCTCGGAGCTATAAAAATTAGATGACATCATCCTCCATATCAAGGAGACTCTATCAACTCGTTACCTATTATTCTTAACTATGTATGAAGATTAATCTACTATTTCATTCACTTTCTATCACAAGAGTGATTTCAACATTCTCCGTACTGCTACTTATCATAGCAGGAACACATACGCTTATCTTTATTACTACCTCCCATAGTCAAGATAACAACAATGAAGCGATCAATAATTTAGTCACGCTCAAGCATAAAGCCATACATTTCCTTTATGAAGACCAAGCAGAACGAGACCAAATCCATTCTTCTCTTAATGGATTTTCGCCATTGTTAGCTAATAAGCTATTAGAAAATAAATATTTAGATGTCAGTGACATCCATTTATCAAATATCAACCTACGCGCTGAACTACTGACTTTACAGCAGCAATTATATCAACTTTCAGAGCAAGAATTAAAAACTCAGTTATCTCACGTTGTAGAACACGCTCAACTTACCATTCAACAATATCAGCAATTATTAAAAAAAGAATCATCACTTATTTTAGTTTCTGAAGTGGTCGTTTTCTTACTTATTGCCTCAAGCGCCTTATTTCTTCTTATTTACTGTCGACGTTATATCGTTGCGCCTATCAATCAACTTGAAGCCAATGTTAATTCTATTTCAAATCATCACTTTAACGTTAATTTTTCTGATAATGATAACGAAATTGGTGCTCTTTCAACCGGCCTACAAAGTATGTCTGCAGAACTCGAATCCTTGATTAATGCGATGCAGAAAAAAGTATTTGATAAAAAGACAGAACTAGAAAAAGCTAACGAAACGATTCAATTCTTGTTCACTATTTCGCAGCAACTTAGTACCGTTAAACTAACCCACTCGATAATTCGTGATGCCTTAAATGCACTCGCTAAACAAACCAATTTAACTAAGTTATGTTTGGAGTTAGAGAATGGAATTGAAATTGACAGTGACATTGGATGTGCAACAAAAACGGGCAATAATAAACGTATCCCTATCAATATTAACGGGAGCCCGTATGGTTATTTAAATTATATTCAAGGGGCTAACGACAGTGAAGATAACTCCGTGATTAATAGTTTCAGTAGTTTGCTTGCTCGTGCCCTGTACCAAGAAGAATACAGTTTGCAGGAACAAAAACTATTATTAGTTGAAGAGCGTGGCGTTATTGCACGAGAATTACATGACTCCATAGCGCAAGCTCTGTCTTTTTTGAAAATTCAATGTACTGTTTTACGCCGCCAATTAGAGGCCAGTGCCGATAAAGACAATCAAGGTGCAAAAACATCCGTTAACAATATCGAAGAAGCAGTCACAGAAGCTTATGTACAGTTGCGTTCATTACTCTCCACTTTCCGCTTAAACATCGGTGTCTCTGACTTCAAAGAAGCCGTTGTTATTATGACTTCACAACTACAAAAACAAACAACCGCCAAGATAAAGATGGGCAAATTCGATTCTAATTTTCAAACTCATGCGAATCAACACATTCATATGTTGCAAATAGTTAGGGAAGCAATGATCAATGCAATGAAACATGCTGATTGTAATAACATTTTGATCAGCTGTGTGATTGAAGAAAAGCAAGTGATTATTACCGTACGTGATGATGGCATTGGTATTGAAGATAAACCGGGTAAAAATAATCATTACGGTATTGAGATAATGAATCAACGTGCAGAAGAACTTAATGCAGTTTTACGAATAAAAAACCTAACAGTTGGTACCGAAGTCAAACTTACCTTCAAAATTTGAGTAATTATTCATAATTTTTTATACCTATGATTATAAATCACTTATAATTCACATACCTGTTATTATTCAAGGTATATTATTAATGCCCTAGCTCAAGTGTTTAAGCAAAGAATCATATATAGGCTTAATGTAAATACTCAAATTCAATACTTTCTTATTTTAGATTGTGTATAGGTATTTATGACTCACGAATAACTTTTTTCATCTTGATTGATAACAGGTATACCCCCACTCATCGTTTACATTTATACTTGTGAGCAATTTCACGTTAACCATGACCAATTAAAGGAATCACAAATGAACAATGTATCTACAGTTATTGTTGTTGATGACCACCCTCTTATGCGTAAAGGCATCACTCAACTACTCAGTATTGACCCAAACTTTGTGGTAATTGATGAAGCAACAAACGGAATTGAAGCCGTCAGTATGGTCAAAAAACAACATCCCGATATGGTGTTATTAGATCTAAACATGAAGGCAGTGTCTGGTTTAGAAACCCTTAAAGCATTACGTAATGATGGCATCACCAGTAAAATTGTCATGCTTACGGTTTCCGATGCTAAACAAGACGTTATTTCCTTAATTAATCAAGGTGCTGATGGCTATCTTTTAAAAGATACCGACCCTGAACGTTTACTTGAGAATTTATATGATATCAAACAAGGTAAATTAGTAGTGAGTGACGATTTACGTCCTTACCTAGATTGCTTGGATCAAGAAAACAATATTCGAGATAAACTTTCTTCTCTTACTCGTAGAGAGAGCCAAATAATGCAAGAAATTTCGCGAGGCTTAAGTAACAAAGAAATTTCAGAAAACCTGAATATCTCAGAAGGTACGGTAAAAGTGCATGTTAAAAGTTTACTGAAAAAACTAGGCATAAAATCACGCGTTGAAGCGGCGGTGTTATTCTTAGAACAACCTAAATAAGCAAACTTAGATTAAAATACCAAGTAAAAAATGAATAAAACTGAGTAGCTGAATAAACTAGGCTGCTCAGTTTTTAATGATGCCTAATTAGGTTCACGTAATTAGGCATATATAATCAAAACAGTATCGTTTTACTTATCTAGAATGACATTAGCAATATTTATTAGAGCTTATTAGCTCGATTTAATATCACGTGAAAAGTAACGCCTTAGTAATATTCCACAGCTATATAACCTTTATTTTGGTAAACTTCCGAAATAAAGGTTTTTTGCTTTTAATTATATTTATTTTCACCTATCCATTGCGCCGAGAAGACTACCTATATTTATGCTTTCAGACTCACTAAAAAAAGAAATTAGAGCTAATTATGAACTCATAACAAAAGCCCTGCCGCAATTTAAAGCACGTAAAGCCCAAAATTATTTAGTGGCTGAAATAGCGAAAGTTTTAGCAGGTAACTATGATAAGTCACGACGCATCCTGGTGGCGGAAGCCGGCACAGGAATAGGTAAGTCTTTAGCTTACATCTTGGCAGGGTTACCAGTAGCTTTAAGGTTGAATAAGAAACTAGTTATCTCTACCGCAACAGTGACTTTACAAGAACAATTAATCAGTAAAGATTTACCGTTTTTTCTACGCCACAGTGATTATAAATTTACCTTCACTTTAGCCAAAGGTCGACAACGCTATTGTTGCGAGCATAAGCTACTCAACCAACAGCAAGATGACTCTCAACAAACACTTCTGTTTACAGAGAAACCGCAACCGGGTGATAGTGAATTATTAAGCAAAATGCGTAACGCATATTTAGATGGTAAATGGAATGGCGACCAAGATAGCTGGGCAACGCCTATCCCTCGTCGCATTTGGCAACAAATAGTTTCCGATAAACACAGTTGTAAAAAAGCCTTATCAAATCATAGACAATGTCCATTTCATCGAGCACGAGACAATATCAATAAAGCCGATGTGATAGTGGTTAACCACGCCTTGTTATTAGCAGACTTGGAATTAGGGGGAGGCGTTATCTTGCCTGAGCCCGATGCCTGTTTTTATGTACTTGATGAGGCACATCATTTACCTAAAATATCACGCGACTTTTCGAGCGCAAGCGTAAATATAAAAAGCAGTCAAGATTGGCTAAAAAAAATCAAGCAAGTAAGCACACATATTAATCGTGTTGTACATCGTCAAACTACCATTACACCGGGCCTAACTATGCTAGAAAGTGCCAACGAAATGGTTAATGATTTACAAACAATAGAACTCTATTTTCGTCATAACCCGCTTAACTATAATAAGTCGAATCAATATCGTTTTGCTATGGGTGAAGTGCCTCAAGGTATTGTGAATTCATTGATTAGTTTAAAGGAAGAAACCAAAAAGTGTTTAAGTGCGGTCAATAAACTATCTACCATCACATCGGAAGAGTTAAAAGACGCTAATATAAAATTATCCGATGCAGAGCCTATTTTAATCGAAACAGGTTTTTATATTCAACGTTTAGAAAACCTACTTGCACTTTGGAAGATGTTGCTCAAGGAGCGTGCTACTAATCAAGCTCCTATTGCTGCGTGGGTGAACAATGAAAATGATGGATTCACACTTTGTGCTAGTCCGCTAGAAGTAGGTGGTTTATTAGAATATATGCTCTGGTCTCAAGCAGCTGGCGTTATTTTATGCTCTGCAACCTTAACCTCTTTAAATAGTTTTGATTATTTTATGCGTCAATCAGGTTTGAAGAATAATGACGGCACGCAATACTTGCGCCTTAAGTCTCCATTCGATTATCCTGCGATCCCTCTCAATGTCGCCAATATGAAAAAGGATCCCACTGAATCTGGATTTGATAACGAATTAATCGATAACATTGCTCAACGTATACAGGAAAAACAAGCCAACTTAGTATTATTTGCTTCTTATTGGCAAATGAACCTAGTAGCAGATAAGTTACGCCGAAAATATCCTAAAGCGCTGTTAGTACAGGGTGAAACGTCTCGTACTAAAATGATCACCAGCCATAAAAAAAACTGCGATCAGGGACTAACCAGCATTCTATTTGGTACTGGCAGTCTGGCGGAAGGTTTAGACTTACCAGGGCATTACCTAACCAATTTAATCATCACAAAATTGCCGTTTGCGGTACCTGACTCTCCCGTTGAAGAGGCGCATGCAGAATGGATCACCTCAAAAGGTGGCAATCCATTTATGCAAATCACTATACCAGAGGCCAGTAAAAAATTGATACAATCCTGTGGCCGTTTAATTCGTAAAGAAACAGATACTGGACAAATTACCTTGTTAGATAAGCGCGTTATAACCAAACGCTATGGCAAAAGTTTAATTGATGCCCTTCCCCCTTTTGCTTTAAATGTAGAGAAATAAAATGACAGAGTTTGTATTAGATCCCAGTAGCTGGATGCTATTGGCATTAGTTGGTTTAATAGCCGGCTTTATCGACGCAGTAGTTGGCGGAGGCGGTATGTTAACTGTACCGACTTTATTGAGTGTTGGTTTGCCACCTCACCTGACATTAGGAACTAATAAATTATCTGCATGTTTTGCTTCTGGTACAGCGGCTTATACCTATTTCCGTAAAAAGCTATTTAATCCCAAATTTTGGAAACATACCTTTTACAGTACATTAATTGGCGCCATGTTTGGGACCATTTTAGTAAACTATATTTCCACGGAATTTCTGAATAAGTTTTTACCTTTGGTGATTTTAGCGGTCGCAATTTATACTTTATTTAGTCGAGTAAAAGAAATTGATAACGCAGAGCTACCTGAAAACTCTCCTTTATTAAGAATAATTCAACGTATTCAAGGCTTTGTTTTAGGTTTTTATGATGGCGTTTCTGGCCCAGGAACGGGGGCATTTTGGGTTATCTCTAATATGCACTTATACCGCTTGAATATTCTATTATCCAGTGGTTTAGCTAAGGCAATGAACTTCACCAGTAATTTTGTTTCCCTATTAACCTTTATCTATTTTGGTCAAGTTAATTGGTTTATTGGGTTAACAATGGGCGTTTGCTTAATGCTGGGTGCTTTTATTGGAGCTCATTCTGCGATTTATTTTGGCGCAAAGTTTATCCGCCCATTATTTATTATTATTGTGCTTATTATGGCCATTAACCTCGGATATAACGCATGGTTCAGTCACTAGATTTAAAACATTTAAGCGCGTTATCCGATCAACTCGCTACGCTTTCATCTCGCTGCCAACAATGGGATGCACAAATCACCTTAACGGAGAATAAGTCTTTCCGTTTTGAAGTGCATTTGTTCACCACGAGTAGCTTAACCTTGTCAGGTTACTGCCAGCAGATCCAAAATACATTTGATCACCTTAGCTACGTAATTAATAAAAATATGGATACGGTGATTATTAATTATGAGTGTGAACGTTTCGTTAATCAGTTTTCTGCATTGTTGAATATTGTTAACCAACTCGATGCCGGTAAAGCAGAAGGACTCTATAAACGTTATTCGACGCAACAGGAAAAAGTTTACCAACAATTGCAACGCCAATATCAATATGAAAAGCGGCTATTAGCGATGATTAATGAAGAAAATAGCCTTTACCAGCAGGCAGTGGTTAGCTGTAACAAAGAAATTCATAAATCACGAGTCAGCGCGCTTAAAGAACGTTACCAAAAATGTAACGAATTTACACAGGCCTTAGAGTTTAAGATGGAAGCTTTAGACAATGATGAATGAGAAAGACAAACACAGCACAGATTTAGGATTAGCTTCTGCCCCTTTGGAAATTAAACTAGCCGTGGATCTTATTCAATTGTTAGAAGAAAACGACCTACCACTTGATGCCACTATTAAAGCATTGGAAATAACCTTACGTGACTTTAAAAATAAGCAACGTCAACAACTTACACATCCCCAAGAGTAAGATCCTTAACGCTAAGCCATAAACACAGGCACTTATTTTATAAGCGCTGCTAATCGAAGCATTAAAAACAACTTAAATGAAAAAAGGACATCAAATGATGTCCTTTTTTGTTAGGTCTTGTTTACTGATATTTTTTTAAAGTATTATTTCAAGTTATTGTTTGCCGATATAGGCAGTAAGGTTAGCAGTTAAACTTTGCGCCAAGTTGTACCATTAGGGCCATCTTCAAGCACCACATTTAATGCAGCTAATTTATCACGAGCATCATCGGCACTTGGCCAATCTTTATTTGCCCTTGCTGTATTACGTTGTAAAATTAATGCGTCTATCTCAGCAACTTGTTGATCATCTTCATTATCTTTTCCAACACCTTGTAAAAACTGATTTGGATTTTGGCTTAACAACCCTAAAACATTAGCAAACTTAACCAGCATGCTAGCCAAATGAACCGCTTGTTCAGGCTCAGTCGCTTTAACTCGATTCAACTCTTTAGCCAGTTCAAACAGTACTGCTAAAGCTTCAGGCGTGTTAAAATCATCATCCATGGCTTTAACAAAACCTTGATAGAACTTACTGTCTTTAATCACTTGATCAATCTCAATATCAGTGACTTCTATATCACGTATCGCAGTATATAAACGTTCTAAACTCGCTCTTGCTTGCTTCAAGTTATCTTCTGAATAATTAAGTTGGCTGCGGTAATGCCCAGAAATTAAAAAGTAACGAACAGATTCACTGTCATAGACATCCAATACATCTTTAATGGTAAAAAAATTATTTAAAGATTTAGACATTTTTACTTTATCAACTTGCACCATACCCGAGTGCATCCAAGTATTCACATATTCACCGTGGTGTGCACAGCATGATTGCGCAATCTCATTTTCATGATGTGGAAAACTTAAATCAGAACCACCACCATGAATATCAAAAACTTCACCTAAGTGTTTTTTATTCATCGCAGAACATTCAATATGCCAACCAGGGCGCCCTTCACCCCAAGGAGATGACCAAGATGGTTCGCCAGCTTTAGCCATTTTCCATAGAACAAAATCTAATGGGTCATGTTTACTATCTTCAACTTCAACACGAGAACCGGCCTGCAACATTTCAAGATTTTGACCGCTTAACTGGCCATATTCTGGAAACGATGATACTGAGAAAAGTACATCTCCAGAATCAGAAACATAGGCATGATTTTTTTCTATCAACGTTGCTATCATCTCAATCACTTCAGGCATGTGATCAGTAACACGTGGCTCGATGTCTGGTCTAATCATATTTAAAGCATCAAAATCTGCGTGCATCGCATCGGTAAAACGAGTCGTTAATTGATCGCAGGTTTCACCATTTTCATTAGCTCGCTTAATGATCTTATCGTCGACATCTGTGATGTTTCGAATAAAAGTTAAATCGTAGCCGCTAAAACGTAAATATCGCGCTACGGTATCAAAGGCAACAAATGTACGGCCATGTCCTATATGACAGTAATCATAGATGGTAACACCACACACATACATTCCCACTTTTCCAGCGACAAGGGGTTTAAATTCTTCTTTATTTCGAGTTAAGGTGTTGTAGATTTTTAACATTTTCCATCCAATGCGATTACTGTAAAAACGCCTATTCTAACCTGACCAAGTGACAAATTCATCCTTTGTATTTAATGAATTCGTGAGTTGAGGTATGATAATGCTCTTTTTAAAGACAGGAATTAACAATGATTACTTTACATACAAATTTTGGCGACATCACATTAGAAATGAATGAAGAAAAAGCACCTAAAACAGTGGCTAACTTCATTAAATATGCAACAAGTGGTCATTACGATAACACTATTTTTCATCGTGTTATAGATGGTTTTATGGTTCAAGGCGGTGGTTTTGCACCGGGTATGGAAGAAAAAGATAGCCAAAAGCCAATTAAAAATGAAGCAAATAACGGTTTATCAAACGTAAAATACTCTGTTGCTATGGCTCGTACAATGGAACCACATTCAGCTTCTGCGCAATTTTTTATCAATGTTGGCGATAACAAGTTCTTAGATTTTAAATCAGAAACGACAGATGGGTGGGGCTACTGTGTATTCGCTAAAGTGGTAGCGGGAGAAGATGTTGTAGACAAAATTAAAGGTGTTGCAACGGGTAATGCACATTACGTACACCAAGATGTTCCGCTAGATGACGTTGTTATTACTAACGTAACAGTAGCGTAACTGATTATGCGCACTTTATTCATTGCAGATCTACATCTTAGCGAAAATCATCGTCATATAAGCGATGCCTTTTTTGCTTTTCTTGAAAAAGAAGCCGCTAATGCTGAAACACTTTATATCCTTGGTGATATGTTTGAGGTGTGGATAGGAGATGATGAACACACTCCTTTAATGGATGAAGTTGCGCAGAAATTAACGGCTTACGCTAAAAAAAATAATACTAAAATTTTCTATATTCACGGTAATCGAGACTTTATGATCGGTAAACGTTATGCACAGCAGTCTTCAATGACTTTGTTGCCCGAGCATACCGAGATAGATTTATACGGAACTAAAACATTAATTATGCACGGCGATACCTTGTGTTTGTTTGATAAAAATTATCAACGCATGCGTAAAGTGATCCATAACCCTGTCATGCAATTTATTTTCAATTGCTTACCACTCAAACTACGCAAACGTATTGGTTGGAAGATACGTACGGCGAGCCAATCTAAAAAAGTCTATAAAAACACAAATATGATGGGCGTGACAGAACAAGAAGTACATCGTTTGATGACATTACATCAAGTACAACGTTTGATTCATGGCCACACACACCAAGCTTTTGTACATGATTTCACTGTTAATGATAAAGCCGGGCAACGTTTTGATGTGGGAGACTGGTACAAGAACTTAAGTTTTGTTGATGCTAACCCTGAGAGCATTAACCTAGTTGTATTGCCCATTGATTATTATCAGCAATAAAAACACACGTTGTATTCGTTTGTTATTATGGGGTTAGATGCGAGGCATTTGATAACGCTAATTATTAATGAGATTAACTATTTAATGCATCAATCATGATGATGGTCATCGTTGGTAATAAGCATTAAATTAACCACGCTCCCATAGGTGATATGGGATGCTTGATTAATGAATAGCTATTGCTTTCTTTGAAAATTGTAATGACCGGTTTGTAAATGTATTTTCATGGGCTAACCACAAATACTCATGAACTAGCCACAATAAGTTATCTGACAATTATCTGTCTTTTAATAAACGGCGTAGCACTTTACCCACATTATTTTTCGGTAATTCACTGACGATTTCTATTAACTTCGGTTGTTTATATCGCGTTAATTGACGGTCACAATGTTGTTTAATCATCTCAACGGTAACTTTATAATCATCTAACACCACAAACAGTTTCACGCTCTCACCAGATTGTTCGTCACTAATGCCCACTACAGCAGCTTCTGAGACACCTTGCATTTGTACCACTGTATCTTCTATTTCATTAGGGTACACGTTAAAACCTGACACTAATATCATGTCTTTTTTACGATCCACTAAACGCAATAAACCCTGTTCATCAAATAAGCCAATATCACCACTTTTAAACCAACCATCATTAAACGCTGACGCGGTTTCTTCCTCATTTTGCCAATAGTGAGGCATGACTTGAGGCCCTTTAATTTCTATTTCACCAGGGCTATTATAATCTTCGATAACGTTATTATTATCATCGACTAAGCGTAAATCAGTTCCAGGCATAGGCAACCCTATGGAACCATCATGAGCCGTCACATTATAAGAATTAACGCTCACCATAGGAGCACATTCCGTTAAACCATAGCCTTCAATTACCGTACTGCCTGTGATTTCTTTCCACAGATTAGCGACTTTAGTTTGTGTTGCCATGCCACCAGCGATAGTTATCTTTAAAGAAGAAAAGTCAACGTCATTAATTTTGGGATGATGTAATAACGCATTAAATAATGTATTCAGTGCCGTAAAGTAGGTAAATTTATACTTACTTAAGGTTTTAATAAAAGTATCTAGATCACGAGGATTAGTGATTAATAAGTTAGTACCACCTTTTTTAATAAAGAATAGACAATTAACCGTTAGCGCAAACGCATGATAAAGAGGCAACGCAGTGACCATTATTTCGCTTTCTTGATCAACTGTTAAACCAAATACAGCGTCCGCCTGCGCTAAACTAGCCGCCATATTACGCTGAGTCATCACCGCGCCTTTTGAAACGCCCGTGGTTCCCCCTGTATATTGTATAAGTGCGATATCATCTAAATTAATCACAGGACGAATATATTGACCTTTTTCACCTTCTTTAAGTGCATTACGATAACTTTTTGCACTAGGTAATTGATACTTAGGTACCATTCGTTTGACATAGGAAACAATAAAATTAACGAACTTTCTCTTTAATAAAGGTAATGCATCGCCAATTTTAGTTAACACCACATGCTTGATTTGAGTTTGTTTAACAATACTCTGTAACGTTTGTGCATAATTAGACACAATAAAAATAGCTTTTGCACCTGAGTCATTAAGCTGATGCTTTAATTCTGATGCGGTGTAAAGTGGGTTTATATTGACGACCACTAATCCCGCTCTTAAGACACCTAATAAAATAATAGGGTATTGCAACAGGTTTGGCATCATGATGGCTACACGGTCACCCTTAGCAAGCTGCGAGGTTTGCTGCAAATATACTGCAATCTTCCTTGATTGAAGATCTAACTCAGCATAGGTCAGCGTTTCATCCATATTAATAAAAGCAATGTGCTCTGGATGTTGTTGAAATGTTTGTTCAAACATATCAACTAAATTAATCAATGAGCTTTCATCTATTTCACTGTTAATACCTTCAGGGTATTTATCTAGCCATGGTTTAAACATAAAAACTCCTTTTAAAAACAAAAAAACCGACTATAAAAGTCGGTTTTATTATTAACACCAAACAGTTACCTATAGATTAGCGTAATCTAACGTAATGTGGCTAGCTTCTATCAAAAATGCGTCAAGGGGCTCAAAATCATCCGGAATATCGTCCAAAGACGTGACCTCTTTTAACCCTGCACGCTTGAGTCGCTCATTTGTACGCTGTAAACCTTCCGCTTGTTTTACTTCACGCTCATTAACACGCACTTTTTCAACTAGCGAAATACTGGTTTTATCTTTATCAGCACGATATTCTGCAATATCATCAGCTAGATAACTAAACTCAACTTCTTTCTTGATACGTAATTGATGAGAGTCTGTTAATTGCTTAATTTTTTTATCTAAATCAGCGACTTTACGGTATTTAGCAGAACGAATATTATCCCAAGGTAATGCATTTTTTTCTAAACTTTCACCGGTATCTTGTGGGTCGATACCGCTTGGGAAAGTGATATCAGGGATAACCCCTTTATTTTGTGTGCTACCGCCATTAATACGGTAAAACTTTGCAATAGTATATTGTACTGACCCCACCGCATCTTGGTTGGTATCGTAGTAACGAGCGATACGACGATGTTGCTGCACGGTGCCTTTACCAAAGCTTTGCTCACCAATTATAATTGCACGACCATAATCCTGTAATGCAGCGGCAAAAATTTCCGATGCAGAAGCACTATTACGATTAACAAGTACCGTCAAGGGGCCATTATAAGCAATATTGTCATCATCATCGGCTTGCACAGCAATTTGCTGACGACTATCTCGCACTTGAACAACAGGGCCCGTTTTAATGAATAACCCAGTTAACAATGTAGCTTCGCTTAATGCGCCGCCGCCATTGTTACGTAAATCAATCACTATGCCTTTAACGTCTTTTTTAGCTAATATATCCAATTCGCGCTCTACATCTTCACTCAGCTTAATGTAAAAACTTGGAATAGTGATCACCCCAATATTTTCACCATTAATCACTTGTACTGAAGATTTAGCTTCTCTGTCTTCTAGGTGGATTTTTTCGCGTACAATTTCAATGACTTTATTGGTATCACCGGCTTTACCCGATAAAATTTGTAATTGAACAGTAGTACCTTTCGGTCCTTTAATAAGTTCAACAATATCATCTAAGCGCCAGCCGACTACGTCGACAATTTTTTCGCCTTCTTGACCAACACCAATAATTTTATCATCTTTAGCAAGTTGCTTTGATTTATCAGCAGGACCGCCTGGAACTAAACTGCGGATCACTGTGTAATCATCTTCAAGTTGTAAAACAGCACCAATCCCTTCAAGTGAAAGATTCATTTCCATTTTAAAACGTTCGGCATTACGCGGTGATAAGTAGCTAGTATGTGGCTCGATGGTATGTGCATAGGCATTCATGAAAGCTTGAAATACATCTTCACTTTCAGTTTGTGTTAAATGTTTAAGCGCATAAGTATAACGTTTAGTTAATAACGTTTTAATTTCAGGCCACTTTTTATCAGCTAGCTTAAGCGTTAATGCGTCCGACTTAACACGTGCATGCCAGAGGCTATCTAACGCTTGTTTATCTTTTGCCCATTCTGCTTTACTACGATCATATTGATATTCTTCTTCAGTATCAAAAGTGATTTCTTTGTCTAGTAACGACAAAGCGTAGGTAAAACGTTCAAAACGGCGCGTTAAATTAAGTTGGTAGATTTTGTAGGCAGGTTCAAGTTGACCAAATTTAAGATTATCATCAAATGAATGTTGATAAACTTTAATCGCATCAATATCACTTTGCATGAAGATCTGTTTATTGTAATCAAGCTGTTCAATATAACGATTGAACACTTTTTCAGACAACTGATCATCTAAAGGCATATATTTATAATGAGAGCGACTAAATAAATCGCTCACTCGTTTCGCCACTTTTGCATGTTGAGACTCTTGATGCAATTGCGGGATATCTTTTAAATCTACATTTGAGGAAGAAGCAAAAGCTGCTCCAATAAAAATGATTTGGGATAGAATTAATGCATGACGAAAGAGTTTATTCATTAAAATACCTTTTATACGATTAAATGCTTAGCTTTAACTTTCACAACCATTCCTGAGTCTAGTTGCACTTGAACTTCTTCTTTTAAAATTTCAACAACGGTTGCTGAAACAGGCGATTTTCCTAAAAGAACTTTGACTGATTGCGATACTTTAAGTTCATTATGATTAGCTTCTTTATACTGACTTAAGTCAATCTCAGGTTTTTTAGCTACTTTTTTAGGCGCTTCTTTCTTACGACTTGGTACAGCCACTTTTTTAGCAGCACGAGCTGGTGCTTTATTGGCGTCTGTTTTTTTCTTGTTGGCGAATGCTTTTTCTTTGCTTTCTTTTAGCGACAATTGTGCATGGTCAGCATGTTCTTGAGAAACTTCATCCCCTTCAACACCATCTAAGTCGACACGTTTTGCACCTGCTTTTACACAGTGCAAGTAACGCCAGCTCATTGTGTATTGACGTAATGCACCACGAAGCTGTGTTTTACTGACGCGAGTTTCATTCTCTAAACGAGTTGCTAGTTCTTGAAACACACCAATTTTTAATGGTTTTGCAGGCTCAGCACTAGCAATAAAGCAAGCAGGAAACTGTTCCGTTAAGAAGGCAATGATTTGTTTGTTATTTGTAAACTTTTCTGTGTTTTCCATGTAAAACCTAATATTTAAAAACGATGTTGAAAGATATCCAGAATAAATCTCTGATTATCAGTAAGAAAATTATTCGCTAGTATAGAGGTGCGTTTATTAAATGTGAAACTAATTATCACCTCAGTACACCTATTCCGACCATTTTTTGCCATTTATCATCAATACTCAATATTTCCAGCCTTCCGCTACACCTTTTTTACAAAAACAAGTAGAATGCCCGCTTTCCTTTTGTGGGAATGTCCAAATTTGTTATTGAAGAGGCTCAGATGAAACCAGAATTATTATCCCCTGCAGGTAGTTTAAAGAACATGCGTTACGCTTTTGCCTATGGCGCCGATGCTGTTTATGCAGGTCAACCTCGTTATTCCTTACGAGTTAGAAATAATGAATTCAATCTTGAAAAACTTCAAATAGGCATTAATGAAGCCCATGCACAGGGTAAAAAATTATATGTTGTGTGCAATATTCAACCACATAACTCTAAACTAAAAACCTTTATCCGCGATATGAAGCCCGTGGTTGATTTAAAACCCGATGCGTTGATCATGTCAGACCCCGGTTTAATCATGATGGTACGCGAAGTTTTTCCAGACATGCCAATTCATTTGAGTGTACAAGCGAACGCGGTTAACTGGGCTACGGTAAAGTTTTGGTACCAACAAGGGATTGAACGTGTAATTTTATCACGTGAGCTTTCTTTAGATGAAATTGAAGATATTCGCTACCATTGCCCTGAAATCGAAATCGAAGTATTTGTTCATGGTGCACTTTGTATGGCCTATTCTGGTCGTTGTTTGCTATCAGGCTACATTAACAAACGCGATCCCAATCAAGGGACTTGTACTAATTCATGCCGTTGGAAATATGATGCTCATGAAGCCACCGAAAATGAAACCGGTGATATTGTCGCTATCCATAAACCAGAACCTACTCTTGGCAGTGGCACTACAACGGATCAAATTTTCTTATTGCAAGAAGAAGGAAGACCTAACGAGTATATGCCTGCCTTTGAAGATGAGCACGGCACTTATATCATGAACTCAAAGGATCTACGTGCTATTCAACATGTAGAACGTCTCCTAAAGATGGGTGTACACTCTTTAAAAATTGAAGGTCGTACAAAAAGTTTCTATTACTGTGCTCGTACCGCTCAGGTATACCGTAAAGCCATGGATGATGCCATTGCAGGACGCCCTTTTGACCCATCATTAATGAGTTCATTAGAAAACCTTGCACATCGTGGTTACACAGAAGGTTTTTTAAACCGCCATACCCATGATCAATACCAGAACTATGATTACGGTTATTCAATCAGTGAAACCCAACAATTTGTGGGAGAAATCACCGGTCGTAACCAACAAGGTCTTGCAGAAATAAATGTTAAAAACAAATTCTTAGTGGGTGACAAACTAGAGCTAATGACCCCGCAGGGTAACATCAACTTTAAGTTAGAAGAGTTGCATAACCGTAAAGGTGAATTAGTGGATGTAGCGCCGGGTTCGGGTCATGTTTTATATATTCCAGTACCAAAAGAGATCGATTTAAGCCACGGTTTACTGATGAGAAACTTGACACAGGGTGCAGACACTCGCAACCCGCATAGTAAATAACATGGCTTTATTAATAGAAGACAGTTGCATCAATTGTGATATGTGCGATCCAGAATGCCCTAATGAAGCAATCACCTTTGGGGCTGAAATATATGAAATTAATCCAGATTTATGTACCGAGTGTGTTGGTTTTTATGAACAAGCAACCTGCGTCGCAGTTTGCCCTATCAACTGTATCATTATCGATCCTAACCATGTTGAAACGCAACAACAATTGTTGGATAAATTTGCAGGTTTACACGTTAATCAATGAACCCAATCGCGCCTAAATTTACGCAAGGCAATATTCCTGAGCATATATTAAAAATGGCACTGACCAATGCGGTTGCCTTGAGTGTGTTCTTTGTTGTTGATTTGATTAATATCTATTTTATTAGTTTATTAAACCAACCTCACTTGGTTGCTGCCATTGCCTATGCAGCAGCCCTATTATTTTTTACCACCTCATTGACTATCGCCATGGTCATTGCTAACTCAGCTGTTGTTGCTAAGTTAATAGGTCAAGGCCATCAACAGCAAGCTAAACAGGCTTCAATGAGCTGTTATCTAATAACCTTGGTAATTAGTTGTCTAATCACGGTCACTATTTTTTTTAATGCTAAGCACCTATTAACATTAATAGGTGCTAATGGTGTTGCTTTAGATGCGGCCACTGCTTATCTAAAAATAACCATTTTTTCTTTTCCACTGATTGCTCTCGCAATGCAGATCACAGCAACATTACGCTCATTAGGTAAAGCTAAGTTAGGCATGTATTGCACCCTAGCAGGCGGTGTGTGCAATGTTATTCTCGATCCTCTGTTTATCTTTTATTTTAAGTTGAATATTGAAGGGGCAGCTTTTGCTGCAATCGTCGCGAGAAGTGTGATGTTATTGGTTGCTGCTTTTTACCTAATTATGGTTTGTGGGTTTATTACTCGTATTACATTTTCTGACTTTATCAGACACACAAAGAATATCACCGCAGTTGCGATTCCCGCTTCCTTAACTCAAGTCGCCACGCCACTAAGTCATTTATATATTACTTATGAAATGGCTAAATTTGGAGGGAGTTTTGTTGCTGGTTGGGCAATTATTAGTCGCTTGATCCCCGTCGCTTTTGTAATGTTGTTTGCTATGCCTGGCGCAATTGGCCCAATCATCAGTCAAAACTTAGGTGCAAAGCAATTTAAACGTGTTAAAACAACTTTAAATCAATCACTTAATTTTATTATTAAATACGTTTTTGTTTTAGCATTAACCCTCTCACTATTGCAAGAATACCTCGTTTCTTTGTTTAATGCAGGGGCGGATACGGCGATGTTAATCCGCTTTTTTTGTCAGTATGTTAGCGTTAGTTTTATATTTGTGGCAATGAACTTAGTCGCGATGTCTTTTCTTAATAATGTGGGTCGCCCTAAAATGGCTACATTATTGAATCTTGGAAAAATGTCCTTAGGCACTATTCCTTTTGTTAGTGTTGGAGCCTATTATTATGGCGCTCAAGGAATATTGATTGGACAAGCATTAGGTAGCATTATATTTGGCTTAACAGCGATTTTACTGTGCTACCGTATTGCCACTAAGTTAGAAGTGCTTACATAAAGGTCATTAATTAAAAATAACAAATTAAAAGTAACTAATTAAAAGTAACTAATTAAAAGTAACTAATTAAAAGTAACTAATTAAAAGTCGCTAATTAAAAGTCATCAGGCAGAATAAATAGCTTTATAGTGCTTACTCTTTAAACTACAACGATCTGTAAGCTAAGATGTAACAATCAGTAAATAATGGGTTGAACGAATTCTAGGCATAAAGATGACCTAATGCATTAAACCGATACTTTATTGCCATCTTTAACAGGAACGAATAGGTTTACCCATATTTAATATGTTAATTAAGCGGCGCTAATGTTAAATTACACACCTCACTCTAATGGAATAGAATAGCTTTATGCGTTTAATATGCTTATTGTTCTTTATCACAACCCTTAGCGGCTGTTATCAAAATAAAGCACTAACACAAAATACTCTTATCTATTGCACAGAAAGTTTACCTACTTCGTTTAATCCTCAAATTAGTCAGGATATTGCGAGCTTAGATGCGACCACACATCAAATTTATAGCCGCTTAGTGACCATTGATCCTAAAACCAACAAATTTATTCCTGATTTAGCTGAAAGTTGGCAACGTAGTGATGATAAATTACGCTATCGCTTTACATTACGTCACAATATTAGCTTTCATCAAACAGAATTTTTTAAACCAACACGCTTTTTAAATGCAGATGATGTCTTATTTAGTTTTAATCGCATGCTTAATGTTCAAGATGCGTATCATAAAGTGAATAAACAGACGGAAAACTATTTTTATAATCATCCCTTCACGGATCTGCTATCAGAGATAAATAAGATTGATGACTATACGGTTGAATTTGTTTTAAGCAAACCCGATGTAACACTGTTAGCAAACCTTGCTGCACATTATGCAGTGATTCATTCAAAACAATATGCAGACCAATTGATAGAACAAGGTCTGCAGGAAAATATAGATTTTCAGCCTATTGGTACCGGGCCTTTTAAATTTAAAAGCTTTGATAGTAATGGCACTATTCGTTACAAAAAACATCCGCTTTATTGGCAATCAATGACTAATATTGAAAACTTAATTTATTTTACCAATCCTAGTGCAACAAAACGATACACAAAATTATTATCGGGAGAGTGCGATGCAATCTCTTATCCTGCGGCAAGCCAGTTAGAAACCATAAGTAAAAACAAAAATATTACCTTAAATAGTAAATCAACGGCTAATATCGCACTGTGGGCATTTAATACTGAGCGCCCTATTTTAGAACACAATCAAGTTCGTCAAGCGCTGTCACAAGCTATTGATAAAAAAACCATTTTACAGGCTGTCTATTTTCGTAGCGCAATACAAACGGATACATTATTAAGTAAACAATCATGGGCATTAAAACCGCGTTTTGAGGAAGACTTATATGATCCAGAAAAAGCGCGTCAAAATTTAACCTTATTAAATTATGACTTTTCTAAGACATTAACTATTTTATTACCAGATAGTTCCGATGTATTTAACCCTAATTTTCATAAAACAGCAGAATTAATACAAGCGAACCTCAATGACATAGGTATTAAAACAGATATCATTAATTTAAGTGGTGCCGCTTTAAAAGCACGCTTACGAAGTGGTGATTATGATACTTATTTAACCGGCATTAATGTTCATATTGACGATCCAGATAGTATTTTTAGACCGCTACTAAGCTGTAATTCATCAGCTGAAAGTGGTAATAGTAGCCATTGGTGCTCACCTAAGGTGCAAGTATTATTAGATCAGTCAATAACAGAGTCTAATTTTGCACAACGTATAAAAAACTATTATCAGATACAAGACGAAGTTTACAAGCAACGTCCTTACCTGCCTATCGCACATGTATTAAGGTTAGATGCTATCTCGAAGTCAATTTTAAATGTGGAAGTTAATCCTTTAACGGGTATTAATTTCCAAAATGCCATTAAACAAGATTTGAATTAAGATGCTGTCATTTTTATTAAGACGTCTAAACCTGCTGTTAATCACCGCACTGATTTTGACTATCATTGCATTTGCTACCGATCGTATTGTCTCGGTCAACAGCGAAACAGTTGTTAACTCTAATGGTTATATAAAGCAGTACTTTGCTTACTTATGGCAAATTATGAATGGCGATCTCGGTTATTCTTCCGTGGATAATCAATCCTTACTCGAGCGTGGTTTGATTTTTTTCGCTTCAACACTTGAGCTTTGTTTCACTGCATTAATTTTCTCTAGTATTATCGCCATTCCACTGGGTTTATTAGCCGGTTTATTCAGAAATACTCGTTTAGATTATGCAATCATGACTATTGCGATCATGGGGCTCGCATTACCAGTTTTTTGGGTCGGAGTAATGGCAGTATTACTACCTAGTGTATGGGGGCAAGTATTGCCCGTTGATGGTAATCTCAGTTTGATCTATGAAGTGCCGGTTGTGACGGGATTTTTGTTAATTGATACATTAATGGTTACCGAGCAATATGAGCTATTCGCATTTATAGACCGTGTTGCACATTTGATTCTGCCTGCATTAGTTTTATCCTTTTTCTTAATCACTGAGATTGTACGTTTAACCCGTCACTCCATGACTATGGTGATGCGAAGCAATTATATACAAGCAGCCTATGCAAAAGGTTTCTCTCGAACAAAAATCGTTTTTGCACATGCATTAAAAAATGCGCTACCTCCTATTATTCCGCAATTACGACTGCAATTAAGCACCATTATCTCTTTTGCAATGACCATTGAAATTGTATTTAACTTAAATGGTATAGGTAAATGGTTATTTATTTCATTGAAAACAGGCGACTATTTAGTATTACCTGCTGGTATATTAATTATTAGCGGATTTATTTTATCCTTCAGTATTTTCATCGAAATTCTCATGGTTGTTATTAGCCCATTAAGACGAGGTTCCTTATATGCTGATAAATAACGGCTTTAATGAAGATAAGATTCAATCACCATTAGGTTATATTTGGTCTATTTTTAAAACCAAAACAATTGCAGTGGTGGCTATGTGGTTAATGATTGTTTTGATTATTATCTCTCTATTTGCCCCTTGGTTTGTACCTCATTCTCCCTTGGCGCAAAACCCTGATAGTATGTTATTACCCCCTTATTGGGTCGAAGGAGGCAATACCAATCATATTTTGGGAACCGATGATTTAGGTAGGGACTCTCTCTCTCGTTTATTTCATGGACTGCAACTGACTTTAGGCGGAGCATTAATCATTACACTTTTGGTCGGTATTATTGGCATGCTGATCGGGGCTGCAGCCGCTCTTACAAAAGGTGTTAAAGCAAGTGTCTTACATCATTTATTAGATGCTTTATTAGCGATTCCAACATTGCTTTCAGCATTAATACTGATCACCATCTTTGGACCTAGTTACACTAACTGCCTGATTGCTATCTCTCTTTCATTACTGCCGCAATTTATACGTTCTAGTTTTTTGGCCATTGAACAAGAGTTAAGTAAACAATATATTGTTGCAATACAACTTGATGGGGCAACAAAAACGCGTTTATTTAGATACGGTATTTTACCTAATATTTTAGAGCCTACCGTTACTATTATTAACCGTTTATTTACCATGGCGATTATCGAAATTGCGACACTAGGCTTTTTAGGTTTTGGTGCGCAATTACCTCAAACTGAATTGGGATCTTTAATCGCAAGCAGTATGGAACTCATCTACCTTTCTCCTTGGTTGGTTACTTTTCCAGGGATTGCTATTTTCGCAGTAATTATTATCGTAAATGTATTTTCAGAAGGTTTACGGCACGCTGTACTTGAAGGTGAAGAATAATGGCTTTATTGGATATCAGAAACCTAAGTATTGACATTGATACTGCACAGGGAAAAATTCGAGTAATCGACAAGGCTTCTCTGAATATAGTAGATGGTTCTATTCACGGTTTAATTGGTGAGTCTGGCTCGGGGAAAACACTGATCACTAAAGCGATATTAGGCTTACACAATAGCAACTGGACGGTTACAGCTGATCGAATGTTTTTAGGCAAGACGGATTTATCAAAACTCACGCATAAAGAACGACGTCAAATTCTAGGTAAAGAAATTTCAGTTATTTTTCAAGAGCCCAGCTCTTATCTCGATCCAAGTCAAAAAATACGCGTTCAAATTGAATCAGTATTACCCAAAAAAACGTGGAAACAACGCTTTCGTTTAATATTAACCAAGATTAAAAAAGTAAACGTACAGTCACGACGCTTACAAATTAAAGAGTTGTTACACAAAGTAGGTATTCAGAATGATGTGGCAGTATTAAATTGTTTCCCACACCAACTTTCAGAGGGTGTTTGCCAGAAAGTGATGATTGCCATGGCGATTGCTAATAGTCCACGTTTAATTATTGCCGATGAACCAACCACTGCAATGGAAGCAGTTACTCAATCACAAATTTTTCGCTTGTTATATAAACTTAACCAATTAAATAATACGACTCTGCTTATATTAAGTAATAATTTTGCCAATACCAGTAACATATCCGATTATATGACCTTAGTTTATTGTGGACAAACGGTTGAATCAGGATCTTATAAGCAAATAATGGGCAGTGCCATGCACCCCTATACACAATCTATGTTAAAAACATTAATCAATAATGTACAATTTAATGAGCATAAAGCGCAACTGTACACGTTACCCGGGAATATTCCTTCTTCGAACCAATTGCCAATCGGTTGCCGACTAGGGCCTCGGTGCCCTAGAGCACAAAAAATATGTGTTGAAAACCCTACTTTAACGACTAAAAAAGGTCATAGTTTCCGATGTCACTATCCAACCAAAGTGAGCTAAATGTGCAGCCGTTATTAAAAGTGACGAATCTGTGTAAAAGTTTTAAACATGCAACGGGTATTCTCAGTAGTCGAGAGCAACTTGCTTTCGGACCTGTCAGTTTCACCCTAGAGCCTGGTCAAACATTGGCAGTAGTTGGTGAAAGTGGATCCGGAAAAAGTGCATTAGTCAGGACGATTGGTGGTATGTTAATAGCAAACTCCGGCGATATTTACGTAAAAGGACAACATCTTAGTTCGCTTAACTCTCAGCAACGTTGTTTATCCATACGCATGATTTTTCAAGACCCAAGTAGCTCGTTAAACCCTAAAACGACGGTAGGGAAAATATTACATGCACCTTTACAATTAAATACAGATTTAAATGACAAACAACGCCATCAGCAAATTCTGGAAACCTTAAAATTAGTAGGATTGTTACCTGATTATTTAGCTTTTTACCCTAATATGTTATCCAGTGTACAAAAGCATCAAGTGGCCATCGCACGCGCTATGATTTTAAATCCTGATATTATTATTGCCGATGAAATTTTATCCACATTAGATATTTCATTGCGATTTAAAATCGTTAACCTGTTACTAAAGATACAAAAAGCTAAAGGAACTAGTTATATTTTTGTTGCGCATAATATGCATTTAGTCAAACACATGAGTGATCAAATCCTGGTATTACATCAGGGAAAAATCATTGAAAAAGGTACAGCTAAGAGCGTTTGTGAGTCGCCACAGGAAGAGCAAACAAAATATTTGTTATTAAGTCACCAACCAGACTATCGAAAATAACATTTATTTAATAAAAAAGTAAATAAAATACCACTTTTGGTCTATACTATCCCGCTTAAAGCATTTCTTATTTTCTATATTGAGCAAGCTTTGTCATAGGAACGTCTTGAATAGCTTATATTAAAGATAATAATCAGCATTTTATTTCATCTTTATAAAAAAGACTAATAGCTATTTATTAATAACAATACTAATAACCACTTATCAATAACAATCAGTTTTTAATGCGAGGAGAAGGTTAAGTGAACGATTATAAAAAAAGCCTTTGGATCTCTACTTTGATCACTTTATTGATAGCTTTGGCATTAATCATTGCAACTAAAAGTGCGTTTAACACGATACTACTAGAGCAACAACAACTACCTAAAACGTACTCTCAGCTAGCTTTATTACCAACTATTACTAGTATTGGTGAGCTAGAAGAAAGCCTCGAACTTAGTCAATTTAGTTATATAAAAATTAATAATAGCCGTCTTAATAGCCCACTTGTTTATAGTCAAAAAGCAGTCAACCAGCTTTTCAATAATTTACTACCCTCCCCGATTTCTAATTTTAACAGCCCAACTGAAAATCAAAGCATTCAATATACAAGTGTTCATGCGGAACTATTTAAATTATATCAATCTATTATAGTGCTGATTGTCAGCGCACTTATTATCACTTTGCTGTTGTATCATACCATTTCATTTCGATTACTAAAAAAAATAGAAAGTGCCTTAGTCAATGAAATCGTTAATGAAAAATCTAAAATAACACCTTTTAAAAAGGTCACTATCGAACTCATTGAACAAAGACGTCTATTTGATTCTGCTTTGCACAGTAAAAAAGAAAAGATCTCGTTATTATCGCAACAAATAAATGCGGACTCATTAACGGGCTTAAATAATCGCCATGTATTTAGGAAAGAACTTACTGAGTTTTTATCCGATGAAAGTAATCGTAAACATGCCATCCTATCTATCATTCGACTGTTTGAGTTATCAGTGGTTAACATGCACCGTGGATTTCAACAAGGCGATCAATTTGTTGTAAATGTTGCAAATATCATTAACGATGTTCTTGATAAATATAAAGATATCCATTTATTTAGGATTTCAGGATCTGAATTTGCTTTCATTAGTCATAGCATGAGTATTGGCGATGCGCAGCAATTAGCCAATGAACTAAAACTAAAGTTTGATCAATATCAACTACTTAACAACCTTGAAAATGTTGCCTTTAATGGCATGACTTTAATTTCCTCCAATCAATTACCCGAGCATGTGTTAGCACGAGCCGATATTGCACTGGCAAAGGCTCAAACCAGTGGTATTAATGCATGGGCTTTTGAAGAGAATATAGATAACCAAACACTGCAAGTCGGTGAACAGCATTGGCGATCAATTATTACTGATATCATAACTAATCGTTCATTCTTTTTTTTACAACAACCTGTTCAAGCTATTCATCGCAATATGAAAGGATACCAGGAAATATTTACACGTTTTGTCAGTGAACATAACAACACCATTCCAACTGATACTGTTTTTTCCATGGCACAACGTACTGATACGATAATTAAACTTGAAAAGATAATTCTTGAAAAGATAATTTATCGTAGTCGTCTTCGTACAGAATATAGCACTAGATGGGGTATAAACCTTAGTTCTTCGGCGATGCACAATAGTAGCTTTATGGTATGGCTAGAGCGATTATTATTAAGAGAGCCCGATGTAGCTGGTTCCTTGGTATTTGAAGTTCCTGAAAGTTTATTAGGTCATAACTTGATTGCGAGTAAACGTGTTTTTAATATGCTCAAGAGGGCGGGAAGTCGTTCTGCCATTTGCAATTTCGGCAAAGGGATCAGTTCTTTTCGTTTATTTGAAGAGTTAAAACCTGATTATATTAAACTTGACGCAAGTTTAATTACTAACCTCGAATCAGATAGTGCAAATCAACAATTTATTCGCATGATCATTGATGTTGCACATCGAATGGAGTGCCAAGTTATCGCTGAAGGTATTGAGCACTTAGAACAAAAACAAATCCTTGAAAGCATGTATATCGATGGGATACAAGGTTATTTAATCGCAGAGCCGACTCCATTATAGATGCATTAGCGGGACCTTTACTCTTTGCATCTGCGCCCCTCTTTTTATACAATGCGCCTTGTTTTAATACTCCATTAACAAGGCATACCATGACGCAACAACTATCAGAAAAAGATCAATTCAACCTTAAAAAATTAAATAAAGTGTTGCGTAGACAAACCGGACAAGCCATTGCAGATTATAATATGATCGAAGATGGTGATAAAATCATGGTCTGTTTATCTGGTGGTAAAGACAGCTACACCCTATTGGAAATGCTAAGCCAGCTTAAAGCCGTTGCGCCTATCAACTTTGATATCATTGCGGTTAACTTAGATCAAAAACAACCAGGCTTTCCTGAGCATATATTGCCGCAATACCTTGACTCATTAGGTGTTGACTACAAAATAGTAGAACAAGATACTTACAGTATCGTTAAAGAAAAGCTACAACCCGGAAAAACTACTTGTAGCCTTTGTTCGCGTTTACGCCGAGGCATTTTATACAAGACTGCGAAAGAGCTTGGCGCCACTAAAATTGCACTCGGTCACCACCGCGATGATATGTTAGCAACCATGATGCTTAACTTATTTTTTGCAGGCAAACTCAAGTCGATGCCGGCCAAACTTGTTTCAGACAATGGTGAGCATGTAGTTATTCGTCCGCTTGCTTACTGTAAAGAAAAAGATATTGAAGCGTTTGCTACACTGCAAAAATTCCCAATCATTCCATGTAATTTATGTGGTTCTCAGCCTAATTTACAGCGTCAATTAACAAAAGATATGCTCAATGATTGGGAAGTCAATTATCCAGGTCGTTTAGAAACTATGTTTACTGCTATGCAAAACGTGGTTCCTTCGCATTTAGCAGATACTAGCTTATTTGATTTTAAATCCATTACTAAGGATTCCGGTGTGATTGATGGCGGAGATATTGCCTTTGATAAGGAATCATTTAAACAACCAGCCAGTGAGCAATTATCAAACCAAGTAACAGCTGACAACGAATTTTATAAACAGCATCAAGCAGTGCAAATTACAGAGGTCAATTAATCTTGTTACTCAGTTAAATTAAACTCTTTATTGATTTAACCCAATAAAGAGTAGCCTTTAAGTCAACCTAGCCTTGTATTTACGGTCGATAAGAGATAATTTACGCGCATAATCAAAGAATGATGTGAATTAGTGAGAGACTAACTCATGGTCACCAGCTTATTTAAGAACATAAAGCTTTAATTTAATTTTCAATATAATTTTTTCAATTTTACTTTTAATATAACTTTCAATATAAAAAACGGAGTCAAACATGAGAACACCTCTTGTAATGGGTAACTGGAAACTAAACGGTACAAAAGAATCAGTAGCTACATTGATCAAAGGTATCGAAAGTGCAGCAGATGCAGCAACTAATGTTGAAGTTGCAGTATGCCCACCAGCAATTTTTATTGAGCAAGTTGCAAACCTAACAGCAGACAGCAGCATTGAATTTGGTGCACAAGATGTGAGCACAAATGTTGCAGGCGCATTCACAGGTGAGACTTCACCTGTTATGGTTAAAGAGTTTGGCGCTAAATATAGCCTAGTAGGTCACTCAGAGCGTCGTCAATACCACAACGAAACTGATGCAGTTGTTGCAGCTAAATTTGTTGCGATTCAAGAAAATGGTTTAGTACCTGTATTATGTATCGGTGAAACACTAGAAGAACGTGAAACTGATAAAACATTTGCTGTTGTTGAAACTCAACTTAAAGCAGTGGTTGATGTTACTGGTATCGCAGCATTAGAAAACTCAGTAATCGCTTACGAACCAGTTTGGGCTATCGGTACAGGTAAAGTTGCAACTTCTGAGCAAGCACAAGAAGTTCATGCACATATCCGTTCTTGGTTAAAAGCGCAAAGTGAAGTTGTTGCTGAGAAAGTACAGATCCTTTACGGTGGTAGTGTTAAAGCAAACAGTGCAAAAGAGCTATTTGCTCAAGCAGACATCGACGGTGGTTTAGTAGGTGGTGCAGCACTAATCATTGAGGAATTTGTAGGTATTATCGAAGGCGCTAAATAAGCAGCACTTTCTACCTCCATGTCCCAATACTAATAAGGCACTTTTATAGTGCCTTTTTTAATTTCAAGCTTTCCAATCAAACACAACGCAATAATACCCTCTTTTAAGCAATAACAGTGATCAAGCAAATATGCGCACTGGTATGACTTGCAGTTAAAAACTTTCTGCTATTTCATTAGCTCAATAAAAAATACTGCACAAGCAAAAAATCTGATGTTATGATGTTGTTAACAATCATTATTCAACGGAGTAAATTATGAATTCTTCAATTAACACTAAAGCACAAGGTGTTGGAGTTTCAATTAATAAAGTATTAAAGAATACCTATATGCTATTAGGCATGACATTAGCGTTTAGTGCAGTCACTGCAACTATTGCGACAATGGTAGGTATCGGCCCAATGACGTCACTTGTCTTAATGCTAGTTGGATTTGGTCTTTTATTTGTAGTGTCTAAAACAGCGAATTCTAGCAAGGGGATATTCTGGGTATTCATGTTTACTGGTGTGATGGGTGCGTCACTAGGTAATATGCTAAACCATTACCTAACAATGCCAAACGGCCCTGCTTTAATTATGCAGGCACTTGGTACTACTGCAATAATATTCTTTGCATTATCAGCTTACGTATTAACTAGCCGAAAAGATTTCTCATTTATGGGCGGATTTTTAATGGCAGGTATGATTGCTGTAATTGTTGCAATTATTGCTAATATTTTCCTACAGATCCCACTTTTCCAATTAGTGATCAGTAGTGTTGTAGTCATGATAATGTCTGGTTTTATTCTGTTTGATACTAGCCGTATCATTAACGGTGGTGAAACTAACTACATTAGAGCGACTGTTTCTTTATACTTAAACATCTTTAATATCTTTATCCACTTATTAAGCATTCTTGGTATTTTAGACGATTAATGATCAGTCTCCGATAGTATTTTAGATGCTACTTTAGCTTACTAAATTACTGATATATTCTTAAAAGCGCATTTATTAATGCGCTTTTTTTTGCTTATTTTTTAACTTTTATAACGGTTTTTAACCTTCATAACAGTTTTTAATCTCCATAATATTTATTGACCGGGATGACGAGCAATAGAATTTTACACAGCAAAAATAGCCTTACTTAAAGCATAGATTGCTCTAAATAATTATTTATTAACGTGAGCATAAGAAAAGTTTGTTAGATTATTACCTGATTACTACATATACGGTTAATAGCTACCGTAAAACTGATGTAAACAGCAGATACGGTTAAATGATTAGATATCTAATCTATATAACTGAATGTATACATAGGTGTCTAAATAGCTACATTCTTAAATGGTAATGCTGTGGATTAGATGGCCTGTGATCATAATGATTTTCGGCCATCGAGATAAGGTAAAAAGTCGTTAGTGGCTGTAACCTAACTCTTTTGCAGGTTCAATATTACTCGCGGTCCATGCGGGGTATATCGTTGCTACGATACTCATAACAAAAGCAATCAGTGTAATAATGATCACTTGATCATAGTTGATTTGTGAGGGTAAATAATCAATAAAATAGATATCTCCAGAAATAAACTTTCTACCCAGGATATTTTCAACCGCACTAAAGAACTGACTTAAATTGCTAGCTAAGTAGATACCCAGTAACGCGCCTAGTAGACTTCCCATGAGACCATTAAACGCACCTTGAACCATAAAAATAGCACGTAGAGACCACTTCCCCATCCCCATTGTTTTTAAGATAGCAATGTCACTGCGTTTTTCATTCACAGCCATTACCAATGTGGATACAATATTAAAACAAGCAACGGCAACTACTAATAATAAAATAACGTACATCAATGATTTAACCATTTGAATATCTTGATATAAGTAGCCTTGGCTTGTGATCCAACTTTTAATATACATATACACAGGGATACTATACGCCACCTCCCGTGACAGCACCTGTGCTTTTAAAACATCCTCAACTTTAAAGGCAATACCTGTAGCATGGTTAAGGTTAAGCATTTTTTTAGCCGTGTTGATATGGATAAAACCCAATGTAGTATCAACTTGCCCACCCATTTTAAAGGTACCCGTTAAGATAAAGGTAAACTTGCGTGGAGCTTTAAGCTTCGTTGAGCCAATTTGAGGTAATAATAATGATAAAGACTGCCCTACCTCAATGCCTAGTTGTTTGGCAACCGGCTCACCTAGAATAAGACTATTTTCATCTGCGCTTAATAACTCCCAGCCTCCCTGTTTAATATACTGTTCTATCGCGGTCACTTGCGTTTCACTTTCAGGAGTAATGGCGCGCATTTGCAACGCTTTCATATTAATATCTTTTTGCAACAGGGCATTCATCACTATGTAAGGGCTTGCACCTAGTACACCTGGATGTGCTCTTATTTTAGAAAGAATAGCCGTTTCATCTTTAAACTCCCCTTTAACTACTTCTAATTCCGCATGCGGGATCACGGTTAACAATTGATCTCGTAATGCTTTTTCAAAGCCATTCATCGCTGAAAGGCCAACAATTAAGACAGCAACACCTAAAATAATGCCAAATATAGAAGCCATTGAAATGAAGGATACAAACTTATTTTTATGTTTTGCTTTGCTATAACGTAGCCCAATAAATAATGGTAAAGGTCTAAACATTACGGAGTGTCCTGTAAAATACCGTTCGCCATGTATAATTGTCTGTGCAATTTATTGGCTAACTGTTGGTCATGAGTCACCACAATAAAAGCAGTACCAAATTCACTATTTAATTCTCGTAATAACTGATAAACAGACTCTGCACTTTTAGCATCTAAATTTCCGGTAGGTTCATCAGCTAAGACAAGAGAAGGTTTATTAATTAATGCACGTGCTATTGCAACACGTTGCCTTTCACCGCCAGATAATTCAGCAGGTCGATGTTGAATGCGTTCACTAAGCCCCACTCTTTCTAATAATGCAGTTGCTTTTTGTTGCGCAAGTTTAACTGGCTCACCTGCAATCAATAATGGCATGGCAACATTTTCTAATGCAGTGAACTCTGATAATAAGTGATGAAATTGGTAAACAAAACCTAGCTCTTGGTTACGCCACTTCGCTTGCTGCTTTGAAGAGAGTTTATGGATGTTATTATCATTAAAAATAACCTCTCCAGTAGACGGGGCATCCAGTGCCCCAAGCAAATGTAATAACGTACTTTTACCTGATCCAGAAGTACCTACAATAGCTAGTAACTCTCCTTTTTCCACGGTCAAATTGACACCTTGTAACACAGTCGTGGCTAGGCGCCCTTCTTGGTAAATTTTACTTAAGTTCTGACAAACTATAATTGAATCATTCATATCTTAATGCCTCGACTGGGCTCACTGTTCCTGCTCTATATGCAGGATATAAAGTGGCTAATAAACTTAACAACATAGCACCAAGCATAATCGATACTATTTGAAATGGTTCGTGTATAACGGGTAAGAGTCGAGTACCACCGGAAGCATTCGCTAATAGATGCAGTCCTAAAAATGACATCACTTCATTAATGTAAGTACTTAATAACAAACCTAAACCTGTCCCTAATAATGCGCCAAGAATACCACTGAAAGCACCTTGAATAATAAAAATAAGGTTGATCGTAGACGCTTGAATCCCTAGGGTTTTTAATATCGCAACTTCGGCGCTTTTATCCGTTACCACCATCACCGATGAGGATAAGATATTAAATGCAGCGACCGCAATAATTAAACACAATAATAACCAAATCATATTCCTTTCCATTTTAACTGCGGCAAAAAGTTCACCGTGCGTACTACGCCAGTCTAATAAGATTTCATCTTTTTCGAGTACTGGAGGTTGCCAATCTTCAACGGCAAAGGGTTCGGTAAAATAAAAACGCAGATCCGTCACTTGATCTGTTTGAATACGAATTAAACGTGCCGCATCTTGGACATGCATTAATACCAAGTACTTATCAACGTCAGAGCCCACATCAAATAAACCAACAACGGTAAAATTACGCTGGCTAGGAACTTGACCAATTGGTGTATAACGAGCCCCTCTGGTGGAAATGACGCGTACTTTATCACCAATACCCACATTCAATTGCTTTGCTAATTGGTCGCCAATAATGATGTTATATTGACTAGGTTTCAACAGCTCTAGGCCACCCATAAAGATATTATCTTTAACTATTTTACTGTTATATTTCTGCGGGTAGATACCTTCTAACTTCACACCTTGCAAAGCCGTTGTGCTTTGCAATATCGCTTCAGCATTAATCATCGGTTCAATAGCAATGACGAGGGGATCTTCAGGAATTGCATCAACACGTTGTTGCCAATGGTCAATGGTCTTTGCTTGGTTACTAAGTTTAGCCTGTGGGATCGCGCCAAGGATACGCTGTTTTAACTCCCCTTCGAAACCATTCATAACGGATAAGACGGTAACTAATGCTAATACGCCTAAAATAATGCCACCAGTTGAAAATATTGAAACAAACGATACAAATTGATTATTACGTTTAGATTTTGTATACCGTAAACCGATAAATACACTTAAAGGATAAAACATAACTGCCTTTTAATAGTTGTTTATGATGACGCCACTTATAATTAAAATAGAGATAAGCAAAGCGAGTCAATACCCTACTGTGCACGGATTTCTAAGATAAATTATCTAACAATAATCAGTTATTACTACACTGATCAATTGAATGATACAAAGCTATCGATATTGTAAATAACATGACTAACAAGATATTTAATAAATAACTGCGATCTCTGTAACCAGAATTAAGCCTCAATATAGACTTATCTCATTGATTACATTTTAATAGTCGCCATTCTAATGTATCTTTAATCGCTAAGACAGACAAAACTCTTACAAAATAGTTTCACTCACACTCAATAATGACTTGGTTAGCAAACATGGATAATAACGAATATTTTTTAGTGCAGCATACACTTTCCATTAACTTGCACCCTGTTAATGAAACTCAATTACCTATTGACCAAGGCGCCTTTGAAGAAGAGATACCGGGACCATTTAGAATGGCCAGTGATCTGGCGCAAGCTGATGTCAGTATGCTAGCCCCTTTAAAACTTAATAGTGAAAATACGCAAGCTCTTTGGCATTTTTTACAAGCTCAAAATCAAAAAATAAATACGTTATTAAGTTATGTGTTAACACAACAGGATGAGCAACAGGCTCGTCATCAAAGCATTAAATTCAGTGCTGGAAGTATCATTGTTGCTGGCAGTGATAAATGGGCAGTGGGTGATAATGTTAGATTAAAAATATTTTTACCTGAAGAATCCTCTGCCATATACTGTTATGCCTGTGTTTCAGATAGCTCAGAAAGCGAATGTGTTTTTAACTACACCTTTATTCGAGAACAAGATCGAGAACTATTAATTAGAGCCAGCTTACACGTGCAATCACAACAACTTAAAAATCGAGCAAAACAGCGTGAATTAAATAGTTAATAACTTAAAACAGTCATCAGCAATCTGTTTAGTATCGCAATAATCATCAGAATAAAGTAATGAAGAAAAGTCAATAATATGAAAAATTTACTCGAGATACCGCCTTTAAAATCATCTACTGATACGCAACAATTTGGCAATTTAGTAGGTAGTAGCCAAAGTTTTGTCATTAATCAATGCGCTCAAGCTAACCCGCAAAAATCTCCTTTAGTTGTGATCGTTAATGACACACCGAGTGCTATTAAGCTGCATCAAGAGTTACTTTACTTTGCAGAAAACAAATATGAGGTGAATTTATTTCCCGATTGGGAAACCTTGCCCTATGATCATTTTTCACCACATCAAGACATTATATCCACACGTATAGAAACCTTGTATCAATTACCATCCATGAAAGATGGCATATTAATCGTTCCAATCACGACGTTATTATTAAGATTAGCGCCACCTAGTTATTTAAAACAACATACGTTAGTGGTTAAAACGTCGCAAAAATTAGAGTTGCAATTACTTCGCGAACAATTACAAGAAGCTGGTTATTATGCCGTTGATCAAGTAAGAGAACACGGTGAGTTTTGTGCTCGAGGCTCTTTGTTAGACGTTTATCCGATGGCCAGTGATACACCTTATCGTATTGATTTTTTTGATGACGAAGTTGATTCGATACGCCCATTTGATACAGAAACGCAACGTTCATTACCCACCATTAAACAGATAAAATTATTGCCCGCGCATGAGTTTGCAACGGATAAAGAAGCAATAAGCCAGTTTAAGTCTGCTTATAGCGATAAGTTTCCAGCGAAAATATGTACTAGTGCTGACTCTATCTACCAACAAATTTCGCAAACCAATTTGCCCGCTGGTATCGAGTATTATTTACCGTTATTTTTTAATGAAACAGCCACTTTATTTGATTATTTCCCTAAACAAACACGTTTATGCGTTGTCGGTGATATACAAAAGGCGATGGATGATTTTTGGAAAACCATTGCGCATCGTTTTGAAGAACGTGGAGTAGATTTATTACGTCCATTATTGCAACCAATTGAATTATACCTCCGTCAAGAGCAATGCTTTAAACAGATCAATGCTTTTCCTAAGTATCAATTACAGCCAACCTCATTTGCGTTACCGAAGGCAGGGAAAACCAATCTGCCTTTCACTACTTTACCAGATATTAAAATACATCATAAAGCCAAAGCACCACTGGAAAATATTGAACAGTTTATTAAACAATTTTCCGGTAAGGTAGTATTAAGTGTTGAATCAGCTGGGCGAAAAGAAGCTTTATTAGAACTATTACACCCGCTTAAGCTTGCTATTAAATCAATCTCAAACATCTCCGAATGTATTAAAAGTAAAAGCAAAGTCTTCATCACAGTGAGTCGCGTTGAACATAGCTTTTTAATCATAGACAGTGAATTTGCATTTATTACTGAAACGGAATTACTTGGTAATAAAATAACCCAACGTAGGCGTCAAAACCAAGATAAACAAAATGAAGAAAACTCTGAACATATAGTACGTAATTTAGCAGAGTTAAAAGTAGGTCAACCCGTGGTCCACATTGACCATGGTGTTGCTCGTTATTTAGGCCTTCAAACCATTGAAGTGGCGGGTAATGTTAATGAGTTTGTGACCCTTGAATATTTACGCGGAGACAAACTTTACGTACCGGTGACTTCGTTGCATTTAATCGGGCGTTATAGCGGTAGTGATGTAGAAACCGCGCCGATCAGTAAATTAGGTAACGATACTTGGGCCAAGGCGAAAAAACGTGCGGCCGAAAAAGTACGTGACGTCGCCGCTGAATTATTAGAAATTTACGCGCAACGTGCAGCAAAAAAAGGTTATAAATATCAATTAAATAAAGCTAATTACGCAGCGTTCAGTGATGATTTCCCCTTTGAAGAAACCCATGACCAAGCACTGTCCATCAATGCTGTCATATCGGATATGTGTTCATCGCAACCCATGGATAGGTTAGTCTGTGGCGATGTAGGTTTTGGTAAAACGGAAGTCGCAATGCGCGCAGCATTCATGGCAACGGACAATGCAAGACAAGTGGCTTTATTAGTCCCTACCACCCTACTTGCGCAACAACATTTCGAAAACTTTCGAGATCGATTCGCTAATTGGCCAGTAAGAGTCGAGGTATTATCTCGCTTTAAAACAGCCAAAGAACAAAAACAAATTTTACAAGAAGCTGCCGATGGTAAAATCGATATATTAATAGGTACCCATAAGCTATTAAGTGATGGCATTAAGTTTGCTGACCTAGGGTTATTAATTATCGATGAGGAACATCGCTTTGGAGTACGCCAAAAAGAGAAGATCAAACGCCTACGTGCACAAATTGATATCCTCACTCTGACCGCAACGCCGATCCCGCGTACTCTAAATATGTCCATGAATGGTATGCGTGATTTATCAATTATCGCATCACCGCCTGCGAAACGTTTAGCAGTAAAAACATTCGTACAGCAACGCAGTGATCAGACCATCAGTGATGCTATTACACGTGAAATTATGCGTGGTGGTCAAGTGTACTTTTTGCACAATAATGTTGAGACTATTGATAAAGCTGCGGCTGATTTACAACAACTATTACCACAAGCTAGGATTTCAACGGCTCACGGTCAAATGAATGAGCAACAACTTGAGCGAGTGATGTCAGACTTTTATCATCAACGCCAAAATGTGTTGGTGTGTACCACTATTATCGAAACGGGTATCGATATTCCAACGGCGAATACGATCATTATAAATCGAGCAGATCACTTAGGTTTAGCACAATTACACCAATTGCGTGGTCGTGTAGGTCGTTCCCACCATCAAGCTTACGCGTATTTATTAACCCCAACACCAAAATTAATGACCAAAGATGCAAAAAAACGTTTACAGGCGATTGGTTCATTAGATACGTTAGGGGCAGGATTCACACTAGCAACACACGATTTAGAAATACGTGGTGCTGGTGAGTTATTAGGTGATGAACAATCCGGACAGATTACCAGTATTGGTTTTAATTTGTATATGGATATGCTTAACCAAGCAGTAGAGGCTTTACGAAATGGGCAAGAACCTAGTTTAGAGCACTTATTAGCGACACAAGCAGAAGTAGAACTACGCATACCTGCACTCATTCCCGACGATTATATTGCCGATGTGAATACACGTTTATCGTTATATAAACGTATTGCTAATAGTAAGAATAATAATGAATTAAATGAAATCCAAGTTGAACTTATTGACCGATTTGGCTTATTACCAGATTCAACTAAAAATTTAATAGCGGTCACCTCTATTAAGCAACGTTGTTCAAAACTTGGCATTGCGAGAATTGAAGCGCATGCACTTGGTGGTGCAGTCACCTTTACTGAACATACCAAAGTGGATCCAATGTTTCTTGTTTCATTACTGCAAACGCAATCAAATACCTTTAAACTAGACGGACCCAGTAAATTAAAATTCACAATGTCGCTAGAAAGTAGTGCAGAACGCATAAACTGGTTGAAACAATTACTTGATAGCTTTAAATTACACCTTGTCAAATAAATCTCATAAAAGGACAACCTTTTGAATTTTCGCTCTACTTTATTATTAGTCGTCGCATCACTATGTTCATTTAACATACAAGCAGCTGGTGACCGTTGGTTTGATGTTGAAATACTCGTTTTTAAGCGTAATGTTGACGTTCAAAAACTCAGTGAGCAATTAGATCAAAATAATGTTTACATAAAAAAACGAGATCGCCTCGAGGTATTAAAAGCTAAGCAAGCAACAAACTGTTTGGGTGATAATCCGTGTTTACATGAACAGAATCCAGTACAAATTACAGATGAACAAATGGTCAGTGGAGGGCATCGATTACAGCGATTGAGCAGTAATCATCTTCAACTTAAATCACAATTGAATCGACTTAAAAACCATCAATTATTTAAGCCTTTATTACATGTTGCATGGCGTATGCCAGTACAAAGTAAACAAAATGCATTACCTATTCACCTTTTTGCTGGTGAAAACTACGCATTAGATATCTATAAAGAAGAAATCATTGCACAAAAAAGACAAGAAGCGGCAGACGCAGCAAAAGCACAACTTAATAACCCCCAGGAAACAGACCCTCTTCTTATTGCAGCAACGGATAAATTAGATGTACTGGATGAGTTACAAAAAGACAATGCAATTAGGGATTTATATGAGATAGATGGTAATTTCTTACTGTATGTTCAACGTTACTTAGAAATTGAAAGTCAATTAATTGTACGTACCGAAACGCAAAAAGAAGTGTCATCTTCAAAATCTGTATTAGCCAACCCACAATTGGAAACGGATATTTCTGGTACAGCGGATGATGCAGTTCAAGTTGTAGATCAGGCATTGCCTCAACAACGTGTTAAAACAAAAACCGTGGTCACCGAAACTTTATTTGACCAAACAAGACGTTTACGCAGTGGTGAGATCCATTACTTAGATCACCCTCTTTTTGGCATGATTGTACAAATTCGTAAAATTAGATAATCTCAACGTTTATCGACTAAACAAAAAAGGAAGCTAATTAGCTTCCTTTTTTGTGTTCAATTATATCTATTAGTTAGCTGAGAACTTTGATTAGCTGATTAATTAGCTAAAATTTATAAAGTCCTACCTTCCCATAATTGTTTGGCTTTTTGTAATGCTTCATCTTGAGAAGAGTCAGGTTGCATCTGCTTCAAAACCATTGCAATAGTGGTGATCACAGCAGCATCACCATAGGCATCATCAATCTCTTTTTCCCATACTTTTAATAGGTATTCTGCTGATACCTCAGTATGTGCACCGGTGAAATCCTCTAAATACGTAGGCCAATCTTGCTCAATATATTGTGCTTTACCATTGATTTGCGTAACACCACAAGCCAACGTTGAAACACGAGGGTTGACTTCACTTTCTCCGCCTTCACCTTTAAAAGCAATAATACTATGTTCATTATTTAACAGCGCAGCTTGCGCATGTATTTTTTCGTAACTTTTATGAAATACACCATGAATGCTATAGGGAGCATTACTTGGGTTAACACTGCGCGCCACAGTATTAAGAGGAGTACGCAAACCAACTTGCTCTCTTAGCGCTAATAGCTCAATTAATTCAGGGCAATAGGCAGATAAAGGAACATAAACTAAGGCGTCACTTTGCAAAGCCAATTGTGCTTTTTCAGTTGTATCTGCAATAGTAATATTCAAAACAGGGCAAGCGGACTCGACTTGATATTTCACCAAATCAACACTCATATGCCCATGTAATAAAATTTTAACACCATTAGCGGCTAATACTTTTGCCGCTAGCAATAACCAAGGTGGTTGTCTTTTTTTACCAGCAAAACATGGCCAATCCAGATCCACAGATAAACCCTGCCATTCTCTCGGCACTTTATTACGTAATGCGGCAATATATCCTGCAGCTTCTTCGGGTGTTTCACAGCGGACACGTTGTAACATTAACAATACGGCCAATTGTAATAAACTTGCCCTACCTTCTAAATAATCAGTCAATGCTTGTTGTGCTTCATCCATCGTCAATGAACGACGGCCTTTTTCACCACGACCGGTTAATTTTATATATTCGCTAAACATTATGATCCTTATTAATCTATGGCCGTTTTACCAAGACTATATTTAAAAAATGACTAACATAATTAAAAATTCTCTATTCAGGATAAGCAAAACACTAGCTGCACTTTATAGTAAGTAATATAACTTTATGAATTTAAATATAGGAGTGCTTTCATTATCTAGAATTGAGGTTAAATATATCGATGTAATTGCGATACCAAACAATCAACAACGGCAATGGGGTTAGATAACATTAACTTGTCTCGTCCGTGTACGCCGTAACTCACACCTAAACTTTTAACACCCGCATTAGCTGCCATGTCTAAATCGTAACTAGAGTCACCTATCATTAACGCCTGTGAAGGGCTGAAATCCAATTCTTTTAATAATGAATGAATCATTGATGGATCCGGTTTTGAGTTCGATTCGTCGGCACATATGGTTGCAGAGAATAGATGTTCAGTATTTGTTTTTTGCATCATGCCGTTAAGGCCATTACGCCCCTTACCCGTTGCAACCGCAAGAACATAACCCTGTACTTTCAGATGAGTTAATAACTCTGCGATTCCGTCGTAAAAAGGGGTCTCGATATGATGCATTGTATTATATTGCTCACGATAAGCCTCAACCAGTGAAGCTTGCTGTGATAATAATAACGAGGGAAACAACTGCTGCATTGCTTTTAATAAACTTAAACCAATAATATTCTTAACTGCCTGTTCTGTAGGCACAACTTGTTGTTGATTTTTTGCTGCTTGCTGCATACACAGCACAATTTTATCGATGGAATCCATTAAGGTCCCATCCCAGTCAAAAATAATTAATGGATGTTTCATATTAGCTTCGCTGTAATTTACCTAATAATTCTTCTAAACGCGGGCAAAGAGGTGCACTCACCGTCATTCTTTTCTCTAGCACAGGATGGAAAAAAGTAATATGCGCAGCGTGTAGAAATAATCGGTTTAAACCTAATGACTTCATATTACTATCAAAAGTTTTATCGCCATAACGTTCATCACAGGCAATATTATGTCCTTTACATGCCGCATGAACACGTATTTGATGCGTTCGTCCGGTAACAGGACTCGCTTCAACTAAGGTTGCGCCTTCATAACGCTGAACAATTTTAAAATGTGTTTCTGAAGCTTTCCCTAATGGGCTCACTTTAACCACAGAATCTTGAGGTATTTTTAATAACGGCTCACGGACTAAGCGGTCTTTTATATTCCACTGCCCTTTTACTAAAGCAAAATATTGCTTTTTCATGGTTTTTTGACGAAGTTGTTCATGTAACGCACGTAATACACTGCGTTTTTTAGCAATTAATAAACAACCTGACGTGGCTTTATCAAGGCGATGTACCAACTCTAAGAATCGGGCTTCGGGACGTAAGGCGCGTAACCCTTCAATTGCACCAAAATCTAGACCACTGCCACCATGAACCGCAAGTCCAGAAGGTTTATTAAGAATGATTAAACCATCATCTTCATACACAATCTCTGACTCTAAATTTTTGATGCTGTTGAGTTTAGGGGACGGTAATGCATTTTCCGGATCCACTTTTACTGGCGGGATACGAACACTATCGCCTACCTGTAGTTTGTAATCGGGTTTGATGCGTTTTTTATTAACACGAACTTCTCCCTTGCGTACAATTCTATAGATCATGCTTTTAGGCACGCCCTTAAGGTGTAAGCGAAGAAAGTTATCGATACGTTGTTGTGCATTTTCTTGAGCGATGTCAATAATGCGTACTGAGTGATTTATCTGTTCCATTCGTTAAGTTTATCACGCCTAATCACATAATATGTAAAAACTTTGTTGCTTGTAAGTAGATATAAATGCGACAATAACAAAGTTAATGCCTCGTGATTTTATGATTTTAAAAGCGCTAGTAGGCATAGCATTTACGAAAGCAAATCAAATGATTAGAATGTAACGCTGCAGTGTTAAATTATTTTTGATTTAACACTTTTTTGTATCCGCTTTGTAACGCACCTCAGAATACTTCCAGTCGAGAGATTGTATAACCAGACATGAGGTCAAGCATGCAAAAACAGTTAGTACATATAAAAATAACGAAAAAAATAAAACAAGAGTTCACAAATGAAAAGAATGTTAATCAACGCAACTCAAGCAGAAGAGTTACGTGTCGCCCTCGTTGATGGGCAAAAACTGTACGACCTTGATATCGAAAGTCCAGGTCACGAACAAAAGAAAGCAAACATTTATAAAGGTAAAATAACACGTGTTGAAGCAAGTTTAGAAGCAGCATTTGTAGACTACGGCGCTGAACGCCATGGTTTCTTACCACTTAAAGAAATTGCTCGAAACTACTTTCCAGAAGGATATTCATTCAAAGGCCGCCCTAACATCAAAGATGTTATTAAAGAAGGCCAAGAAGTAATTATTCAAATCGAAAAAGAAGAACGTGGTAATAAAGGTGCAGCACTAACTACCTTTATTAGTTTAGCAGGTAGCTATTTAGTCCTAATGCCAAATAACCCAAGAGCTGGCGGAATTTCACGTCGCATTGAAGGTGATGAGCGTACTGAATTAAAAGCAGCATTATCTGACCTTAAATTACCAAATGGTATGGGTTTGATTGTACGTACCGCAGGCGTTGGTAAATCAGCTGAAGAATTAGAATGGGATTTAAACGTTCTGGTTAATCACTGGCAAGCTATTGATCAAGCTTCTAAAACCAAAGCAGCTCCTTTTTTAATCCATCGTGAAAGTAACGTTATTGTTCGTTCAATTCGTGATTATCTTCGCCGTGATATTGGTGAGATTGTGATTGACCATGCTAAGACTTTTGAATTAGCCAAAAATCATATCGAAATGATCCGCCCTGATTACGTTAATCGCCTTAAACTATACCAAGGTGAAATCCCACTCTTTACACATTACCAAGTTGAAAGCCAAATTGAATCAGCTTTCCAACGTGAAGTACGTTTACCTTCTGGTGGCTCCATTGTTATTGACCCAACTGAAGCACTAACGTCTATCGATATCAACTCTGCGCGTGCAACACGTGGTGGCGATATTGAAGAAACAGCATTTAATACCAACTTAGAAGCTGCTGAAGAGATCGCTCGCCAATTACGTTTACGTGACCTTGGTGGTTTAGTAGTTATCGATTTCATTGATATGACACCAGCTCGTCATCAACGTGAAGTTGAAAACAGAATGCGTGAATCTGTACGTCAAGATAGAGCGCGTATTCAATTAGGCCGAATTTCTCGTTTTGGTCTAATGGAAATGTCTCGTCAACGTATTCGCCCTTCTTTAGGTGAATCAGCATCTCGTGTTTGTCCGCGCTGTCATGGCCAAGGCACAATTCGTGATAATGACTCTTTATCTCTTGCAATCCTACGTTTGATTGAAGAAGAGGGTCTAAAAGAAAACACTGCTCAAATTCAAGCGCGTGTACCGGTTGCCGTCGCTGCTTATTTGTTAAATGAAAAACGAAAATCAGTTGCTAAAATCGAAAATCGTCATAATTGTGAAGTTTACATCATACCAGACGCAAATCTGCTTACTCCTCATTTTGAAGTGAAGCGTACGCGTAAAGATGGTAAAGAAGACATCAATTACGATGCACTTGAAAAACAACACACAGTTTATATTCCTAATATCGCTCAAATAGAAAGTAATGAGATCGAGGAACCTTTATTAACAGGTTTTAGTGCGCCAAATAAAGAAACAGCTGCTGTTGAAACAAAAGCCGCACCACAAGCTGTAGTTGCTCCAACGACTTCTTTATTCACTAAGATAGTGCAATCTATTGCAAAATTCTTTAGTGATGATTCAAAAAAAGAACCAGAAGTAAAAGCAGAAACTTCTCCTAAACCAGAAGAGAAAAAAGAGCAACCTAGTAATACGCGTAACCCACGTAATACTAAAAGCAATCAAAGCCGTAACCGCAATCCTCGTAACGACCGCACTGATCGTAACGATAAAACAACGGACAACAGTACTGATCGCCGCACTAATCGTAAGTCTCCAGATCGCAAAGCAACACAACAGACTAAAAAATACGAGAACGAAGCAAAACCGGCTCAAGATAATAACGACAAAGGTAATAACCAAGAAGTTATCGTCGCACGTCGTAAACGTCGTAACATGCGTAAGAAAGTTCGTGTTCAACAGCCTGAAAATGCAGTCGAAACTAGCAAGGTAGAAAGTGCAGATATTGCTGATGTAAAAGTTGAAGCAAATAATCAACCAGCAGTAGAAACGAAAAAACCGAAAGCTAAGGTTAAAAAATCTCCTGAAGAGACTAAGCAAACTCCAGAAACAGAAACACCTGCTGCTAATGATGCTAAAGACCTAAAAGAGAACGAAACATCTGAGCAAGCGAATCAAGAAGCACATACTCCTGTTGCGATCCCTAGCCGTCGTTCACGTTACTTACGTAACAATGGACAACGTAATAATAAACGTAACCAAGATAATGTAGATGAAGTAGCAGTAACTAGCCGTTACCCTGAATCAGACGATCAAGCAATTGAAGAAAATTCAGTACAAGCCACTGTACCTGTTGCCGAAAATGTTAATAACATTGCGGATAAGCAAGCGCCTCAACAGGAAGCTGAACAACTACAAAAAAGTGTTCAACAAGTGCCTGTAACGGCAGCTGAAAAGATCTTACCGGTTACAAAAAAACCTGCAGCCGTTAAATCAGAAGCCGCTGAGCAGTTAGCAACAACGAACAGCGAACAACCTGTTACAGAAGAAACTAATGCAGTTGACACTGTAGAAGTTGAAGCTGCAAATGTTGAAGAGCCTAAGGCAGAGGAAACTAAGGTTGACGAAACTAAAGCTGAGCAAGCTGAAGCAGTTAAGGTTGAAGAAACTGAAGCCGAGCAAGCTGAAGCAGTTAAGGTTGAAGAAACTGAAATTGAGGTAACTGAAGTTAAGGCAGAAGAAGTTGAAACTGCGCCTGTTGTGGAAACAGTTGCTCAGGTTGTTAGTAATCAATCAACCTCAAGTTCTCACGGCACAGTCAGCAACGCTAAGGGTAAATCAACCTCAGCAATGGTTAAAACAATTTCAGAGCCTTTAGATTTAACTAAAGAGATTCAAATTGTAGCTGCAACTGAACGTCAAGCAATTGTGAAAGCTTCACAACAAGCTGGTAGTTCATTTGCAAGTAACCGTGCTAGTAGCGAAATGGTAAAAACGTCTTTATAGTTTAGTAGTTATTACCTATCAATAAGAACGGATATTTCGATGAGATATCCGTTTTTTTTTACTGAAATTGTCACTTCAAAAGTTTAGTATTAATAAACTTTATCAATTATTAATTAGCGCAGTTTAAAAAATACAACTGGCTAGTCTTTTTATTATTCAAGGTAACGATATGAGCGAAACTATACATAAAAAATTGTTAATTTTAGGATCTGGCCCTGCAGGTTACACGGCCGCAGTTTATGCCGCACGTGCAAACCTTAACCCAGTTATGATAACGGGTATGCAACAAGGTGGACAATTAACAACAACAACTGAAGTAGAAAACTGGCCTGGCGGCGCAGCGGATATGACAGGTCCTGGTCTTATGGAAAGCATGAAAGAACATGCTTTACGTTTTGATACGGAAATTATTTTTGACCATATCAACGAAGTTGAATTAACTAAACGTCCTTTCACATTAAAAGGCGATACAGGTACTTACACTTGTGATGCGTTGATCATTGCAACGGGTGCTTCTGCTCGTTATTTAGGTTTAGATTCTGAAGAAGCATTTAAAGGTCGTGGTGTTTCTGCTTGTGCAACCTGTGATGGTTTCTTTTACCGTAACCAAAAAGTGGCGGTTGTTGGCGGTGGTAATACGGCTGTTGAAGAAGCATTATACTTGTCAAATATTGCTTCTGAAGTACATTTAATACATCGCCGTACTGGTTTCCGTTCTGAGAAAATTCTTTTAGATCGATTAAATGAAAAAGTTAAAAACGGTAATATCATCTTACATACTGACCGTACTTTAGATGAAGTATTAGGTGATGATATGGGCGTAACAGGATTACGTTTAAAAGATACATTATCTGACAAAACCGAAGAACTTGCAGTAATGGGTGTGTTTATTGCCATTGGTCATAAGCCAAACACAGATATGTTTGCAGGCCAATTAGACATGAATCATGGTTACTTAAAAGTACACACAGGTAGCGAAGGTAATGCTACTCAAACTTCTATCGAAGGTGTTTTTGCCGCCGGTGATGTGTCTGACCATATTTACCGTCAAGCGATCACTTCTGCAGGAACAGGTTGTATGGCTGCACTAGATGCAGAAAAATACCTAGATAACCTGTAATAATATTTACAAAAATTCGTATAAAAAAGACTGCATTTGCAGTCTTTTTTATTTCTAAAACATAAACTTAAACATTAATTAACAATATTTACGCAGTCTAAGAGTGAAATTCATTACAAGCGAACAACGTATTTTCAATTAATGTTGCTACTGTCATCGGCCCAACACCACCAGGTACTGGTGATATCCATGCCGCTCTTTCTTTAGCGACATCAAACTCTACATCACCGGTTATTTTACCATTTTCTAATCGATTAATACCTACATCTAATACAATTGCACCTTCTCTAACCCATTCACCGGGAATAAAGTTGGCTTGTCCACGTGCAACCACTAAAACTTCAGCTTGACGAACATGGTATTCGAGGTCTCTAGTAAAACGATGGCAGGTTGTAGTGGTACATCCCGCTAATAATAACTCTAACGTCATCGGACGACCTACTATGTTTGAGGCACCAACAACTACGGCGTGCATACCACGAATATCAACACCAATCGCTTCAATCATAGAGATCATGCCACGTGGAGTACAAGATCTTAATAGGGGAATACGTTGTGCTAAACGGCCGACATTATAAGGATGAAAACCATCCACATCCTTGTTAGGCGCAATACGCTCTATTACTGATGTTTCATCTAACCCGTCTGGCAATGGAAATTGCACTAAAATACCATCAATGGTCTTATCGTCATTCAACTCGTCTATTAATGCTAATAATGTCTCTTGAGAAGTTGATTCTGGTAAATCATAAGCTTTCGAAGTAAACCCTACTTTTTCACAGGTACGGCGCTTACTTTGTACATATATTTGTGAAGCAGGATCGCCCCCTACCAATACAACGGCAAGTCCAGGTACGCGTAATCCTTTTTCTTTCCGTGCATTTACGCCCGCAGTTACTTTATCGGTAATCGCAGCGGCAATCGCTTTTCCATCTATGATTTGTGCAGACATCAAACATTACTCTTTTTAGTTAAAAAAATTCCACGCTATTGTCGCAAAAGTCACTTAAGATGTCACATCAAAGATACAAAATTTAGTAACTTAGGGTTAGGGTTTTAAGGTAATATCCTGACTTTAAATCAAAATTAGTTGGTTTTTTAGTTAACGTATTTAGTTACTTGAAAAATAGGCTGATATTAATATAAGTATTCAATAGTATGTTGCTCAAGAGTTATGTGAATAACAACACCTCACTTTACATTATTGAGTATTGAAACCATGAGAAGTCATCTATGCAAAACCCTTTAACGTTGATGGTTAGACGCTTAATTTCTGACTCGAATGCCCACTCTGGGTTTAGAGTCGTGATTGCAATGACCTGTACTTTTATCCCTGCCATATTTGACCTCGATATTGGATTCTTTGAACAATCGAATTTAGCTATTTCACTGTCACTATGTTTAGGCGTATTGGCATCAGCCATTGTAGAGGTAGATGAGAATACTAAAGATAGACAAAAGTTTATTGCAACCGTCATCGCCTGCTTTTTTATCGCCGCATCCAGTGTCGAAGTGCTACTACCCTACCCGTTGTTTTTTGCCATTGGTTTAGGCACCTCTTCCTTTGCATTTATGATGTTGGCAAGTTTAGGTATGCATTATAGCAAAATTGGCTTTGGTGCCATTTTAATTGCTATCTACACCATGATAGGACATCGAGATAATGTTGCTTGGTTTGAACAACCATTGTTATTAGCCATCGGTGTATTGTGGTACGGATTATTTGCTATTTTTTGGTCTCATTTTAGCCCTAACCGCACTATTCGAGAGCAACTGGCACAGCTATTTTATGCAATCAGTCGTTATCAGCATCAAAAATCAGACCTCTTTGATGCTCAGAAAGGTAATTCGCGAAAAGCCATCACTGAAACACGACAAAAATTAGCTCAGCTTAATATCAGCATCATGGTGCGATTAGAATCATCACGAGATATGATCCGTGGCCAATACCAAGCTAATAACCACCAGCGTGAATTAAGTTTATTAAACCAATACTATTTAGTCGCAGAGCAAATACATGAACGTATTAGCGCTAGCCAATACTTATATAGTCAACTAGAACATACCTTTGGCCGTAGTCAAATTCTCGAAGGCTTCCATCAACTGTTTTTACAACTCAGTGATGATTGTCATATGCTCGGTGCTAGCATCAATGACAAAAAGCAATATCAACACTCAAGGCGTCTGAAGTGGACCATTCATGCCCTTTCAGACCAACTTTATTTGTTAAAGCAAAAACTGCAATTATTTGATAATAACCAAGAGGCAATGCAAGCGCTGCAAGCTATTTACGACAACCTCGATGGCATAGATTGCTTACTTGTATCTTTGGGGGATATGCATGAACTTAATAAATCAGGACATAGCTATCCGATTATCGTTGATAATGAGCAACAACCTAAAAACTCATTCTGGAAAAGCATTCACAATGCTTATCTTCAAAAAACTGGCGTATATAAGCATGCGGTACGGATTAGTTTATCCCTGGTGTTTGCCTATTTAATTCAAGTGCAATTCGAACTTCATAACGGCTTCTGGATTTTATCGACGGTGCTGTTTGTTTGCCAGCCTAGTTTTAGTGAGACACGTAAACGTTTAGTTTTAAGAAGTTTTGGCACGCTACTCGGTATTTTAATGTGCTTTCCGGCGTTCATCCTGATCGAAAATAACCCAGTACAAATTGTATTAATGATTTTGTCCGCCTTTTTATTCATTAACTACGTCAGAACAAACTATGGTTTAGCGGTTATTTTTATCACCTTATTTGTCATGTTCTTAACTAACTTACTGGCTCCTTCCGGAGTCGATGTGTTGTATGAGCGCATCTATGAAACCATCATAGGTTGTGTATTAAGTGCAATAGCGATCAGTGTTATTTATCCTGATTGGCAGTTCAAACGTTTTCCTGCGATGGTCAATGGCTTACTGCTTAATAGCAGTCGTTATTTCAAGCAAATATCTCAACAGTACCAGTTTGGGCGTAGCGAAAGTATGATTTTTAGACAAACCCGCTTTGCTTCATTTAAAGCTGATGCAGGTTTAACCACGGCTTGGCAAAGCATGCTGTTTGAGCCAAGTTCCAAACAGCACCTTAAACAAGAGATGTATGGGTTAGTAAACCGTTGTGATGCACTTAACTGCTATATGGCAGCACTGTCTTCACATCGCCATAAAATAGAGACCAATGAAGATTTAGTAATATTACAGCGTCTTTTTGATAGTACAGCAGAACAAATTTTATATACGTACCGCCCAGAGTTAAAACAGACGGCTATTGATAAAATTGAGATTGAGTCTTTTGAGTCCTATAAACAAGGCTTGTCAGATGAATCCAAATTAATCGTTGAACAATTACGTTTAATTGCTTTTACCGCCATGGATATTCAGGTACTGCTGCAACAAATTGAAAGTAAAGTGTCAGATTAATATTTTTTGAATAGGCAACTGAATATTTTTGATATAGAATTTTGCACCCATTATGCGTTCACTAGTTAGAGGAATTAAACTTGATATTTAACGGTCAAGAAATAGCAACAGATGCGCAGGGTTACCTACTTGATGCGAAGGGGTGGGATGTATCTCTAGCGGCTGCTATCGCAGAATTAGAAAATATCACCATGAGCGACGAGCATTGGCAAGTTATCTATTTTGTACGCGATTTTTATGAGCAGTTTAATACCTCTCCGGCCATACGCGCATTAGTAAAGGCGATGCAAAACAAGTACGGAGCAGAGAAAATAAATAGCCGTTATTTATACCGATTATTCCCAGACGGCCCAGCGAAACAAGCGACTAAAATTGCCGGTTTACCTAAACCAGCACGATGTATATAAGCACTACATAAAGGAAATATAATATGCCTAAGGCAAGTGATATCAAAAAAAATACAGCTGTTGAATTTAACAACAGTGTTTACATTATCAAAGACATTGAACGTTCAGTACCTCAGGGGCGTGCAGGTGGTAGTTTATACCGCATGCGTATGTACGATGTAGTATCTGGCGCAAAAACCGACGAAACGTTTAAAGACAGCGATATGTTAACACTGGCTGACTTAATTCGTCGTAATGTTATGTTTTCATACCTTGATGGTGATGAGTTAGTATTCATGGATAGTGAAGACTACACACCATACAACTTAAACAAAGAAAGCATCGCTGATGAAGTTTTGTTTATTGATGAAAATACACAGGGTCTACAAGTGGTTATAGTTGATGGCGCACCGGTAGGTGTTGAATTACCTGCCAGTGTTGATTTAACTATCGTAGAAACAGACCCATCAATCAAAGGCGGTTCTGCGACGGCACGTACTAAACCAGCTATTTTATCTACTGGTTTAACCGTACAAGTACCTGAACATATCTCTACTGGTGATAAAATACGTGTGAACACTGCCGAGAAGAAATTTATGGGGCGTGCATAATTTTAATGCAGGTTCTGGTTTTAATGAAAGATTTAGGCTAAATGTAGATCTAAGTTAAATGTAGGCTTAAGTTAATGTACAGACTGTAAATTAAATCAACTCAGATAACCTACCTGTTAAGAAGCCGGTTTTTAAACCGGCTTCTCTTTACACCGCAATTTATATATCACTTTACACGGCGCTTTACATAGTAATAAATTACTTTGTCATACCCTAGTTAAATAATTTTTAACCTCCCCCTTCATTAAAAACGTGATCATCTTCAATACTAAACCAAGCAATACAATCCATTATGTTATATGTCTAAGTAAATAGAGTATGAATGTGCCAAGCAACCTGCTATTTTAAGACTATTGATTGTTAACTGATTTATTTCTAAAACGGGATTTACTATGGATATTTTGTTTGAGTACTTTTTAAGAATTGAAGTTTTTATTCTTGTGTTAGTGTTCGTTATTTTAAAGTCATCAATCATTTTTGTTCCACAAAATCGGGCTTACATGATTGAAAGATTCGGTAAATACCAATCAACTCGAGAAGCAGGCCTTAATTTTATTATTCCGTTTATTGATCGTATTGGTGCTGATCGATCTTTAAAAGAACAAGCTGTCGATGTACCGAGTCAAAGTGCGATCACACGCGATAATATTTCTCTTAGTGTCGATGGTGTTTTGTATTTCAGAGTATTAGATCCGGTGAAGGCCAGTTATGGCGTAGATGATTATGTGTTTGCAGTAACGCAGTTATCTCAAACAACTATGCGTTCTGAACTAGGTAAAATGGAATTAGATAAAACCTTTGAAGAACGTGATGTACTCAATACCAACATAGTTGCAGCTATTAATGAGGCATCTGGCCCATGGGGCATTCAAGTTTTACGTTATGAGATAAAAGATATCGTACCACCGCAAACAGTAATGGAAGCGATGGAAACACAGATGAAAGCAGAACGTATTAAACGTGCTCAAATTTTAGAGTCTGAGGGTGATCGTCAAGCTGCTATTAACGTTGCCGAAGGTAAAAAACGTTCTGTTGTCTTAAACGCTGAAGCGGAAAAAGAAGAGCAAGTATTACGAGCTCAAGGTGAAGCACAAGCAATTATTGCCGTTGCAAAAGCACAGGCAGAATCTTTACGTATGGTCGGTGAAGCGGCTAATACAGAGGAAGGTCAAAAAGCGATTCAACTCGATTTGGCGACTAAAGCAATTGAAGCAAAAGCGGCGATCGCAAAAGAATCATCTGTTGTGTTATTACCTGATAGTGGCAATGATGCGGCATCAATGGTTGCACAAGCTATGACCATTATTAATAGCTTAAATAAAGGCTAATTATGGACTACTTACTTTCTCATCTGCCAGAAATGTTAATAGTACTAGGGTTGATCATGTTAGCAACCGAAGTACTAGTATTAGGTTTCTCAACCTTTGTACTATTTTTTATTGGTATTGGTACAATAATTACAGGTTTATTGATGCTACTAGGAATACTATCGGAAACGATACTGAGTGCATTGTTAGCGATCGCCATAATCTCTAGTATTGTCGCGGTGATCAGTTGGAAACCGATGAAACGTATGCAAAATAATGTAACGTTAAATCAAGTTAACAATGACATGATAGGTCACCAGTTTACTTTATCAGAAGATTTAACAGTGGGGAAAAGGATCACCCATCGTTACTCAGGGATTGATTGGCAAGTTAAAGCAAAACAGCCCCTAACTTCAGGTACTGAAGTGAGTATCGTAAAAATGGAAGTGGGCTTATTAACTGTTGAAGCGGTTAAAGAATCTGCTTAATCGAACTTAAATATCTCATTGACTATGCATTTTTCAAATCTTGTTTATTTATCGAAATTAATAGCTTCCAGTAACCCTTATCTACTCAGGTCATAGGTTCATAAAGCCATAGGATCATCTCTGCAATTAAGATTCTTGTCAGACAAGCGCAATTAATTTGCAGTATTTTTATGCTTATCGTTACACATGCTTATGTCACCATGACCTCAAGCCAACTTAACCTTTGCATCCCTATTTACCAATGAAATAAAAGTATTACGTCCCTAAAAGCACTCACAAAGAAATAGCTAAGTGCTTTTTTATTAATTAGTCTTGCTATAAAGTTGTTAATTAAAGGACTAATCAGTAATATCGTTTTAATTTATTACTCTTATTATTTGAATTCAATCAGGATAATCCATGTCACAAAAAATTTATTGTATCGCCATGTTTAAAGCCAAACCTGGCAAAGAAGAAGCACTATTCAAAATATTGCAATCTCTTGAGCCAAATACACTAAGAGAAGATGGTTGTTTACAATATCTCGTGACCAGAAAAATAGAAAATGAGTTTGCTTCGGGCGACAGCTTTCCACTGGTTTTTAATGAAATTTGGGAAAATAAAGCCGCCTTTGAAGCTCATTGCCAACGTCAAGAGATCCTTGCGTTTTTTCAACAACAATGTGTCGATGAAGCAGGTTTGGTTGAGGATCATAATGTGTGTGTTTATAGTGACCAACCACATCACTATGACGCTCCCACCCTATAGAAAGATTAAATATATAATTATTAATACAATTAAGTTTTGAGGCTTAATTCAGCCAATAAAATTCATAATAAAGTCATAGAAAAAGTATATGCAGAAGTAATTTACATACACTTTACATGCATTAATTGCCTTAACGTGGACAGAGATAAAATGAAAAAATATAAACTGTATAACCTTTTTAGCCTTTGGTTTTTATTATTACCATCATTTTATGTATTGGCTGATGAGTCTCAAATATCTAGTCGAATCGTCGGTGGAGATCAGGTTTCAGAACAGTCTGATTACCCTTGGGTGGTTAGTTTAAAATACCAGTCAAGTAAACAACATTTTTGTGCCGGTACTTTAATCGATAAACAATGGGTACTGACTGCTGCACATTGTGTTATTGATCAAACAGCAAGTAAGCTCATTGCCACCGTGGGTGAATATAATTTATCTTCCAACCCTAGTACCACTTCCACAAATATAACTAAAATTATCATCCACCCTGCTTTTAATGAAAAAACATTTAATAATGATATCGCTTTATTAAAACTATCTGAAACGTTAACACAGCAAACCGTTAGCCGTTTATCTAGCTTAGAAACAGCACAATCTATTAGTGTAGATAATATTATGGCTACTGCTATCGGATGGGGATCTACTATTGCCTATGCCTCTAAAGGCGAGGGTCAAGATATACCCGTAAGCTACCCAAGTATCCTTAGGCAGGTAACACTGCCACTTTTATCTTCACAAAGTTGCAGTAGTGTCATGCCAAACATTACAGATAACATGATCTGTGCGGGTGATGTGAACAATGGTGGTTTAGATTCTTGCCAAGGTGATAGTGGCGGACCGTTATTAGTTGAATCGGCCACCGAAACTGTTCAACAAATTGGTATTGTCAGTTTTGGTCAAGGATGCGCTCAACCTCAGACGGCGGGTGTTTATACTAAAGTATCTAACTATCAAGATTGGATAGAGTCTAACATCACAGGCATTACAGCACTCACAGATACCCACTATTTTGTGGCAGATATTGATGAAAGTAATACCTTTGAAATATTGATACAAAACCAGTCAGAACAATCGTTTGCTCCTATATTCTCTCTTACAAATGACACTCTGTTTGAATTAGAAAGTAACAATTGTGACAATTTAGCGACGCAAGCAACCTGCACATTAAACTTAACCTATAGCCCTAATAGCGGCTCCTATAATAGTGAAGATTCAGCCAATATTGAGATTGAAACAGGTGTTAGTACAATCACTAATCCGCCTATATTATTAACAGCAACCGCCATGCGTAAAGTCAGTGCAGATGCGGTATCACTGCCTAATAATAATCAAATTAGGTGGTATCAATCAAACTCGTCACCTTGGTTAGTTGTCAATGATGTTAACTATTTAAGCTCACCCGCTATCAACGCGAATCAACAAACTCAATTTGTTGCTATTATATCAGGGCAAGGAAGTTTACATTTTGATTGGGCAGTCAGTTCCGAAGATGGCTACGATACATTAACGTTACTGATTAACGGCGTTGAAATGGATAGGATTTCGGGCGATCAACAATTTTCATCAAAAACCTACTCATTATCAGGCACAACCAACCTTGTTACTTGGCAATACTCAAAAGATAGTAGTATTAACAGTGGGTCTGATAAAGCATTTATCAACAATATCCGTTTTCAAAAACCAGGTGAAGTGGATAGTAATGATATCACCGCACCTACTTTAGTTTTTACTAATGCTTCTGTTTCAAAAAGCTCAGGCGGCGGAGGTAGTTTACAATACTGGAGTCTATTTTTATTGTTGTTACTCGCCTGTTATAAACAGCGTTTATTTTATTTTCAACGACCACAATGACCATTATTGCTATCAATAACCAATTTGCTGAGTTTTTTTAAACTATTTTTGAAAACAATGTTCTTTAAAACTTTTACAACCTTTAGAAATTTTATAGAGACGTTTACTGGTTATTGTGGCATTTTAGCGGCTTATTTTTACAACATTATTTTGTGACTAAGCAGACAAACTGTTATGGTAGCGATCATTATCATTACCCTATCAGGAAATTATTATCGTGAGTGAAACCTCTTTTGCATCCTTGCCACTATCAAACAGCCTATTAAGCAATTTAGACTCTTTAAACTACCTAAAGATGACTGAAATACAGGCTCAATCTTTACCATTAATTCTAAATGGAGAAGATGTGATTGCGCAGGGTAAAACGGGCTCAGGTAAAACAGCTGCGTTTACGTTGGGTATTTTACACCGTTTAAACGTAAAACAATTTAGGATCCAGTCATTAGTTGTATGTCCTACTCGTGAATTAGCAGATCAAGTAGCGACTGATATTAGAAAACTAGCAAGGTCAATCCATAACATCAAAGTAATGACACTTTGTGGTGGTACGCCACTGAGCCCACAGGCAGCTTCTTTAGAACACGGTGCTCATATTATCGTAGGTACACCTGGTCGACTTCAAGATCATTTAAGCAGAGGTTCTTTAAACCTTGAGCATGTCAGCGTATTAGTTCTTGATGAAGCGGACAGAATGTTAGAAATGGGCTTTCAAGACGCCATTGATAGCATCATAGAGCACAGCCCGAAACAACGCCAAACACTCCTATTTAGTGCCACTTACCCTGAGCAGATACAAAAAATTGCACAGCGTATTATGAATGCACCAAAGCAAGTAACTGTTGCAACCACACACGATAATAACATTATCGAGCAAACATTTTATTCGGTACAAAATAACCAAGAAAGAATGATCGCGTTACGCTTGTTATTGAATCGTCACCAACCTGAATCTACTGTTGTATTTTGTAATACAAAGCGAGAAGTCACTGAAGTTGCTGAAGAACTCGCTAACCGAGGCTATAGTGCCATTGCATTACATGGTGATTTAGAGCAGAAAGATCGCGACCAAGCATTGATCCGTTTTGCCAACAAAAGTGCACGTATTTTAGTCGCAACCGATGTTGCTGCTCGTGGATTAGATATTGATAATTTAAGTGCGGTATTCAACTTCCATGTTGCTCATGACCAAGAAGTACATGTTCACCGTATTGGGCGCACCGGTCGTGCAGGTAGCAAAGGATTAGCCTTTACTTTCTTTAGCAATAAAGATGATTACCGTATTAAGTTATTAGAAGATATTCTAGACCGTAATATCAGTGCTAGCCCGCTACCCGATGCCTCTTTACTTGAAGTAACACCACCACCATCAGAGATGATCACAATTCGTATTGAAGGTGGGAAAAAACAAAAAATTCGCCCAGGTGATATCGTGGGTGCATTAACCGGCCAAGATGGTATTACCGGACAACAAGTAGGTAAAATTTACGTTGCCGATAACTGGTCTTATGTTGCAGTTCATCGAGCATTACTAAAAGTTGCATTTAAAAAACTGAGCGAAGGAAAACTAAAAGGCAGAAAGTTCCGTGTAATGGTAGTAAGAGGCTAATTTAGCAATTATCAATTACCGATTACCGATTACCACGCTAGAAATATCATGTAGTGATTAAATTTTTTCATTTAAAATTAACGACTTGTGATATTTTTACTGGAATAAAGTAATTATACAAATCTAGCGTCTTAAAAATAAATTTCCCGTTTAGTCTATGCCTCCTCTAAGCGGGAAATATTTAGAGGCTTATCTAGTCCTATAACCTATAACCTATAACCCCTAAATTTTCTCCTATAATTACTTTCAGCTACCCTCTTCAAATATGACTTTTTTATAAACACTTTGTGCAGCAATAAACATCAATAACTTGCGAGATCCTTAGACTATAAAAAAGGCTGTTTCAAATTTTAATTTGTAACATATTGCAACAGCACTATCTACAATGTAAGTAAACGTAACTTCTTATTTTATGTGATCATCTACACATTTTTTTTGCATTTCGATCGCTACACTCCCGTCATCAAATATCGCTACAGATATTTTATCAAAACTTAACCACCTTGGAGTAATCTATGAATATATTTGGGAATTTACAAAAAGTAGGGAAGTCTTTAATGCTTCCTGTATCAGTGTTACCTATTGCAGGTATTTTATTGGGTGTAGGTGCTGCTAAATTTAGTATCCTACCTGATGTTGTATCACAACTGATGGAACAAGCCGGTGGCGCAGTATTTGGTAACATGGCGTTACTATTTGCTATTGGTGTAGCACTTGGTTTTACTAAAAATGATGGTGTAGCCGGTCTTGCTGCTGCAGTTGGTTATTTCATCATGATGCAAACTATTGAAACACTAGCACCAGGCGCGAACACAGGCGTATTAGGTGGTATCGTTGCCGGCGGTATTGCTGCTGCGATGTATAATCGCTTTTTCAACATCACATTGCCTGACTACTTAGGTTTCTTTGCGGGTAAACGTGCAGTGCCGATTATGACGGGTTTTGTGGCAATTATCATGGGTGCTATTTTATCAATTATTTGGCCTCCAATTGGTGCAGGTATTGCTTCATTCTCTCACTGGGCTGCAAACCAAAACCCAACGGTAGCTTTTGGTATCTACGGTGTGGTTGAACGTTCATTAATTCCATTTGGTTTACACCATATCTGGAATGTACCTTTCTTCTTCGAAGCAGGTTCTTGTGTTAATTCAAGCGGTGAGCAATTAAACGGTATTTTAACTTGTTACTTATCTGCTGATGATGCTTCTCGTGCTGCTGGTAATGGTTTTGGTCAATTAGCTGGCGGTTACATGTTTAAAATGTTTGGTTTACCAGCCGCTGCTATTGCTATTGCACACTCTGCAAAACCAGAAAATCGTGCAAAAGTAATGGGTATCATGGTATCTGCTGCCTTAACATCATTCTTAACAGGTATTACTGAACCAATCGAATTCTCATTCATGTTTGTTGCTCCTGTATTATACGCTATTCATGCATTACTAGCTGGTTCAGCGTTTGTTGTAACTAACATGTTAGGTATGGTTCACGGTACATCATTCTCACATGGTTTAATCGATTTCTTGGTACTTTCAGCTAACTCACAAAAACTTATCTACTTTATTGTTGTTGGCCTTATCTATGCAGCAATTTATTACTCTTTATTCCGCATCGTGATCCGTGCTCTAAACCTAAAAACACCTGGTCGTGAAGATGAAGAGCAAGCTACAACGGCTAAATTAAACAATGAAGAAATGTCTTCTGCATTAGTTACTGCATTTGGCGGTAAAGCAAACATCGTTAACTTAGATGCATGTATCACACGTTTACGTATTAGTGTTGCTGATATTGCACTTGTTGACCAAGCTGGTCTTAAAAAACTAGGTGCTGCTGGAGTGGTCGTTTCTGGTAATGGTGTACAAGCTATCTTTGGTACTAAATCAGATAACTTAAAAACAGATATGGAAGCTTACTTAGGTAAATAACCTTAAGGCACAAGTTTCTACCCAATATAAAATAGGCATCTTCGAGATGCCTATTTTTTTGTCTATTGATTTTATTTATGGATTTTATTTATGGATTTTATCTCTTTGTGTCCTCTATGGCTTATATATATTTCAGTTACTACTCATATGCATTATTCAAGGCCTAGCTCGGACATTTAGACAATGCCAAATAGCAATTTAAGCAAAGCAAATAGCTAGTCATTTATGCTTGTTAAAATGAACCTTAGCTTTGTTTTTGTTATTGGTTAGTGTTATTGGTAGCTATAGGCTGTTATAAATTTTTGTTATAGTTTTTGTTATAGATAGGAATGAAAGCTCCATTTAGCCCGTTATATGTTCAACTTGATGCTTGAATCTGTTCGCCTCTCGACTGACTTATTTTTGCATATTGAATGGTCACGAGCTTAACTTACTTTTTATTAACGGCTCTAATGGCTAACGCTAACTGTTTAGTTACTTGTTCAGCGCTGAGATTGTCACTCTTAAAATAAGTACTGATCACTTTCCTCATTTCACTTTGTAAAAAGCTGCTTGTAGCGATATTTTGAGAAAAAGAAGGGACTAAAGCGGACTGTTTAAAGTCACTGTATGATTTATGGCTACAGGCATCAAAATCACTAATATCAATATCCGTTCGTACCGGAATAGAACCTTTATCAATATTAAAATCACGCTGTAATTGCTCTGAGAGAAGTGTATTTGCTAATATTTCCGTATTTAAATTATCACCATTTTGATGTTGCTTTTTAAAGAAAACAAAGCTGTCAATATTGTAACTAAACAAGTTTTTGCTTTCAGGGACATCCACACACAAGTAATCCTCATTAGCCACTTTACCAGAAGTGTGCCATAAGCCTTTTGCCCAATCACCCATGAATAACATGCCAGCTTTTTTATCGGTAAGCATTTGACTGGCAATTTCCCAATTTTTACCGACCATACCTTTATCGACATATTGATGTAACCGTTTAAACAATCTAAACGCGTCGATCATGTCAGAGGAAATAAGAATCGATTCATCAAACTCTACAAAAGCACGTTTGTATTTTTCAGCTCCTAAGATCGACAACGCAACCGATTCGAATAATAAATTATCCTCCCAACTTGTACCGCCGTGAGACAGTGCAATATAACCTGCCGCTTGGATTTTATCTGCAATACTAAAGAACTCATCCCATGTAGTAGGGGGAGAGAGGTTAAGTTGATCAAAAATAGCCTTATTTAACCACAACCAATTGACGCGATGAATATTCAGTGGCAATGCCATATAGTGGCCTTGATAGGTGATAGTTTGCTTCACCACATCTGGAATATTTTTGTCCCATAATTTGTTATTTAATATATTATCAACTTCTTTTAACATGCCTATTTTTGACCATTCAGCAATGTCAGGACCTTTGATTTGCGCTGCATCGGGTGGATTACCGGATAATGCACGCATTTGTAATACTCGCATCGCACTGCCACCGCCAGACCCCACAATCGCAAAGTCTTGCCAGCTTATGCCTTGTTTTGCTAATGCCTGCTTCAGCACCTTTTGTGCTTCAAACTCACCGGGAGCCGTCCACCAGTGCAATACCTCCAAAGAGTTTGCATTGCTTGGCATACTCAACAATAGAGGAATTAACGGCAGTATTTTTTTCAGTTTCATTTGTCTCATTAATCGCAATTGCTATTTTCACCCAGCGTTTTAAGTTAGGGTCAGATGACCATTCAATTTATTTTTTGTAATTGCGCGGGAAGATAATCACAACTTCCAACCCGCCCTGCTCACGATTGATCAGATGTAAATCACCATTATGAGCATGAATAATATTACGCGCAATACCCAGTCCAAGTCCATGTCCTTGGTCATCATTATGCAAGCGCTTATAGGGTTGAAAGATGGTTTTTAGTTCATGTTCTGGAATACCAGGCCCATTATCTTGAATAATAATTTCTAATTTTTCATCACTGTCAATCACTTGCACATTAACCTTGCCGCCATATTTAACGCCATTTTCAATTAGGTTAGATAAGCAACGTTTTAACGCTAAAGGTTTGCCTTGATAAGGATAAATACTAGCCGGTTGGATGACGATTTTTTCACTACGATTTTCACTAATTTGTAATAATAACTTAAGCACATCAACATACTGAATATTTTCATGAATATCTGTGTCTTGAACGCTTTGTATCGCGCCTTTTACCAGTATCTCTAAATCGTCTAAATCATGGTTAAAGCGCTCTGTTTGTTGCTCATCATCTAATAATTCGGCACGCAATCGCAAACGAGTAATGGGCGTTTTTAAATCATGTGAAATAGAGCGAAATAACAATTCGCGATCTTGTATGTAACGTTGTAACTTTTGTTGCATACGATTAAAAGCACGTGTTGCATCAACGATTTCGGTGGCCCCGTGTTCCTTAAGTGGCGCTTGGTCTAGGTCAATACTCATTACAGAGACAGCCTTCGCTAATTTCTGTAAGGGTTTAGTTTGTTGCCTAAATAATAAATAGATAAATAACAATAATAATAATGTTGTAAAGAACAGGGTCAAAATCTGTTGCGCTGAGATCAACTGATTATCCGAAAGTAAATAAGGGGGAGGTAAAATCGCGGCAAGATATAGCCACTCATTACTTTCTACTTCTATTTGCAACACCAATATAGGAGGCTCAGCAGTAGGGATAATGAGCGAATAAGCGCCCCATGACGGAGGCAGATCCTTTAATAGGATATCATTCTTTAATACGTGTAAATCATCTGGAGACGAGAATTCAATTTCCAAATTCTTATCACCAGCGATACCCGTTGTTAATACTTCACTAACGGTTGCAATGACTTGCCTTTTCAATTTGCTATCTTGAATAGGATTAATGTCTATTTTTTCACTGTTCAGAGAAACAAAAAAACGGCTCCCTCCCATGCCCCGCAATTGCTCGAGCACAAGATGACGATATTTAAGGGGTAAATCATTAAAAAATACGACGGTACTTAGCGCACTTTCAGCGAGATGTTGAGCATTAGCAATCACCGATTTTTTTTCACTCTCTGAGAACTGGTGAACCCAAAAAAAGCTGCTAATAGCTTGCCCTGCGACAACAGAGCAAATCGTCAGTAATAACATGCGCGATATAAGTGAGCGAAAAAACAATTTAAACATCGACATTAATCAGCACTTTTGAGCGGTGCAATAAATAGATAACCTTTACCACGCACGGTTTTAATTATATTCGGTGCTTTGGCATCATCACCTAAAAAATGTCGTAAACGACTGACATGGACATCAATGCCACGCTCATTAGCAAAGGCATCTCGACCATGTAATGCTTGGCATATTTGGTCTCTAGAAATAGGCTGCTTGTTACTGTGAATAAATAACATTAACAATTGAAAGTCCGCCCCAGTTAATGTGAATACATTTTGATGGTCATCTATTAGCACTTGCTGTTGTGTATCTAATTGCCAATGAGCAAAAGAATAAAAACGCTTACTTTCTTGATTTTTTTGCTCATTATTTTGTTGTTGAGAAAAATGAGTGCGTCTTAATAACGCTTTAATACGTGCTAACAATTCGCGAGGACTAAAAGGCTTGGCAATATAATCATCAGCACCGATCTCTAAACCTAATACTCTATCCATTTCATCGGAGTTTGCTGTGAGCATTATAATCGGTACATTCGAATGCTGACGGATGCGTTGACACAGCGTAAATCCGTCATCACCTGGTAACATAATATCTAAAATAATTAAGTCTGGTGTATGTTGTGTTAATAACGAATCCATTTCAATGCCTTCCGCAGCGGTGATCACATCAAAGCTATTTTTCGAAAGGTACTGTGCTAATAATTCTCTAATATCTTGATCATCATCAACGACTAATATCTGTTTTATGTTACTCACTATTACCCCCACTTTATTACTATTTATGTGCGAAGAATACCCAAATAACTCAACATTGGGTAGTGTTAAAGATAGGAAACCTCGAGTGCGTTTAAAGTGTTTATTTTTTACACTTTATATAAAAAATATAATTATTAATCAGTATGTTAATAAAAAAGGTTAATTTTAGTTAGTTTTTACCCTTGCTATAGCAAAAATGGATGATAAAATGCGCGCGTTTTAACACTCAACCTATTTTATTATAACGACTAACCAAACACGGAGGCTCAAACAATGCAACACACTTACATTGACTCATCTGAACCTTTGAATCGTTATTTCACACCTCAAAATCAATACTTATTACAGTATCCTGGACGCACAGTAGAACCTTGAGCTAAGACGCTTAAAATCTTGTAGTGCAACGTATATTCGTAATTAAATTTATTGCTATACCTTATTTACACAATTCTGTTTATCTGCTGATAAACCAATTTTCGTACTTTATTTATTTCCAATTAGTGGAGCGTATAATGCAAAACGTCCTTAATTTAGCACCGGAGTGCAAATTAACAAACGAACTAGAAGTCCCTGTTATTACAACACCGTATGACTTAACACCAGATGAAATGTTATTAAGCCAAGAACATTATGAATCTGAAGTTCGTTCATATCCTAGACGTTTGCCTATTGCTATCAAAAGTGGCCGTGGTGCGATTATTGAGGATACTAAAGGACAAATATATCTAGACTGTTTAGCGGGCGCTGGTGCATTACCATTAGGTTACAACCACAGTGAAATCAACCAAGTATTGATTAACCAAATCAATGCCGGTGTGCCTTACCAAACATTGGATTTAACAACACCTAGCAAAGATGCATTCATCAAAGCGGTGATGCAATTTCTACCGACTAACTTTGCTAAAACAGCGCGTATTCAATTTTGTGGACCATCTGGCGCTGATGCAGTAGAAGCCGCTATCAAACTAGCTAAGTTATACACCAAGCGTAATACCATGATTTCATTTCACGGTGCTTACCATGGTATGACTAATGGTTCTTTATCTTTAACGGGTAACTTAAGCTCTAAAAGTCGTCGCACTGGATTAATGTCAGACGTACATTTTATGCCTTTCCCATACAACTTCCGTTGTAAATTTGGTTTAGGTGGTGAGGAAGGCGCTGCGCAAAGCATTCGTTATCTTGAATCTGTCTTATGTGATGATGAATCAGGTATCACTAAACCTGCTGCCATCATCGTTGAACCAATTCAAGGTGAAGGTGGCGTATTACCCGCTCCCAAAAAATGGCTACAAGAATTGCGTCGTATTGCAACTGAACATGGCATTTTATTGATTTTTGACGAAATTCAATGTGGTATTGGCCGCAGTGGTGACCACTTTGCGTTTGAAGAATCAGGTATTGAACCTGATGTACTTATCTTGTCTAAAGCCATTGGCGGCGGTATGCCAATGTCGATCATTTTATTTAATGAAAAATTTGACTGTTGGAATGCAGGCGAGCACACAGGTACTTTCCGAGGCAACCAACTTGCGATGGCTAGTGGTGCAAAAACATTAGAAATTATCCAACGTGATAACCTAGCTCACAATGCATTGCAACGTGGTGAGCAACTTCGTGCAGCATTACGTGCAATTCAAGCTGACTTTCCACAAATTGGTGAAGTACGTGGACGTGGTTTGATGAATGGTATTGAAATAGTTAAACCGGGTGTATTAAATAGCTTGGGTCAAGTCGAAGCAGATCCAGCATTAGCAATTGCGATTCAACGCGCAGCATTAGAGTTAGGTTTGATCATTGAAAAAGGTGGCCGTCGTGGAGCGGTATTACGTTTCTTGCCACCACTTATCATTAGTGAAACGCAAATAGAATTTGTTGCAACGACAATGGCAAAAGCAATCAAAATTGCGGTGGAAACACAATAATGACCCAAGCTAATAACTGGTCAAATTATTTCGCTCAGCTTGGTGAAAACCAAGCTTTTGAGCAAGCGACCCAGCAAACACAAGATGCAATCAATGCCTTGTTTAAGCATTCACAAAATGCATATTCAGGTGTCGAACCTACGTTATTAAAACAGCAGATTAATGCGGTGGATTTTTCGCAAGCAGCTCCTTTGCAAGAAGTAATAGCAACCACCAATGAATTGATCGCTAAAAATTCTCTATTAGTGCAACATCCTCATACGATTGCACATTTGCATACTCCACCGTTGATTGCATCAATTGTGGCAGAGCATTTTATTGCCGCATTAAATCAATCAATGGACTCATGGGATCAAGCTCCCGCAGCTACTTTTGTTGAACAGCAAATGGTTGATTGGTTGTGTAAAACTTACCAATTAGGTAAACGCGCAGATGGTGTATTCACTAGTGGTGGCACGCAAAGCAATTTAATGGGTTTACTACTGGCTCGCGATTGGTTTGCTTATCAGCAATCAAAACATGATGTCCAGCAGGATGGTTTACCTGATTACGCACAGAAAATGCGTATCATCTGTTCAGATAAAAGCCATTTTACTGTACAAAAGTCTGCATCATTAATGGGATTGGGCGAACGCAGTGTGGTGTTAGTAAAAACCAATGTGCAAGGCCAAATCGATGTTAATGAATTACAACTAACCATTGATGCATTAAAAGCACAGGATTTATTACCTTTTGCTGTCGTAGCAATGGCAGGTACGACGGATCATGGTGCAATTGATGATTTACAAGCAGTGGTTGAAATTGCTCGTACAGCAGGTTGTTGGTCGCATGTCGATGGTGCTTATGGTGCAGCGCTACAACTTAGCCAAGTACATAAATCTCGCTTGAAAGGTATTGAATCTGCCGACTCTGTTAGCGTAGACTTTCATAAACTGTTTTACCAAACAATCAGTTGTGGTGCCCTGCTTATTAAAGATAAAGCTAACTTTAATACTTTGTTGCACCATGCAGATTATCTAAATCGTGAAGGTGATGAGTTACCTAATTTGGTTGATAAAAGCATTGCAACGACAAAGCGTTTTGATGCATTAAAGCTATTTATGACGCTCAAGGCTGTCGGAGCAACACAGCTCGGAGAGTTTTACGATTATTTATTAGACTTAACACAGCAAGTTGCAGTAAAAATTGATCAAAATAAGCACTTCGAATTATGTTGTACACCACTATTATCAACCGTGTTGTTCCGTTTATCGCCTGTTATACAGGGTGAGTTAACTGATCTGGAATTTGATCAAGTGCATCAAAAATTGCGTTTGAAACTATTAACAAGTGGTGAAGCAGTGATTGCTGAAACAAAAGTTAATGGGCAATTAGCGTTAAAATTCACACTGTTAAACCCTTGTTTAACCTTGCATGATTTTGATACCTTAATCGTAAAAATAGAAAACGCAGCGCAAGCGATTATCAAGAAATGAATATATAGATAAAAAAATAAGTAAATAGGTTAATAGGTTAATAGGTTAATAGAAAAGTAGTTAATCCGTTCTAATTACATACGGTTAACAATAAAGTTAGCTTGTTAGTTGTGTTAACAACAAACTAGCTAACTGTTAATTAAGCAGTACAGAGCACACATGAGATTACTAACACTAACTTAAGGTTAAGTAGTAGTTAGCTAAGCAATAAAAATTTAATGAATAGGGACTAAAAAAATGTCTGTACTACAAATTGGCGCCGGTGGCGTAGGATGGGTGATAGCACACAAATGCGCACAGAATAATGATGTATTCGGCGATATTACTATTGCCTCTCGCACTATTTCTAAATGCGAAAAGATTATTACCTCAATCAAAGGTCGTAATAATCTTAAAGACAGCAACAAAACTATCAACGCGGTAGCGATTGATGCCGACGATATTTCAGCCTTGATTACTTTGATTAATCAAGTACAACCCGATCTAGTGATCAATGCAGGTCCTCCATGGGTGAACGTGGCGATCATGGAAGCATGTGTACAGACTAAAACGGCTTATCTAGATACGTCTGTTGCAACTGATCTTTGTAGCCCAGGTCAACAAGTGCCTGAAGCATACGATCCACAATGGGCTTTTGCCGATCGTTTCAAAGAAGCTGGTATTACAGGTATTTTAGGTGCTGGGTTTGATCCAGGTGTAGTAAGTGTATTTGCTACTTACGCTCATAAACACCTATTCGATGAAATCGATAGCATAGATGTTATGGATGTTAATGCAGGCGACCATGGCCAAAAATTTGCAACTAATTTTGACCCTGAAACAAATATGTTAGAAATTCAAGGTGACTCTTTCTACTACGAAAATGGAGAGTGGAACCAAGTTCCTTGCCATAGCCGTATGATGGAATTTGATTTCCCAGTTGTCGGTAAACAAAAAGTTTATTCTATGGCACATGATGAAGTACGTTCAATGGCAGAGTTCATTCCAGCAAAACGTATTGAGTTTTGGATGGGCTTTTCAGACAGCTACTTAAACTTCTTCAACGTAATGCGTACTATCGGCTTATTAGATACAAAACCTGTTACAACCTGTGATGGTATTACTGTTGAACCGCTTAAAGTATTAAAAGCAATATTACCAGACCCAACCTCACTAGCACCTGGCTACACAGGTAAAACCTGTATTGGTACTTGGTTACGCGGTAAAAAAGATGGCGTAGCTAAAAGTGTCTTTATTTACAACATTTGTGACCATAAAGAGTCATATAATGAAGTAGAACACCAAGCTATCTCGTACACTACTGGTGTGCCAGCTATCACAGCCGCTTTACTTTATTTCCAAGGTAAATGGAGCGATAAAGGTCTATACAACGTTGAACAACTAAACCCAGATCATTTCTTAGAATTAATGCCTAAAATTGGTTTGAGTTGGGAAGTAATGGAGCTTGAGGTCAAATAGACTGCAGTTACTAACTTATCTATCAAGGCGAAGTTCAAACTTCGCCTTTGTTTTTTAAATACCTTACCCGTCGAGAAAGCGTCATGTCGTTACAACAGCAACACCTCAATACGCCCTACTTTATGATCAATGAACAAGCTTTGATCAATAACCTAGAAAAAGCGAAGCAGTTGAAAGAAATATCAGGCGCTAAATTAGTGCTGGCTTTAAAATGTTTTTCTACTTGGGGTACCTTCGATACTATTAAACCTTATTTAGACGGAACAACTAGTTCTGGCCCCTACGAAGTAAAGTTAGGCCATGAAACCTTTGGTGGTGAAACGCACGCCTACAGCGTGGGTTATTCAGCTGCAGATATAGAAGCTGTTAAACCCCTTGCAGATAAGATCATTTTTAATTCGTTATCACAACTTGAAGCGCATTACACAGCTTGTAAAGACAATGCATCGCTTGGTTTACGTATCAACCCCGAAATGAGTGTTGCAGGACAAGATTTAGCCAACCCAGCACGCCCTTATTCTCGTCTGGGCGTTAAACAACAGCTTTTAAGTGTAGATGTACTCGATAAAGTTGATGGGTTTATGTTTCATATGAACTGCGAAAATAAAGATGCTGATGCCTTTATTGCTGTCCTTGACCATATCTCAAGCACATTTTCAACTTACTTAGATAAGCTTTCATGGCTTAGTTTAGGCGGTGGTATATTCTTTACTTACCCGGGTTACCCCATTGAAAAACTAGGATTAGCGCTAAAAAACTTCGCTAAAAAACATGATTTACAAGTTTATCTTGAACCAGGTGAAGCCATTATTACGCGTACTGCAGATTTAGTGGTGAGTGTGATTGATATTGTTGAAAATGACAAGAAAACTGCCATCGTTGATAGTGCTACCGAAGCGCATCGTTTAGATACACTAATTTATAACGAACCTGCGTCGATTAAAGAAGCAACACAAGGTGCTGCATACAATTATGTGATTGGTTCATGCTCTTGTTTGGCGGGTGATCAGTTTTGTGAAACACAGTTTGAACAACCCTTAAAAATAGGTCAAAAGCTACATATTGAAGACAGTGCGGGTTACACCATGGTCAAACTAAACTGGTTTAATGGTTTAAAAATGCCAAGTATTTATTTTCAAAGAGTTGATGGTCGTATCGATCTGTTAAACGAGTTTAATTACCAACATTTCAAAGATACTTTAGGTCGATAGAAACTATATGACCTGTAAGAATAAGTATCTGAATTAGCTGTATTCAAGCAACTTTAACTAGTATTAACTAAAGTTGCTTGATGAGTGAATTAGAAAGCTTAATTAGAAAAATAAGTAGAAAGTTATTCAGCTAGATAATTGGCAATAATCTAATATTTTTCAATGCTCTAGCTGATTTTTTAAATCCTCAAAGCAGACTATAAAGGTTGCTCAGAATTATTCTGCTGTACAGCAATGGCTTTTAACGCTTGTGCCTGTAGCTTTTCTTGAATGTGGCTTAAGTCAATCAAACCATATTTATACTCAATAAAATCTTTTACATTGGTTGCAACGCTTAATTTTAAATAATAAATGCCTTTGTTAAGGTGATTATTATTCATATGCCAATGTGCTAAGTAATAATAAGCTTCACATAAACGCTGTGCTAACTCATCATTTGTTTCTACACCATTTGCGATATTGTCAAAAAAGTCTTTTTCAGATAAATCGCCGTTGATAACATCAATAATCGCCCATGCAAAGCGCTTATCTTCTTCTTCCGGTTGTACTTCCTTCAATTGCCCTTCCGCTAGCTTTTGATCCACGTGCGCATTAATAATATAACGCCACAATGAACGATAAGGGTCACTTTTATCAAGCTCGTAAAAATGCTCTATATCTTTCTGCGCACCATCATACCGATTCACTAGTGATAAACCTATGGCTCGGTGAAGGTAGCTGTATTGCATTTTATCGGATAGTTCAATCGCTGAATCGAACGCGTCGAAAGCTTCGTCATAGGCTTCACCCATTAATAGGTAAACACCTAATGAGTTATAGGATTGAGCAAAGGTTGGATCAATCTGAATCGATTGAGTGAAATCATAACGACTATGCGCATTAAGTCCCATTCGATCGTAAATTAATCCGCGCTCATACAATAAAGCAGCGCGTTGCTTATCATCGACTTTATCTTTGTCGGCAATTAATTGATTAATACGTAATAATTTGACTTCATCTTGGTATGTTATTTGTAGCGGAGTCGCGAGAGGAAAGACTGAATTACCGTTACCGGTAGCTTCTAAAGTATAACTTTTACTTTCATGTTGATTGTTTGAACACGCAGTCAATGTGGCAAAAGACAGGACAATAGCCCATTTATTAAAAGATAATCGCATCGTTGAACCCTTATAAACAAGATTTTCAAGAGTGTACCATATCATTGATAATGTAAAGTTTTACCCATTATATTCAATAAATAATCACTATTTTTCACGGAATAAGGTGTATTGATGACAATATATTTACAATAAAAGAGTGGCTGATGACTTAAATTTGTTACAGATAGGTAATAGGCTATCACCATATTCACGCACTTTATCTTTTATTATGTAGCCCTTTATTGCTCGGCACTTTATTAATAAGAGGTTTATTGATAAGGGCATTATTTATAATAGCTTTAGTTTGTCATATCTTTTTTAAAACCAATTATATAAACCCGATGCAATAAATCCATAATATAAAGCAAGTTAACGGATACAAAAAAGCACTGCGCTGCAGTGCTTTTTTAAATTGATGTAAACGGGCTATAAAATCAATTACATCAAAGCGTCTTGATCAGCGCCTTCTTTTTCAATCACTTCAGGGATCATGTGTTCACGCGATATACCAAGGTTAATCGCTAACGCACTGGCCACATAAATTGAAGAATAAGTACCTACAAAAATACCAATCAGCAATGCGGTAGCAAAACCATGAATCAATTCACCACCTACAACAAACAGTGAAACCAGTGTGAAGATAGTTGTACCAGACGTAATGATCGTTCTGCTTAATGTTTGTGTTAAAGATTGGTCAACGATCTCTTCAGGTGTTGCTGTTGCAATGAGTCTGAAGTTTTCACGAATACGGTCAAATACTACGATCGTATCATTGAGTGAGTAACCTATTACAGCTAATAAAGCCGCTAACACTGTTAGATCAAATTCAATTTGGAATAACGAGAAAACACCTAACGTGATTATGATATCGTGTCCCAAGGCTAATACAGAGCCCATCGCTAATCGCCATTCAAAACGCATGCTCACGTATAACATGATACAGATAAGTGCGATGATAATAGCAATACCACCATTCTCAGCCAGCTCATCACCCACATTTGGCCCAACGAACTCTATGCGACGCATATCCACATCACCGAAATCACCAGCTGTTAGTGCGTTTAACACTTGATTACCGATCACTTGGCCTTTAACACCTTCACGTGGTGCTAAACGAACCATCACTTCATGGCTGCTACCAAAATGCTGTACAACAGCATCCGGAAAATCAGCTTCACTTAAGGTTAAACGTACATCCTCTAAATTAGCAGGTTGTTGAAAGCCAACCTCAATTAATGTTCCACCGGTGAAATCTAATCCCCAATTTATCCAATTTATACTTAATGACCCTACCGAGATAACCACTAATAAAATGGATAACCAAGTTGCAGGCTTTGCATATTTCATGAAGCGAATGGTTTGCTTCGATTTAATTAATTCCAACATAGTTGACCCTGCTTAGATTGAAAGTTTTTTAATATCATTGCGGCCACCCCATAGTGCATTAACAATTGCACGGGTACCGAAGATAGAAGTAAACATTGAAGTTAAGATACCGATTGCCAGTGTCACAGCAAAACCTTTGATTGAGCCAGTACCTACAGCAAACAAAATAACGGCGGTAATAAAGGTGGTAATATTCGCATCCGCAATGGTAGAGAATGCATTAGCATAACCTTCATTAATAGCACGTTGAACCGACTTACCAGCATGTAACTCTTCACGAATACGTTCAAAAATAAGTACATTAGCATCAACAGCCATACCAATGGTTAATACAATACCTGCAATACCCGGCAAGGTTAATGTTGCCCCTGGGATCATCGACATCAAACCAACAATCATCACAAGATTAAGTATCAATGCAGTATTTGCAACCGCACCAAATTTACGGTAGTAAATAAACATAAAGATAACCACGGCTAACAACCCATAGATCATTGCTTTCATACCATTATCGATATTTTGCTGACCTAGGCTTGGACCAATCGTACGTTCTTCTACGATTTGAATCGGAGCGGTTAATGCACCTGCACGTAATAACAACGCTAAGTTATGCGCTTCAGCAGTATTATCTAAACCAGTGATACGGAAACTACGTCCTAATTGCGCTTGAATAGTGGCTACGTTAGCGACTTCTATGCGTTTTTTAGTTTCTGATTTGCCATTGGCTTTCTTTTTACCCGTTGGTAAATATTCAATAAATAAAGTGGCCATCGGCTTACCGATATTATCTTTAGTAAAACGTGACATTTTGCTGCCACCTTTAGAGTCTAAAGAAATATTTACCTGTGCACGTCCATATTCATCAGCACTCGATTGAGCATCAACAATGTGATTACCCGTTAAGATAATTTTTTTCTTGATAACAACAGGAGTGCCATCGCGCTCTTTATATAAAACTGAAGAAGCTGGAATTCGACCCGCCAAAGCATCCGATAAATCAGTATCAGAATCAACAGGATGGAATTCTAGCGTTGCCGTTGCACCTAGTATTTCTTTGGCACGCGCCGTATCTTGAATACCCGGCAATTCAACCACAATGCGGTCTACACCTTGACGCTGAACAAGCGGCTCTGCAACCCCTAACTCATTAACACGGTTACGTAAAATGCTTAGATTCTGTTGCAATGCATCTTCTTTTGCAGACTTTAATTTTTGTTCTGTCATGCTAATAGTTAAGTAGAAAGCACCGTTATTTTCTTTTTCGCTAAACACGAAACCTGGGTTGATCGGTTTTAAGTAATCAATTGCACTATCTAGAATCTGTTGCGATGTAAAACGCAATATTACGCCGGTTTCAGTAGATGCTTTTTCGATACCACGAAAACGTATTTTTTGCTCACGTAATTCAGCGCGTAAGTCTTGTACCATTTGATCTTGTTCTTTACTGATCGCTTCATCCATGTCCACTTCCATTAAGAAATGTACACCGCCACGTAAGTCAAGACCGAGTTTTAAAGGACCACCACCAATCGCTTCTAACCAAGCAGGTGTCGATGGGGCTAAATTTAATGCAGTCACAAAACCATCGCCTATTTGTGCGCTGATAGTTTCACGAGCAATTAATTGATCTTCACTAGAAGAAAGACGCACTAAGATTTGACCATTTTCTAATGCGGTTGATTTAGGTGAGATATTAACTTGTTTTAAAATATCTTGAACTTTGTCTAAAGTAGATAGTTCAACTTTAGCACCACGTGTTGCAGAAACTTGTACAGCAGGGTCTTCTGCATAGAGATTGGGTGCAGCATAAACGAGAGTAAATAAAACGATAAACCCAAGTAGTAAATATTTCCAAAGAGGGTATTTGTTTAACACAATAATGTCCTTTATTTGATGCTAAAGGTAAAGAGAACAAAAAAGGCAGGATAACCTGCCCTTCTTATTTAGATTGATTTAAGCGTACCTTTAGGCAGTACCGCTGAAATGAAATCTCTTTTGATTACGATAGTGTTATTTTCATTTAACTCTATTTGAACGTATTCACTTTCAGCACTGATTTTAACAACACGACCAATTAGGCCACCAGATGTTAGTATTTCATCGTTTTTGCTGATGCTTTCCATCAGGTTTTTATGCTCTTTAGTGCGACGCGCTTGAGGGCGGTAGATCATAAAGTAGAAGATAGCTGCAAAAACAACTAACATAAAAATCATTTGCATGCCGCCGCCTTCTGCCGAACCTTCTGCTGCTGCATGTGCTTGAGAGATAAATAAACTCATGTTATATCCTTTATTGTATAAAAATTAAACTATGTAATAGTATGGTAATTGTATTGTGTTATCAATTATTTAGAACTGGTTTTTCTTTTCCAATTCGCTTATAAAATATATCAACAAACTCGTCTAATGTACCTGCTGAAATGGCATCACGCAAACCTTTCATCAAACGTTGGTAATAACGTAAGTTATGGATCGTGTTTAAACGAGCTCCAAGTATTTCTCCACACTTGTCAAGATGATATAAATAAGCGCGCGTATAGTTTTTACAAGTGTAACAATCACACTCGGCATCTAGTGGGCTAGTATCTTCACGGTGTTTTGCGTTACGAATTTTAATCACACCATCGGTAGTAAATAAGTGACCGTTACGTGCATTTCTTGTTGGCATTACACAATCAAACATATCAACACCACGACGCACACCTTCTACAAGATCCTCAGGTTTACCCACGCCCATTAAATAACGCGGTTTATCTTCAGGGATCTTAGGTGCAATGTATTCTAAAATACGGTGCATATCATCTTTTGGCTCGCCGACTGCTAGCCCCCCGATAGCATAACCATCAAAGCCAATCTTAGTTAAACCATCTAACGACACATCACGTAAGTGCTCAAAACAGCCACCTTGGATAATACCAAACAATGCATTGGGGTTTTGTAACTCATCAAAACGTTGACGACTACGTTCAGCCCAACGTAGAGAAAGCTTCATTGACACGTCTGCTTCTTGCTCTGTTGCAGGATACGCAGTACATTCATCGAAGATCATGACGATATCTGAACCTAGGTCATACTGGATATCCATGGAAACTTCCGGAGATAAAAATACTTGGTCACCATTAACAGGACTTCTAAAGTAAACACCTTCTTCTTTGATTTTACGCATTTTACCCAAGCTGAATACTTGGAAACCACCTGAGTCAGTTAGTATTGGTCCACTCCAATTCATAAAGTCGTGTAAATCACCGTGTTGACGGATCACTTCTTGTCCTGGGCGTAACCAAAGGTGGAATGTATTGCCTAACAATATTTCTGCGCCTGTTTCATGTACTTCTTCAGGCGTCATGCCTTTTACCGTACCGTAGGTGCCAACAGGCATAAACGCAGGTGTTTCCACAGTACCGCGTTCAAAGGTTAAACGGCCACGACGAGCGCGACCATCGGTTGTTATTAATTCATATTTCATGGTTTTCCTTATCAGAGAAACAGTCTGATTTTTGATTGAACAATTATTAAAACGAACTGAATCATGACCTTTGATCTAAGTCATTGATTTGAGTTTTAATGTCTTACTTTTTTAGATTAATAGCTTAAAAATCTCTTTTTAAGGCTTTATTAATTAGTTTTCAGTTAATTTTTAGTTAGTTTTTTTAGTTAAAAACATCGCATCACCGTAACTAAAGAAACGGTATTTTTTTTCAATCGCAGTTTGATAAGCTTTATCTATATTTTCTTTGCCACAGAAAGCACTGACCAACATTAATAAAGTTGATTCCGATAAGTGGAAATTAGTGATCATGGCGTCAACCACTTGAAATTGATAACCCGGATAGATAAAGATACTGGTTTCAGAAAAGAAAGGAGCAAGCGCCTGCCCTTTTGCTAAGGTAACACTAGCAGCACTTTCTACGGAACGTACCGACGTTGTGCCAACCGCAATCACTCTGCCACCCGCCGCTTTAGTGGCATTAATTTTATCCACAACTTGTTGCGATACCTCTGCATACTCGCTGTGCATTTGATGATCGAGTATATTATCAACTTTAACTGGCTGAAAAGTCCCAGCCCCCACGTGCAAGGTAACAAAGGCAAAGTCAGTTCCTTTTGCCGTTAACTTATCTAAAATGGCTTGATCAAAGTGCAATCCCGCAGTAGGCGCAGCAACAGCGCCGGGATTTTTATTATATACCGTTTGGTAGCGTTCTTTATCGGCATCTTCATCGGGTCTATCGATGTAAGGGGGTAAAGGCATATGGCCAATACGCTCTAAAATTTGTAATACCGTCTCACTGCTGTGGACTTTAATTTCAAATAATGGACCTTGACGCTGCACCATTTCAGCCTTAACGTCATTTTCTAATAATAACTGACAACCTGGTTTAGGAGATTTTGAGCTACGAACATGGGCTAGAAAAGACTTCTCATCTAACACCCGCTCCACTAGCACCTCAATTTTACCGCCCGTTTCCTTGCTACCAAATAAACGCGCTGGAATAACCCGTGTATCGTTAAAGATAAGTAAATCATTAGCATTCACTAAATCAATAATATCAGTAAAGTTTAAATGGCTTAATTCGCCCGCGTTTGCCTGTAATGAAAGTAAGCGACTATGAGTACGCTCCGGCGTTGGGTAACGCGCAATCAATTCTTCAGGAAGGTGAAAAGAAAAATCAGCAACTTTCATGTAACGGTTCCAGTAAATAAAACGCGCAGTATACCTGATGCCACATGGGCTGAAAAGGTTTCTCGATTTTAAAAGCAGCAGAAATATAAAAGCGAAGCTGAATACATTCAACTTCGCTTTTATAAATAGCAACGCTTGTGGGAGAATCTGTCGAGCTTTACTCAATCAATGAATTGATCTCTTCTTCTGTTGCGTGTCGAACGTCAATCCCTTTTACTAAGTACACGATTTGCTCACAGATATTTTGGCATCTATCACCAATACGTTCGATGGCTCGTGCAGAGGCTAATACATTTAATACAAAGGGTACAGAACGCGGATCTTCCATCATAAAAGTCATCAGTTCACGTAGGATACTCTCGTACTGACGATTTACTTTTTTGTCTTCATTATGCACGGCAATAGCAGTATTAATATCTAAACGAGTAAAAGCATCTAAAGCATTATGTAACATTTTTAATACAATCTGCCCCATGTTCTCTAGCCCAATTAATGAAGGCACTTTTTTACCGTGATTCTCAATGACCATTTTAGCAATCGCAACAACACTGTCCCCCACTCTTTCAAGCTCAGTTATCGTTTTCATAATGGTCAGTATTAAGCGTAAATCACTGGCGGCTGGCTGGCGCTTAGCAATGATTCGTGAACAATCTTGATCCACTTTGGTTTCAAATTGATTCACTTCATTATCTTTAACTATTACTTTACGCGCTAGCTCTAAATCATTATCCGCCATTGCTGATAAAGCATCGCCTAACTGTTGTTCAATGAGTCCACCCATCTGCATAACTTGGTTACGCACACTTTCCAGTTCACTATTAAATTGTCCTGAAATATGACGGTTTAAGTTTAAGTTTTCCATTTTATTTCCTTATCTAACCGTAACGACCGGTGATGTAATCTTCTGTCTGTTTTTGTTTTGGTGAAGTAAACAATGTATTCGTATCTGAGTATTCAATCAATTTACCCATGTACATAAAGGCAGTTTGATCCGAGACACGCGCCGCCTGTTGCATGTTATGTGTCACAATCACCACGGTAAATTTTTTCTTAAGCTCAGTAATCAGTTCTTCAATCGTTAGTGTAGAGATAGGGTCTAGGGCAGAGGTAGGTTCGTCTAATAACAACACCTCTGGTCCAATTGCGATAGCACGAGCAATCACTAAACGTTGCTGTTGCCCACCAGAAAGACCAAAGGCATTATCGTGTAGCCTATCTTTCACTTCATTCCATAAAGCGGCACCACGCAGTGATGTTTCACAGGCTTCATCCAGTGTACGACGATCGTTTATCCCTTGTAATCGTAAGCCATATACCACATTCTCATAAATTGACTTTGGAAAAGGATTAGGACGCTGAAATACCATGCCTATACGACGACGTAAAGATGCAACATCTACCGATTTATCATAAATATTGATGCCTTGTAACTCTATATTACCGTCTACACGACAAATCTCTACGAGGTCATTCATGCGATTAATACAACGTAATAACGTTGATTTACCACAACCCGATGGTCCAATAAATGCGGTGACTTTACCCTTTGGTATTTTCATCGATACGTTATGTAACGCTTGTTTGTCACCGTAAAACAGATCTAAGTTTTTAATCTCCAATGCTGTATTTTCAGCGGTTAAAGCACTTAAATCATTACCTTTTATATTTAAATTTGATAAATCAATCATTGTCTTTCCTAATCTTTATTCACACACAAGACTGTGTCTGTTTTTAAAATGTGTCATTGTTTATGTGCAGCCATGCGCGACTCTTATCAACGCTGGCTGCGTATTGTATTGCTATCTTTAATGCTCCAATGAGCGGTATTTTTCACGTAAATTATTACGGATTGAAATGGCCGCTAAATTTAAGCCAATAATCACAGTCACTAATAAGAATGAAGTGGCATACACCAGTGGTCTTGCCGCTTCTACATTTGGACTTTGGAAACCAACATCATAGATGTGGAAACCAAGGTGCATGAACTTTCTATCCAAGTGTAAGAATGGGAAATTGCCATCTACAGGTAACGTGGGCGCTATCTTCACCACACCAACCAACATTAAAGGAGCTACTTCACCCGCGGCGCGAGCAACGGCTAAGATCAGTCCCGTCATAATAGCAGGACTCGCCATTGGAATAACAATACGCCATAACGTTTCCGACTTGGTTGCGCCTAATGCTAATGAACCTTCGCGTAGTGTACTTGGGATGCGGCTTAGCCCTTCCTCAGTTGACACAATTACCACGGGTAAGGTCAAAATAGCCAAAGTTAACGCTGACCACAATACACCAGGAGAACCAAAAGTAGGTGTTGGTAATGCTTCTGGGTAAAGTAGTTGGTCAATACTGCCACCTAAGATATACACAAAGAACCCTAAACCAAATACACCGTAAACAATTGACGGAACCCCCGCTAAGTTAATCACAGCAATACGAATAAATTTAGTAATATTATTTTTGCCGGCATATTCATGCAGATAAATAGCAGCAACCACACCAAATGGGGTAACGATCACAGCCATTAACATCACCATGAATACGGTACCAAAAATAGCAGGGAAAACACCACCTTCTGTATTAGCTTCACGCGGGTCGCTACTTACAAACTTATAAACCTGATGGAACCAATGCCCTACTTTCTGCATAAAGCTCATGTCATTAGGTTGATAGAAATCTAAGATATAAGATAACGGCATCGTTACTAAACGCCCAGTCATATCTTTCACTACCACACTATCGCGTTTAGCTTGATCTCGGTAATCAAATAACTCATTTTCTAATGCTAAGTACTCGGCGCGTAAGCTATCACTTTGAGCAGCAAATTCAGCAACCTTTTGTGGTGTTAGACTACCATCAAGCTCTAATTTACGTTTATTTAAGCGAATTCGATCTAAGTCGTAGTTGATACGCCCGATATCACCAGTCAGCAACGCATGCTCTTTGTCTCGAAACTCAAGCGCACGTTCAATGCGCTTATTTAGCTCATCAACCAAGCCACTTTTTTCAATATTTAACTTCTGCTCGCCCTCATTAATAGCGTCAAGGTATCCATAAAAATTACCGTTTTTGGTTCTTTCAAACACAACAATATCGTTGGCAATTTTTTTATCTTTAATAATAGTTTCCAATATCCATTGGAAATCCAAATCAACATACTCACGGTTACCTATTTTAATCAAAAAGCGTTGCAAAGAATCGCCTTCGTTCTCAAGACCGATCACCCCTGCATCAAGTAACTGTTGCTTTAGTACACTTTCAGTGTCGTATATTTCACCTATTAATACTGATTTTTGACCTTGCTCATTTTGCATATCAAACTCATACACAGTAGCAGGCCAAAAGAAACTTAATCCTCTCCATCCGATTAATAAGAACAACCCTATTACTGCAATCAAACTCAAACTTACAGCGCCACCGGTCATCCAAATCCACGGTGTGCCTGATTTAAACCACTTACCCATAATAACTAACTCCTATTTATAGGCTTGAATATTTTTCACGCAAACGCTGACGAACAAACTCAGCAATGGTGTTGAAAAAGAAGGTGAAGATGAACAATACAAATGCGGCTAGGAATAGGACGCGGTAATGTGAACTACCCACTTCAGATTCAGGCATTTCAACAGCAATATTCGCTGATAAAGAACGCATACCTTCAAAGATGTTCCAATCCATAATCGGGGTATTACCCGTCGCCATTAGTACGATCATAGTTTCACCCACTGCGCGTCCCATACCCATCATCACCGCAGAAAAAATACCTGGGCTAGCGGTTAAAATAACCACTTTAGAAAGAGTCTGCCAACGTGTTGCTCCTAACGCCAATGACCCCATGGTTAAACTCTTTGGTACACTAAAAATAGCATCCTCAGCAATCGAAAAAATGGTTGGGATAACTGCAAACCCCATCGCAATACCAACAATAAGCGAGTTACGTTGGTCAAAATTAATGCCTAATTCATTGGTCAAATACATACGCGTATCACCATTGAATAACCATAATTCAAGCGTATCGCTAAAGGACATAGATAAATAACCCGCAGCCACCAAAATAGGTAATAGGACCAGCGGTAACACACCTTCGCTGATTTTATCGCTTAATGACTTGGGTAAATTCGACCAAATCAGGGCTGCTACTAACACGCTAGCAGGTAAGGTAATTAATAATAATACGATCCCAGGTAATTGGCTTTCAACAATAGGTGCTAACCATAGGCCTGCTAAAAACCCTAAAATAACCGTAGGTAATGCTTCCATGATTTCTACGGTAGGTTTGATATAAGTTCTAATACTTGGCGCCATAAAGTAAGCAGTGTAAATAGCCGCTGAAATACCAATGGGCACAGCAAATAACATGGCATAGAATGCTGCTTTGATGGTACCAAATGAAATCGGTACTAAACTCATTTTTGCTTCAAAGTCATCACTTGCAGATGTCGACTGCCACACATATTGCGGTTCAGGATATCCCTCATACCAAACTTCTTGCCATAATGCAGACCAAGTGATCTCAGGATGTTCATTTTCAACATGATAAAGTGTAATAGACTTGCTATCTGCGCTGAGGATTGCATTCGCACGCGGAGAGATAGCTACGATTAAGTTACCTGCATCAGTAATAGACTCAGTTAATAACTCAGTTTCGCCTGTGGTATGAAAAATAGATAAGTCACCGGAAGCTGTCGTGGTTAAAAAACCTTTACGGAAAAACTCAGGAACAATACTAGTCACCGCTGATGATGATTTAAAATCACGAATGAAAGTAAATTCACGTTTATTATCACTTAACACTTCAAACCACTGGCTGATCACACCGTTATCATTAGCGACTAACAATGAACTAGCTCCGGTTAGTAAAGCCATATGACTAACATTACTACCTTTTGCATTGATTTTAAGTGCCGCAGTGATATGTATATTGTTAGTTTCGGAAACATCGTAAACCAACAAATCATTACCACTACGTACAAATAATTTGCTCAGATTAGGTGTTAATAGTAATTGATCTACTTGTTGAGGAAATGAAGGTAATTTAAATAACGATTGCTCCCAAACCGTTTCATCGGTCATCATATTTTCTTCAGCGGTTAATAGTAGAAACAACCCTTCGCCATTACCTTGTACTGCAGCTAAACCGGCATATTCAGGATTTATCTCAAAAGCTAAATGCGTTAATGCTTGCTTATCTTCAGAAACAATAAAATTATCTTCACCAAGAGGGAAACTAACTTCAGGCGTAATTAAGCGTTTATCTTTGGGATAAGATGTCACAAAACTTGGTTTAACAATCTTCACTTCACCTCGATCATTACTGATTGCATAAATACCCGTAGACGCCATTGTTTTAGCAATATGCTGAGTATTAGTTAAGGCTTGGTACTGTAGTAAGTTTTCGCCTAAATCATTTTTCCTCAATGAATAAAAGCTTAATAAACCTTGTTCATCAAGCTGGTAGCTAACTTCATTTTGCTCATCCAGACCCAATGCATAAATTTTTGTTGAATCTTGACGTTGAAAGGATTGTGTTTGTTCGATACTCACGGGTGCAAAAATAGGCAATACGACATACAATAAATACCCAAAAATTAATAACAATGCGACAAGCACCAATGTGCCGCCTCCTGTTACACCATATTTAACCAACTTATCCTTAACCACTCGCTTTTTATTCGCTTGCAGCGTGGTCGCTAAATCACGTTCCATTTACTATCTCCAACATAATTGATGTGGACGATTATATTGCTCTTATGTGACAGTTATATGACAACCTTATTGATATTGACATTTATAGTAACTGCATTAAATAACCAATCAATTTTGCTAGTTAAAACGCATCTCTTGCAGGTTTTAAATTTTGTAAAGAAAAGGCATTGCGTTACAAATATTGCAGATAAATCTCATAGATAAAAGCTTGAGATTGTTACTGAAGTAAAAGTCATATCTGCCAGTAAGGTAAGGTTTAGATGATGTAATCAAAGTAGAGAAAGATGGGGAGGAATTTTAGATCAAAAAAAAGGAGACAAAATGCCTCCTTCTTCAATTATGTTAATCAATAATGATTAAGCTAGCGCTTTTTTTGCAACGTCTACTAAATGAGCAAATGTTGCTTTATCAAATACAGCGATGTCAGCTAGGATCTTACGATCGATTTCAACAGAAGCCTTTTTAAGACCATTGATGAAACGGCTGTAAGATAATCCGCTAATACGAGATGCAGCGTTAATACGTGCAATCCATAGTTGACGGAACTGACGTTTACGTTGACGACGGTCGCGGTAAGCGTATTGACCAGCTTTAGTTACTGCTTGAACTGCTACGCGATAAACACGTGAACGAGCTCCGTAATAACCTTTAGCTTGTTTTAAGACTTTTTTATGGCGTGCACGAGCTTGTACACCGCGTTTTACTCTTGGCATTTTATATATTCCTTACTTAAGCGAATGGTAACATTCTGTTAATACTAGGTACGTCTACTTTAGCTACCATGCTTTGAGCACGTAGATGGCGTTTACGTTTAGTAGATTTCTTAGTAAGGATATGACGTAAGTGAGATTGCTTACGTTTAAAACCACCAGAAGCAGTCTTTTTAAAGCGCTTTGCAGCACCTTTGTTAGATTTCATTTTAGGCATTGCGAACTCCGCATTGTTAAAATATTAAATTAAACCAGTAAGGCGAGTAAATAGTGCGAATATTCTCACATTCGCACATCAATACTACTTTATGCCTTAGCTAGCACGTTTAGGGCCAAGTACCATCACCATTTGACGACCTTCCAGCTTAGGGAAGGATTCGACAGTTGAGATTTCAGCTAAATCGTTTTTAACGCGATTTAGTAATTCCATCCCAAGTGATTGATGCGCCATTTCACGACCACGAAAACGTAGCGTTACTTTGGCTTTGTTACCCTCTTCAAGAAAGCGTATCAGGCTGCGTAGTTTTACCTGATAATCGCCATCATCAGTCCCAGGACGGAATTTTATTTCCTTCAACTGAACCTGTTTCTGATTCTTCCGTTGTTCTTTAACGGATTTACTCTTTTCAAAGAGAAATTTGCCATAGTTCATGATGCGACAAACTGGCGGCTCAGCATTTGGGCTAATTTCTACTAGATCCAAATCTGCGTCAAATGCCATGTTTTTTGCTTCTTCTAAAGAAACAATACCTACCGGCTTACCTTCTGAATCAGAAAGACGTACTTCAGTACCAGTTATTTCATCGTTTAAACGATGTTTATTGCCCGTTTGCGGGGCTTTTTTTGCACCTTTTATAACAAATTCCTCCAAGTGATTTATGATCGTGCGATGATTTCTTGTTTTACATGGTCAACAAAATCATTAACCTGCATTTTACCAAGATCATCACCCTTACGTGTTCTTACTGCAACTTCATTTGCTTCGACCTCTTGGTCACCCACAACTAATAAGTAAGGAACGCGCTTTAATGTATGCTCGCGGATTTTAAAGCCTATTTTCTCATTTCTCAAGTCCGAAATGGCTCTAACACCCGATTTTTTCAATTTATTTACTACTTCCGTGACAAAATCAGACTGTTTATCAGTAATATTCATCACAACCACCTGTTGAGGTGATAACCAAGTTGGGTAAATGCCTGCATACTCTTCAGTTAAGATACCAATGAAACGCTCTAAAGAACCAAGGATTGCACGGTGAATCATCACTGGTGTATGTCGTTCGTTATCTTCACCAACATAAGTTGCGTCTAAACGACCCGGCATTGAAAAATCTAACTGTATTGTACCACATTGCCATGCACGACCTAAACAATCATACAAGGTAAATTCTATTTTTGGACCATAGAAAGCACCTTCTCCTGGCAAGTACTCAAACTTAACACCGTTTTCATCTAATGCATTTGCTAAAGCCGCTTCAGATTTATCCCATGTAGCATCATCACCAACACGTTTTTCAGGACGAGTAGATAATTTAACCACAATATCTTCAAAGCCAAATGTTTTATAACATTCGAATACCATATTGATACAAGCAGATACTTCTTCAAGAATTTGAGCTTCTGTACAGAATATATGCGCATCATCTTGTGTAAAGCCACGTACGCGCATTAAACCATGCAAAGAACCTGATGGCTCGTTACGGTGACATGAGCCAAACTCAGATAAACGTAATGGTAGATCACGGTACGATTTTAAACCTTGATTAAAGATTTGTACGTGACCAGGACAGTTCATTGGCTTGATTGCATAATCTCTGTTTTCACTACAAGTACAGAACATGCCATCTTTATATTTATCCCAATGACCCGATTTTTCCCATAAAGAACGATCTAGAATCTGTGGTGCTTTTACTTCTTGGTAACCAAAAGCTACGGTCTGTTCGCGAATGTAACTTTCAAGCTCGCGGAAGATAGTCCAACCATTTGGATGCCAGAACACCATTCCTGGCGCTTCTTCTTGCATATGATAAAGATCTAACTGCTTACCAATTTTGCGGTGGTCACGCTTAGCAGCTTCTTCAAGACGTTTTAAATAAGCATTTAACTGTTTTTTGTCTGCCCAAGCTGTACCGTAGATACGCTGTAGCATTTTATTATCAGAGTCAGCACGCCAATATGCGCCTGATACTTTCATCAATTTAAACCATTGGCTAAATTTCATCATCGGTACGTGAGGACCACGACACATATCGATATATTCTTCATGATGATATAAACCAGGACGATCGTCTTTATCAATACCTTCAAGAATTTCTAATTTGTATGGTTCATTACGTTCAGTGAATACAGCAATAGCTTCATCAACGCTGACTTTCTTTTTAACAACTTGATAGTTAGTTTTAACTAACTGTTGCATGCGTTTTTCAATTTTAGCTAACTCTTCATCATTAATGGTTACATCAAGATCAATATCATAGTAAAAACCATTATCAATGGTTGGTCCTATTGCCATTTTTGCTTGTGGATACAATTGTTTAATTGCATGGCCTAACAAATGAGCACAAGAGTGACGTAATATTTCTAAACCTTCATCATCTTTATTGGTGATGATTGAAACTTCTGCATCGTGTTCAATAGGGTCACAAGCATCAACAAGTTGTCCGTTAACGCGACCTGCAATACAAGCTTTCGCTAAACCGGGGCCGATATCTGCTGCGATATCCATAATTGAAGTAGTAGTGTCAAATTGACGTTGATTTCCATCGGGAAGAGTAATAATTGGCATGCTAATTCCTCACAGTGATGCTTCCAACCAAAAAGCATTTGTATTTGTTAAAATTGAGGAAAGTATTTTAGAGTATTAAGGAGCACAATAAAAGGTATTGAAGGTTAATTTATCAATACTCCCTTAAATTCTATCTGTTTTTATGCGTCGGCTTTGTCAATCGTCTCTTGGTCAAACAACTGCCCCTTGAATAGGTTTTGTAATACATCTTTATTACTTGCTACATATAACCCTAACTCTTCCAGTTGCTGATCATCCAATGAAACTGGACTCTGGCTTAAGAACAATGCAATTTGATCAGCGCTATCGAGCATTTTATCGTATGCATCCGCTTCTTTCTTACTGGTAAAGGTCATTTTTTCAACACCTTTTCTTTCTACTATGTATTTAATGATGACTGCCACGGTGGCCTCTTTTAATAACTAATTAAACATGGTTTTATATACAGTAAAACTATTTGTAATAGAATGCAACTTTTGTCATCTTAAAATTAGTTTGCTATTCTCCGTGAATGTTAAATTATTGATAATAAACAATGCAGACAATTATTTGCAGTCACTGTGACTTAGTATCACAAAAACCAACTTTAGCGGCTGGCTATGTTGCAAAATGCCCACGCTGCGAGCGCATTCTGTACAAAAACAAAGCTGTCAATGCGAATAAGTTGTTTGCCTTATCAATAACAGCGTTATTGATCTGTATTCCAGCCTTTTCATCCCCCCTAATATCTATTCATTTATTAGGTATTACGGAAGAAGCTAATCTATTACAGGGCGCAATTATGATGATTGATATTGCCCCTATCGTCTCTTTTGTGGTGTTATTTTGTGCGGTGGTTGCACCAGTATTGTTAACTTTATGTATTACTTTTAGTAGCGGCTGCGTCGTATTCAACAAACGCCCTTCTTTATTAAACCCAGTACTTAAGTTAACAAGTATTCTATTCCATTGGTCAATGTTAGAGGTGTATCTAGTTAGCTTTATGGTCGCGGTATTTAAATTAATTAGTTATGCAGATGTCTATTTTAATAGTGGGCTGTATTTTTTTGTGGCGTTACTGATACTAAACATGTCTATGCTCTGTGAATACAGTAATACAAAATATTGGGAATATTTGCGTAATGAGTGATCTACTAAAACCCGGCATCAGCGCTATGCAACAAGGTAGGCAGTTATGTAAGGTCTGCACCATGGACTCTTTAATTTCAGCTAACACAACGCATTGCCCTTATTGCGGTAGCCCAATCTCAGTGCGCATTAAGCATAGCCAACAAAAAACGTGGGCTTTGTTGCTGACCGCGATAGTTTTTATCATTCCAGCCAACCTATACCCTATTACCTATTTACTAAAAAATAGTACACTTTATCCTGATACTATTTTTTCAGGTATAATCAGCTTATTTAATAGTGGTATGATAGGCATTGCCCTTATTGTTTTTATTGCCTCTATCCTAGTACCTATTTTAAAGATTGTTGCACTTTCTTTCATTTCACTTGCGGTGCACTTTCAATGGCAGTTCCCCCCTAAAAAACAACTTTTTGCTTTCAAAATAGTCGACTGGATAGGACGTTGGTCAGTATTGGACCTATTTGTTATATCAATCATGGTAGCTGTTTTCGATAAAGGAAATTTTTTATCTGTTTACCCAGGTATCGCCGCTACTTCATTTACCGTTGTGGTTATCACCACTTTATTTGCTGCGCAGAGTTTTGATACTCGTTTAATATGGGATGCTAATACCAATGCAAAATAACCCCTCTGACCAAGCTATTATTGCTAAGTCACGCTCAATTTCCCCGATTTGGTTTTTGCCTTGTATTGCAGCCCTATTAGGCGTCTGGATTCTATTTCAAAATATTACCCATAAAAATGAACAAATCACTATTCACTTTAAGCGTGCCGACAGCATTATCGTAGATAAAACAAAAATACGGTATAAAGGTGTTATTGTTGGGACAGTGAAGAAAGTAGAGCTAGATAAAGTAGATGGCGTTAATGTCATTGCAGAAATAGAATCTCATGCCGTATTTTTATTAAAAAAGAAAAGTCAATTTTGGTTAGTTTCCCCAAAAGCCTCACTCACATCGATTTCTGGTTTAGATACCTTATTTTCAGGCAGTTATATAAACATATTACCCGGTGAAGGCGAGCCTGAAAGTGAATTTAATGCCACTGATGAACAACCTATTAGTATTCCTGATAATGCATTATTACTGACGCTTAAAAGTAAAAATGCAGCATCAATCAATGTGGGCACACCGATTTTCTACAAAAAGATACAGGTTGGGGAAGTCGCCCGCGTTCGCATTGATAAGTCAGGACAATTTATCAATATTCAAATATTCATTGAAAGTAAATATAGCCACCTGATCAAGCAGCAAAGTCGCTTCTGGAATATCAGTGGTTTAAATGCCAACCTGTCACGTGCAGGTATCGATTTTAAACTAGATAGTTTAACCGCACTTATTGCGGGAGGCATTACTTTTAATAGCCCGGCTTCTTCTTCGCCACCGAAAGCTGATAAGCAATATCAGTTATTTGATAATATTCACGACAGCGAACAAGGTTTGTCTATTTTATTAAAATTAAAAGACACCCATAATTTACCAAACAGAGCTGGCATTTTATTTAAAGGGCATGGTATTGGCCGAATAGATAAGATTCGTTACGACAGCAATAGTCAATTATTTTTAGCTGAAGCGACGATTAACCCTGCATTTGCCGAAATGATGACCGAAAACGCACAATTTTGGGTAGAAAAAACCGCCCTTTCATTTTCTAAAATAGAAAACCTAGGCAATGTTATTACCGGTGATTATATTAGCTTTACGCACAGTCAACAGTACCAACAAGAAACGCCACAATCGGAATTTTTATTAGCGCAACATAAAGATTCAAACAACGAGTTATCATCAGTCACACTGACCGCTGATAATGCTGATGGCTTGACTGAAGGAGCCCCCGTCACTTATAAAGGCCTAAAAATTGGCACAATAAGCACACTAAAATTGAGCAAAGACAGCCAACATATTAAAGTGTTACTCAATATACAAAATAAATTTACTTATTTGATCAACCAACAAAGCAAATTTCACTTATCAAGTGGGCTAGATTTTAAAGCATCCTTAACTGGGCTTGAACTAAATAGTAAACCGATACAAAAGATTATCCAAGGAGGTATTACCTTATATAATAGCCAGCGAGTGCTAGAAAAGCAGGCCTCAGAGAAGCAAGTTTCAAAGAATAATAAATCATCCCCGTTTAATAAAACTTTTTATTTATATTCATCTAAAGAGACAGCTAAGCTTGGTAAAAATGCATTTGCTTCGCCACTTAATGTCACATTATTAAGTAAAGAGTTGCCTTCTGTTAGTGTCGGTTCTCCGGTCTATTATCATAAATTACAAGTCGGTGAAGTAAGCGCCTTAGCACTGCATGATTCAAGCTTAATGCAAACTAGCCTTAAAATTAATCCTCAGTTCAAACATTTAATTTCAGATAGCACCGTATTTTGGAATATTAGTGGTATTAAGGTCGATGCGAGCCTCTCCGGTATCAATATCAATACAGACTCTTTGTTAGCTATAGCTGCAGGCGGTATAGCACTTGAGCTTTCTTCAAAAGCGATCGCTAATAAAATGAGCACTGGCCAATATCGTTTATTTGATAGCTTCCAACAAGCAACCAACCCTCCTAAACAATTAACGCTTACCTATGACGATGCCTTTGATCTAAAAGCGGGTAATAAAGTAAAACTTCAAGGTTTAGTGGTCGGTGAAGTCAATCAGCTTAAACTTAACAAGCACAATAAAGTCATTGTCACATTGGATATAGAGCCTCAATATTTTAATAAAATAGCTAAGCAAGGGAGTCGATTCTGGATTGTGCGCAGTAATATTTCATTATCTGGTACTAAAAACTTAGACACTCTAATCAGTGGTGTATTTATTAATGTATCACCTGGTAAAGGCAATTTAATGGCAAGCTTTAAGGGCGAAACGAATGAACCCTTATTAGCGCAGCATCAAACCGGACTGCCAATCACTTTATTAGCGAATAATGCCGGTTCTACTGATATTTCAAGTCCGGTTTATCATCGTCAAATACAAATTGGGGAAGTCATCGATAAACGTTTAAATAGCAACGCATCGGGTGTTGAAATCATTATTAACATATATCCTCAATATGCCCATTTAATCCGTACTAATAGCGTATTTTGGCCGGCTTCTGGTTTCAACTTAGACATTGGTATTACAGGTGCAGCATTAAAATCAACATCACTGTCTTCATTGCTTAAGGGTGGCATTAATATGAGCACACCAGATGACCAAAAATTACAACCAGCAAGCAATGCTTTCTCTAGTTTTAAACTGCAAATAGAAATAGAGGATGAGTGGTTACAATGGAAAATGAAAATTCCCAACGGTAATTAATTTAACTTTATGTTATCTTGCGCACATTTTTATAGCATTGTGCTTACAGAAGCGATCAGTCTATCTGATGAAAAAGTTAAGGTATTCACTTGTCCAATAGATAGCTATTGGCATTGAGAGCAGTACAGGTATTAACTTTATTAGCCAATAAAAATGATCGGTAACCTAATGTTCGGTGACGTAAGTGAATTGATATTAATGGGCACTCTTTGAGGATTGAAATGGATAGTAATACGTTTATACCACAAGCATTTATCGACAAAATGAGCACCATTTTACCTTCTCATTTAAATGTTGAGGATTTAGTGTCCAGTTGCCGCCGCCCTTTACGACGAGCGATCCGCATTAACACGATTAAGATTAGTGTTGATGATTTTTTGGTCATTGCTGAAAATAAAAATTGGCAATTAACACCTATCCCTTGGTGTAAAACTGGATTTTGGATAGAACTTGATGAGCAACAATGCCCTTTAGGTAATAGTGCTGAGCATTTGGCAGGTCTATTCTATGTGCAAGAAGCAAGTTCAATGATGCCGGTGTCAGCACTTACCCACCATTTTCAAGGTTCAGCAAAATCTACTTTATTAGATGCAGCCGCCGCACCTGGATCCAAAACAACACAATTAGCAGCCTCAATGAATAATCAGGGCTTGATCATTGCTAATGAATACTCATCAAGCAGGATCAAGATGTTGCACGCAAATATACAGCGTTGTGGTATTAAAAATGTTGCTTTGACACACTTTGATGCAAGCGTATTTGGACAATGGTTACCTAACACTTTTGACGCTATTTTATTAGATGCCCCTTGCTCCGGTGAAGGTACTATACGAAAAGATAAACAAGCAATGAAAAACTGGAATCAAGGTGCGATTGAAAGCATTTCAGGGACCCAGAAAACACTCATTGAAAGTGCATTTCAGGCGCTTAAGCCCGGTGGAGTAATGGTCTATTCAACCTGTACTTTAAGCCTAGAAGAAAACCAAGAGGTTTGTTTGTACCTGCAAGAAACCTACCCTGAACAAGTTGAATTCTTATCATTAATAGATTTATTTAAAGGTGCGGATAAAACAGTAACAGAGCAAGGTTTTTTACATATATGGCCGCAAGTTTATGATACGGAGGGTTTCTTTGTCGCAAGCATTAAAAAAACGGGCAATGTTGAATCACCTCAAGCGCATAAACGTTTAGGTAAGTTTCCTTTTCAGCCTGCAGCTGTAGTAACTAAAGAAAAATTGTTTAACTATTTTCAGGAACAATTTGGTATCACTGAAATAGAAGGTGTTTTATACCAACGAGATGATGAATTTTGGTTATTTCCAGAAAACATAGTTCCTTTGATAAATGAGTTACGTTTTTCTAGATTAGGAATAAAAATTGCTGAGCAATTTGGCAAGGGACGAAAATCAGGCTTCAAATGTACTCATGAATTCGCCACCTGTTATGGCCAACAAACAACGTCATCGGTTAGCCTCTTACCGCATCAAGCACGGGAATACTTTCAAGGTAGAGATATCCATGATATCGATACTAAAAATAGCAAAGGTGAAGTATTATTGAATTATCAAGGCTATATTATTGGCTTGGGTAAATCACTCGATAATCGCATTAAAAATAGTTTACCAAGAGATCTGATCATAGATAAAAATCTATTTGAAGAATAACCCAAGCTAGGCGAGCAAAAGATTAGCTGGTTTTATAAGCCAGGTAATCTTTTACTGATAGCAGTGTTCGTATACAAAAAACGCTAACTATTAACGGCAAGCAATAGCGGTAAGTACTAGCGATAACTAATAGTCGACAATCAGTGTGAAATTTAATAGGCGTTTTTATTCACAAAACCTTTGAAAATCGTTATAAAAATAATTTTTATATCAAAGCTAATAGACCAAGTTCTAATATATTCTAAATCGAACTCAACGCGCTTTTCCATTTTATCTAATGTATCCGTTTCACCACGCCATCCATTAATTTGCGCCCAACCCGTTATACCTGGTTTGACGATATGACGTAACATATAAAAATCAACTAACTTTCTATATTCTTCATTATGAGCAACGGCATGCGGACGAGGTCCAACTAATGACATACTACCGGATAGCACATTAATAAACTGTGGTAATTCATCCAGCGATGTTCTACGTAAAAAATGCCCTAACTTGGTGACACGAGGATCCCCTTTTACCGCTTGTTGCACAAAAGAACCGTTATCCATCGAGTTCATAGAACGAAACTTCCATACATTAATGGGGCGACCGTCTAAACCGTAACGCATTTGCTTGAAAAAAACCGGTCCTGGGGAATCTTTTTTGATAAGCAGCGCAATGATTAACATCGGTATCGCAATCACAGATAAAATCAATGCTGCTCCGACCACATCTTCAATACGTTTAATTAAACTTGCAGGCCCTGTCATTGGTGACTCATAGACACTGATGGTTTGAATCGAACCGACATTAGATAAGCGCGAATTAATTAAATTAAAAGTGAAAAAGTCAGGCACTAAAAATACATCAACAGTCGTATCACCTAATGACCGAAGCAACTCCTCAATGCGTTTTTGAGCGGCCAGAGGCAGAGCAATATAAATCACATCAATCTCTCCGGCCTGCGCTGATGCTAATCCTTGGCTTATATTACCTAATAAACAGTCATTGTGCTTGGTGGGAGAACGATGGTCGGCTCGGTCATCATAAAAACCCTGCAAAGTGAACCCTGTTTCAGGTTTATTAATTAGCTCATCAGCTAATAATTCCCCAGAAGATGTTAAACCAAAAATAGCGACTTTCTTAGTGTAAAAACCGGCTCGTCTTCGTTTGAATAAAAACACGTAAAAAAGAATTCGCCAACCCGCAAGAGCAAAACAGTTGATGATGATCCAAGTGGCAATAATAACTCGGGAGATATCCACACTGGTTTTACTAAAGAATAGAAAGATAACAACGCTAAAAACACCTGCTACCCAGGATAAAAAAGTATAACTGGTGATACGAGAGAACTCCCCCACTCGCCAGCTACGATAGAGCATTTGGCTTTCAGCAGAAAATGCAAAACCAAGTGAGGCGATTAAGCCAACCACCAAATAAGTATCTGTTAATTGTTCATCTTTAAAGTGAACAATTAAGAACAGGGTTAATTGGATAATGACAAAATCAATGCAACGGTATAATGCTGAATAGGCGTGCGCACTATTATCTTTAACATTGTGTTGAACAGGCATTTACTTCCCTTTAAAAAACATTTCTCGATAAGTTGAAGCAATAAAAGTAGTTATATATAGGTATTATTTCAACTTACAAACCGTTTTAATGCACAAATTAAATAATACCGCGTGTATCTATCACCACTTTTGTTGCGAACTGAGTGCGATCTGTTGCTTTAAATTGTTTATGGTCCACTAAAACGACGACAACATTTGCTTTGTCTAAAGCATCGCTCAAGGAAGAAAGTGTCACACCAGATTCTGACAAAGAAGCGGGAAGTTGCTTGATATTAGGCTCAACAGCAATAATATCACCTAACCCTTTAGCAACGAGGTCCTTAACAATTTCTAACGCAGGACTTTCTCGCAGGTCATCAATATCTGCTTTAAAAGCTAATCCTAAACAAGCAATAACAGGGCGTTTGAATTCATCTGCTGCTTTACATATCTGATCCACAACATAATGTGGCTTAGCGTCATTAGTTAAACGTGCTTGCTTAATTATTTTTGCTTCTTCAGGGCAGCTATCAACAATAAACCAAGGATCGACAGCAATACAATGCCCACCAACACCCGGTCCAGGATTAAGAATATTCACTCGCGGGTGGCGGTTAGCTAGCTTCACCAGCTCCCATACATTGATTTTTAACTTATCACAAATAACAGAAAGCTCATTAGCAAAGGCAATATTGACATCGCGGAATGAATTCTCAGTCAGTTTTGCCATTTCAGCTGTACGTGCATTAGTAACGATGCATTCACCACGCACAAATGTTTCATACAATTGTGTCGCTAATTGGCTACATGCGTCAGACATTCCACCAATCACGCGGTCGTTTGAAACAAGTTCAGTTAATACATGTCCAGGTAGAACACGTTCAGGGCAATGCGCGACTTTTATATCAGCTGCATCACCTTTATCTTGAGGGAAAGTTAAGTCAGGTCGAGCCAGCTTTAACCAACCCGCTAACTTTTCAGTGGTCCCAACAGGAGAAGTTGATTCTAAAATAACTAAATTACCCTTAGTGAGCACCGGAGCAATCATATTTGCAGCGGCTTCAATATAAGATAAGTCAGGAGAGTGAGATGACGAAGCGTCTTCTTTGAAAGGGGTTGGCACAGCGACCATAAACACATCTGCAGGTTCAGCAGTTGTTGTTGCTCGAAGCTTGCCAGTGGTGACAACACTTCGAACGACTATGTCTAAATCAGGCTCTACGATATGTATTTGACCTGCATTAATGGTATTAACCGCATCGGCATTAACATCAACTCCTATTACGTCGAAACCACGAGAGGCAATCACAGCAGCAGTAGGTAATCCAATATAACCTAGACCAATAACAGATACAGTTTTGAATGGCATATTTTATTTAATCCTTTAATAATTCTTTAACAATACGAGCACATGCAAAACCATCACCATAAGGGTTATGCGATTTAGCCATTGTTTGGTATTTTTCATTATCCGTTAATAACAAAATGGTTTCTGAAGTAATACGTTGAACGTCCGTGCCGACTAATTTTACCGTGCCAGCTTCAATAGCTTCAGGTCTTTCGGTGGTATCTCGCATCACTAAAACCGGTTTACCTAAAGACGGAGCTTCTTCCTGTACACCACCGGAATCGGTAATGATAAGGTAACAGCGGTTCATAAGATAAACGAAAGGTAAATAATCTTGAGGTTCAATTAAAAATACATTATTTAATGTACTCAATAGACGATTAACCGGCTCTCTTACATTAGGATTCATATGCATTGGGTAAACAATCTGCACATCGGGTTGTGCTTTCGCAATATTCGCTAGTGCTTCACAAATACGTTCAAATCCACCACCAAAACTTTCTCGACGATGTCCCGTCACCAAGATCATTCTTTTATTACTATCCAAAAAGGGAAATTGCTCAGCCAAAGAAGTCTGTAAGCCAGTATCCAATTCTAATTTTTGTTTAACCCATAACAAGGCATCAATAACAGTATTACCCGTCACAACAACATGTTCCTTGGGGACGTGTTCTCTAAGTAAGTTGGATTTTGATAAGTCGGTGGGGGCGAAATGATAGCGGGTTAACACTCCAGTCAATCTTCGATTTGCTTCTTCAGGCCAAGGAGAATATAAATCACCGGTACGTAACCCTGCTTCTACGTGACCAATATCAATTTGCTTATAAAAAGCAGCTAATGAGGCAGAGAAAGTGGTCGTTGTATCGCCATGAACAAGTACAACATCAGGTTTGAAGTCATCCAGTACCTGCTTGAGACCATTCAATATATTTTCGGTTACATCGAATAAATCTTGCCCGGGCTTCATAATATTTAAATCATAATCGGGGCTAATGTTAAACAACTGCAAGACTTGGTCAAGCATTTCCCTATGCTGCGCGGTAACACAGACTTTACTATCAATTCCGGGCTGTGCCGCAAGCTCATGAACCAAAGGCGCCATTTTTATTGCTTCGGGGCGTGTACCGAAGACTGTTAACACTTTTTTCATTCCAGAGCCTTACAAGTTATTCAATGCTTAATATACATAAGTCAGTAATTTAACTCTTTGATCTTAATTCAACTTTAAAACAGTTAAAAGCCAAAGTATCAACTTACTCTCACATATTCTGACTAACGAGTGTAGGTTACGTAGTTTTATTATATATAAAAAACATTAATGTTTGAATTTATCAATTATGACAGTTTTATTAATTAAAAATCAACTTATCACGTTGAAGATAAGCGTAATTTCTATTGTTATTACATAATAGCTAGTTTAAGGCAAAGATCATTGACAATATGACTGCGATAACAATTAAATGAAGTTTAAATAATAACGAGGCAAATAAAAAGTCATAAAATAAAAACAGATAACCAAGAAGTTAATAGAATAAAGATGAGTTAGTTAATAAAGAAATCATAACATCAATAAAGATTGCACTGTCGAACCATAAAGCAACGAAAAATTAATTATAAGCAGCTGTTTTAATTAATCATAAAAACAAAAAACTCAATTATGACACAAAATAATAATAACAAAGGAGCATTCCGATATTTTTTCTTTTTGAACGTTTGATAAACATTTTATCATTGAACAATAATATCACTATAAAAAGCGTTTCAAGCTAAAATGCTATCCACTTACGTAAATCACTATTTTTATTAATAAGTAATAAGCTATCAAAATATACTACCCCAATTATTTATGAGGTCTTAAAATAACATTATTCATTGTTAAAACAGTCCTTAAATTCAAGTGATAACGCTCAAAAACTCACAAAATAAATCGGTAGTATTATCTTAATTATATAAACAAATAAGCTTTTGAAATTTATTGTCATCATTTAACTGTAACTCAAAATATCCGCGCACACCTAGCTGAGTAAAAAAAGGGACAAAACGCATCGCAGGTAATTGCAACATTGCACCTTGTTCGCTACGTACTTTCACTACAGTATTAGGAACTCGATATAATTTTTCAAATTCTTGGTAACTGATGCTTATTCTAAAATGGTACCGTTTCATTAGGACTCCTAGTAATGGTAAAGTGGGTATAACGTCCTAATGACGCATAAGGTTCGCGTTGACAATACTTCATTTCCATTGCCAATAACTGTTCAAAATTATGTTCAGAAAAATCTGCAGATTTCATATAATCATGTAAAACGCGAACGCCGGTTTTTTTAATGACAGACATGTTTGCTTGTTTAAGCCAATCAAGTACATCGGCTTCAAATAAAGGATTGATCGGTGATAAGCGCACTACCTTTTTTCGTGGCATGCCTAACTCAACAAAACTCAAATTACCCGAGATTAAATTAAAGAAACGCTGCGCTTCTTTGTTATAAAACATCAAGGATACTAAGCCATCGTCATTTAGCCAGTTTAATAAACTATGTAAGGTCAATTCAGGTTCAGCTAACCACTCTAATACTGCATGATTTAGGATCAAATCAAACTGTCCCTCGACATGTTCATTTAAAGCTTGAATCGCACAATGTAATACGGTTACATTATTTTTATAGGCTTTATCCGCTAATTGTTGTTTAGCAATAGTAAGTAACTCACCAGAAATATCACACAACACCACTTGATGACCTAAAGCGGCTAGCTTTTGACTGAAATAACCAAAACCGCCACCTGCATCTAAAATGCGTAATTTTGGTTTATTTAATCGCTTTATGCACGTTAATAACTCTCGCCAAACAACCTCTTTACGGATTGCACCTTTATCGCTTCCATAAATATTATTAATAAATTTCTGTGCTATAGGGTCAAAATTATGATCAATCACTAAACTATATTCTCATTTTTATTGGTTTTTTGTTAAAGGAAAGGAGATTCTTAAAGTTGCCTTTATTTAGCCAAATTAACGTAACTTATTTGAATTAACAGCATTTTCCATAAAAATTGCACTTATTACTTATTACTTATTACTTATCATGCAAACATAAAAAGCAGGCATAAAAAAATGGCCATAAAAAAATAGGCAGCTGTATTATCAATACAACTGCCTCTTATCATAAATTAATGTTATTTTTTAGATTTCATCTGCTCAATGAACCAAGTAATAATACGATCATACAACTTATCACCTAAAAAATCATCTTCGACTTGATGGTCGATACTAGGGTTATCATTTACTTCAACAACGTACACATTACCTTGTTCATCTTCTTTTAAATCAACGCCATACAATCCGAGTCCAACGCCATTAGCAGCGGCTATTGCAACCTTTTTAACTTTTTCTGGTACATCTTCAAAAGGTAAAGTAACAGAGTCGCCACTAAATTGGTCGCTGTCTTTATCTTTTTCATGATTATATATCTGCCAATGATTTTCACTCATAAAGTACTTACAAGCAAACAAACCTTGGCCACCTAATACACCTACTCGCCAATCGTATTTTGTATATAGGAATTTTTGTACCAGGATCAAGTCACTTTTTTTCAGCATCTGTTCCAGCACAACTTTCAATTCATCAACATCATCGACTTTTTTTACGCCTATACTAAAAGATCCATCAGGGATCTTCACCACCAGCGGAAAACCAAATTCTTTAATGAGTGCATTTAATACTGATGCTTTAGCACTTGAGACAAATCGTCCTGGAATACCTGGCAGTTTTAAACGGTCTAATAAATTAGACATAAAAATTTTATTTGTACATTTTAAAATTGAGTTGGGATCATCCAGTACAACAATCCCTTCTGAGGCAGCCACTTTTGAAAACTTATAAGTATGGTTACTAATCGAGGTTGTTTCTCGGATAAATAATCCATCAAATTCATTTATTTTAGAAAAGTCCTTTTTGGTAATTAACTCTGAATAGACAGCGTGTCTTTCACAGGACTCCATAAACTTTTCAATAGCTATTTTGTCACTAGGTGGCAGTTTTTCTTCAGGATTAACTAAAATAGCCAGGTCATAAAGGTACGCTTTTTGTTTTTTTGGTGTACGCCATATTCTATTGCTGTACTTTTCTAAAGCACTAGCAAAAAAGTCTTGCTCAAGGTCAGAAAGTTCTTTGATATTAACTGGCACAACAGAATCAATCTGCCAGATAGTACTTTGTATTAATGTCACCTCTAAAATCGGACATGGATAATACTCAAAAATTTCACGAGCAAGCTTATCGAAGCCTTTTATTTGTGACTTACTGAAATAAACTTTAAAGCTTAATTTCTTAATGCCACCTTCTACCTTAAGAAATTTACTACTTATATTGGTAGTGATCTGTTGTAACGCATCGAGATCATTAATGTATAAACTCTTTTTACTGAGATCATTAATTGTTTTTAAATTGGGTAATACCTTATGGTTTCTCGCTTCCGCTAAAAGGCTACAATAGTACCCATGAGACAAATACTTATACTTTCTTGATAAGTTTAAAACCCTAAGATTTTTAGCATTTTGGTATTGTTGATCAAATAAGTAACTATCAGTTGTCACCACTTGTTCAGTAGGGAAAAACGGTTGCCAATCTTCTATTTTATCAACGACTACAATAAAGTTATCCACAAAAGTTCCTCTTCTATATAATTGAGCCGATTCTGAACCTAAAGGATTAATAAGGAAAGTTAAATATGCAGTATCGTAAGGCCAAAATAGAAGATATTAAACGCTTACTAGACATCGAAAATTTAAATTTTAATTATGATCAGCTTAGCCGTAGAAATTTTCATTATTTTATACAACAGGGACACTGTGACCTTATTATGCAGCTAAAAAATAATATAATAAGCGCATACGGATTATTGCTTTATCGTAAAGGAAGCCTCAAGGCTCGTTTATATTCACTAGCAGTTCACCCTGACTTTCACGGCCAAGGCTGTGGTGAAAAACTGATGCGCCAGCTAGAGCAAGTTGCACTGCAGCACCAGCGCCATTTGATTAGCTTAGAAGTGAAGGTAAGTAATAGTAATGCGATTAGGTTATATCAGAAAATAGGTTATGTGCAGTTTACTATCAAACTAGCTTATTACGCTGATGGTCAAGATGCATTGTGTTTTGAAAAGAAATTATAAGATTCAATAAAGGTCAAACATGTTATTTATATTAAAAAAATGGATAGGGGGATTATTAATGCCACTACCCTTCTCTTTATCACTATTATTAGTCAGTTTATTATTACTTTTTTTTAGTCGACGTCAGCTATTAGCTAAAGTCCTCGCGTTATTTAGTTTTATCATTCTCTTTGTGTTCAGCTTATTGCCAAGTGCTTATCACTTAGCAAAACCTTTAGAGCGCCAATATCCTCCGCTGCTGGTTGCAGAGCAATCTTTGGATTATATTTTAGTACTCGGTTCATCGGGTATAAATGATAAAAACTTACCGATCACAGGACAACTTTCCGCAACGGCATTAAGTCGTTTTAGTGAAGCATTACGACTTTACTATGCGAACCCAAATGCCATTATTGTCGTTTCGGGCTCTGGCTTTGGAGATACACAGAGTCATGCACAATTGTTACAAACACTGGCTTTAACATTTGCAATACCTGAACAAAGAATCATACGATTAGATAGCAGTAAGGACACACATCAAGAAGCGCAACAAATGTCTACGCTGATACAAGGTAAAAAAGCAGCGCTAGTAACCTCTGCAACACATATGCCCAGAGCCATGGCTTTATTCAGCCATTATAATCAATATCCAATAGCCGCACCGGCGATGTATCTTGCTAAAGAAAACTCACATAGTCTACCCGCTTATAATTATATTCCATCGGCTTATCAGTTATACAAATCACAAGTAGCTTTACATGAGTATCTCGGTCTTTTACAACAATGGTCTATTAGGAAAATAGCTGATTAAAATAGCTAACACTACAAAAGTAGAGCATAAATAAATAAGACATAGTAACTAATGAATGAAAGGTAAAAGTTTAAGACTATGGTTAGAAGGCATATTTGTAAGGTATGGTTATGAGGTATGGTTATGAGGTATAGCTATATACAAAAGAGCCTGCAGGAGCAGGCTTTATTTGAATATGATGCAGGTATTGAGCTGCTATTTAGACTGGTAATATATATCAGCAACATAAGTAGCAATATAGACAATAAGATAAGCAAACATATTTATCGACTCAATAAAGCAGTAAGTAATTAACTCACTTACACCAGTTGTGATGGTCTTTTAATTACAGCCTGGCCCACAACAACATGCTCACCGTTAAAGGTCATGGTTGGTGAACCGTATAACTCATAACCTTCACTTAATACTTTAGTGATCCGACTGCAAAACTCAGCATCATCTTTACCTGTGATCAGTTTATAACTATCAATTGAATTTGGCATATTAATATCCTTTAATCGCGCTTATGAAGTAATTTCAGCATACGATGAATCAGTGTAAAGGCCTATTATTTATAGACAAAATTGTGAATAAACAGTGTGGATGGCTAAAAATACGGCACTTAATTGGCCGTATTTAATACATTCACCATCTAATCAAATTATTTCAAAACAAAGAATAATACAGCGCAGTTTAGATAACGTTTTATATGACATTGTAAAAAGTTAAGGACGATACACTTTCACATTATTGAAACCAGCTTCTTTCAAATACAAAGCCTGTAATTGACTCATCACACCACGGTCACAATACAGTAAATAGGTTTTATCTTGAGCAAGTGTTTCAAATTGGCTACCTAGTTTAAAGAAAGGAAGATGTTGTACTTCAACCCCATCTAACTGTAATGGTTTGTCTTCTTGTTCATCCGCAGATCGAATATCTAACACAATATCATTAGTAGAGAAACCTGATACCGATTCGACTTCAGTAACTTGTTCTTTTGCTGCCGTTGCAATGTCTTTAATATCGAGAGTCTGTGCTTCAGCGACAACTTTATCAATTAATGACATATCAAAGTTAGCTTCTTCATTCTCAATCTTACTCATTACCGCTTTAACTGTTGGGCGCTGAGAGATAACACCACAGTACTCAGGAATCGTTTCAGAAATTTCTGCAGTACCAATTTCACGTGCACAATCAATGATCTCTTGTTTATCGGTTGCAACTAGTGGACGTAAGATCAGCATATCGGTCACTTGGTCAATCACTGATAAATTACGTAGTGTTTGACTAGAAACCTGACCTAATGCTTCACCTGTTACCAATCCTTCAATTGCTAAATTATCAGCCACTTTACGTGCAGCACGCATCATCATACGTTTCAGTACAACACCCATTTGGCCGTTATCCACTTTTTCTAGGATTTCAGCAACAACAGGCTCAAAAGGTACAGAAACAAATTTCACACGATGAGAAGCACCAAAACGCTCCCATAAATGATAAGCGACTTGCTTCACACCAATTTCATGAGCTGCACCGCCTAAATTAAAGAAACAGTAATGTACACGAGAGCCACGTTTCAATAATTTGTAACTAGATACGCCAGAATCAAATCCACCGGAAATAAGCGACAACACTGATTCTTGCGTTCCTAGTGGGAAACCACCTAAACCTTGATGGCGTTGGTCAACCATAAATAATTTATCTTGATTGATTTCGATATTAACCGTCACATCTGGATTTTTTAATTTAACAGCAAGTGCTTCAGTATGTTGATTTAAACCACCACCGACATAACGTTCAACTTCATTTGATCCAAAGTCATGGGTACCAATACGTTTTGCACGAACACAGAAGGTTTTACCCGCAAGACTATCGCCAAAACACGCTTTTGTTTGCTCGTATATGTCATGAATATCAGTATAAGTAGATTCAGTCACTTCCAAGAAAAACGCAATACCTGGCGTACTTTTTAAGTAGTGAATGACCTTTGCTTTATTATCAGGATCGTCATTTTCACTACGAACGATAATTTTATCCCATTCGAGTATCACTTTAATATCTTCATCATGACGAGTCAGTACGTTACGGATATTGCCCTGTAACATTTTGCTGAAGCGCTTACGCACAGGTTTACTTTTCATCATAATTTCAGGAAAAAGCTTAACGATAAATTTCATGGGTACCACTCTTGGATTCAGGACAGTGTTAATTTTAAAGAAGTGCGGATTATACGCTGTCCATCTTAGTGTGCAATGTTTATACCTATGTAATACCCATTCCACTAAATAGCGGCACAATCTTGTTGCTTAAGTTGCTTCTTTTATATTGAAAGGCTGCAAAAGGAATCAACTATTTAATGCTATTTCGGCCTTTAATTAATGGATCCCTTACCCAATATTTAATTACAGACTTATTAGAGTAGCTATTACTTCAAAAATGTTATCAGTGGTGCCTGCAAGTATATTGGGTTAGCCCGCACTACTCACCTTTTAAGGTGGTTAAGTTTACTTCACAACTGCCTTTGTCAGCGGCAATATAAAATACATTGTCGGTAAGGGTAATACTAAAGTCCATAGTACGTTCAACCAGAGAAGCAAAGCTTTGAATTTGTTCAAAGTCAAATTGATAGACTTGCGCATTGATCTTGCTGAAATCTTTCAGCGATTGCTTCCACCACACATTAGATTTAGTGTTAAAAGTATAAATCTTTACGCTTTTAGCCTGACGACAGGCTTTTTTAATACGTTCAAAACCTGGTTCACCCACATCGACCCATAACAAAAATTCATCACTATAATTTTTAGCCCAAATATCTGGGTCATCGGCCTCACTTAAGCCTTTAGTAAAACTTAAAAACTCTTGGTTATTAAGCACAAATGCAAGAATACGTGTCACCATGCGTTCCGTTGTTTCCGATGGGTGTTGTGCAATAGTTAACGGAATAGTTTCATAAACATCTTGATCTAAATTAGACACATTAATGTTCATTTTAAAAATAGTTGGCTTTAATGCCATGGTCTTTCTCCAAAAAAAAACCACGTTATAAAACGTGGTTTAAAATTATTTAATCACTTGTGAAAATGATTATACAGGCATTTTCGCCAATTCTTCACATACCATATCACCAAACTCAGCAGTACTAACTAAGTTTGCTTCACCTGGCTTAGATAGGTCTGAAGTTGAGTAACCATTTTCAAATACGCTTTGCATCGCATTCCAAAGGTTTTTAGCTTCTTTTTCCATACCAAAGCTCATCTCTAACATTAACGCCACAGAACCGATCATTGAGTATGGATTTGCAATACCTTTACCAGCGATATCTGGCGCAGAACCATGTGATGGTTCGTAGTAAGATTTTTCAGGACCTTTACAAGCAGAAGGCATTAGGCCTAAAGAACCTAAAATACCACCACCTTGGTCACTTAAAATATCACCAAACATGTTTTCCATTACCATTACGTCAAACATAGTTGGTTTTAAACATAAGTATGTCGCTGCAGCATCAACTAAAATGTTGATAACTTCCACTTCAGGGAAATTTTTGCTTTCTTCTTCTACGATTTCATTCCATAGAACACTTGATTTTAGAACGTTTGATTTATGGATATTGTGCATCACTTTTTTACGTTTCATTGAAACTTCAAAACCAACACGAACGATTTGACGGATTTGATCTTCATCGTATTCTAATACTTCACGCACATAACGACGGCCTTGTGCATCAATACCTGTTTCTTTTTCGCCAAAGTACAAACCACCTACTAGCTCACGAATTAACATGATGTCGATGCCTTCACCAACAACAGAGGCTTTAAGCGGAGAGAAGTGAGCCAGCCCTTTTGGTAAATAAACAGGACGGAAGTTAGCATAGGTATTGTAACGACGACGTAACGGCAATAAAGCACCACGTTCAGGTTGTTCGTCTACAGGAATCTTTTTAGAGTCTTCGTGATTTAAACCGATGGTTCCTTTTAGAATTGCATCAGCTTTGTCACAAGCTGCTTTAGTTTCTTCAGGGAATGCTTTACCAGTAGCAAAATAAGCAGCGGCACCAAATAATACGTCGTTTAATTCAAAGTTAACATCTGCATTACGCTGTTCAACTAACTTCAAAACTTTTACTGCTTCTTTCATTACTTCAGGACCGATACCGTCACCTGCTAGTAAAGCAATGTTATATGTTGTCATTTTTTTTCCCTAAATGAATTATCGAATTGTATTTATACTCGTCAGTCTTTAACCTTCATGCCTAGAATCTTTTCAACTCTCAGCTTGCTGGTTTTTAGATATTGAATAATAACGGGTAAGCATGCTTGGCATAATAAAGTAAAAGCACACTAAGTTTCAATTTTTGAAACACTTTTTTCGCATATTTAAGCAAAATAAGTGAATATTAAACAGGATTATCAATATCTATAAAGATCACATCAAGATCCATTTCTGCAGCTAACCATTCACCTAAAGCTTTTACTCCATATCGTTCAGTTGCATGATGCCCCGCCGCAAAGTAATGAATACCCATTTCTTTAGCAATATGCGTAGTACGTTCAGATATCTCACCGCTAATAAATGCATCAATCCCTTGTTCTGCAGCAATAGTAATGTAATCCTGTCCACCACCTGTGCACCAAGCAATAGTTTTAATCTCAGGTTTACCACCATCTATCCATAAGGGTGCTCGTTGTAACTGTTGGGTAATAGATTCAACCAGTGCTTGTGGCGTAATCGCATTTTCAAATTTTCCGACTCGACCTACACTGCGTTTATCCCAAGGTTCAAGTGGTCGCCTATCAATAATATTGAGTAGTTCGGCCAATTGTTTATTGTTGCCTAATTCAGGGTGCACATCTAAGGGTAAATGGTAGGCATAAAGATTAATACCATTTTCTATCAGCGCTTTAATACGATTATATTTCATGCCAACAATTTGTTGTGCTTCACCCTTCCAGAAAAAACCGTGATGCACTAAAATCGCATCCGCATTATGCACAATAGCCGCATCAATTAACGCCTGATTCGCAGTAACGCCAGTCACCACTTTTTTGACTTGCTCACGCCCCTCTATTTGTAGGCCATTAGGACAATAATCTTTAAATTGATGTATTTCTAAAAACTGATCCAGCTTATTAGCAAGTTTACGGTTATTCATAGTATTCACTTTTATTGATGTATGTAATATGGCGCTTTATGCACTTATGATCTGAATCCAAGTTATAAAATAATTGGACTTAATAAAATAAACCAACATTGGTTACTTAACCTTTATTTTTGGTAGTCAGATGGTTGCTGATAATCAAATGGATGTTCATAAGCAAATGTTCTGCATAATGAAAGTAAAGATCACTTTGATTCAAACGCGCCAATGTCCGGCGCTAGGCCATTATAAGCGAGAGAAATTAAGTCGCCTTTTTTCCAAGTTATTTTTTTATCTAGGTATATCTTATTAGACAGCCTATCAATTTTTACAATCGTTGCAACTTGTGGCTTTTTAGTGTTGATTGAAGCTGAGCGAACCATAATTTGATCCCCTATTTCATTGGCAATCCCTACTCCGTCGTAAAAGAACTGACTATCTTGTACTTGAAAACTATCACCTTCGCCCGTCGTGCTTATGATTTTACTTAGATGCAGGCCAGTATCAACCATTGGACTGTCCGTAGATAACCTATAATCATGCTGGTTTTGATTAACAAACAAGGGATCTCTGGCTAAGGTATCCTTGAAGCGAACCGGTATAAAGCTGCCTTCAAAGTCATACACACTCATCTCACGTGGATTTGCCCACAAACCAATCACTTTATCACTGAGGTCACTACCGATATTGTTATTAACAAACCATTCATCCCCCTCTTTTTGCCGAAACAGTACTTGTTTTGCATTATTATCACTGCACTGGCTTGCACCTAGCCCTTGATTATTCCAAAGAATATTATTCATAAACTGATTATCTGTAAATTTTTCTATTTCACTGCCAATGGCAATACCAACACACCAGTTATCATGAAAAGTATTGTGATAAATGCGATTGCTATAGTTATAGGTTGCTTCTGGTCGATAGCTAGCAAGGCTGAATCCTACATTGGTATGATAAAAAGTATTAAAACGGATCAAACCATGTTGACCAGCATATTGGATCCCGTTACCTCCACTTGCAGAATAATAACGTACGGCATCTTTAAACACATTATGCTCAATAAGGTTATATTGGCTTGCATCTAAGACTGCACTTTGCTGCTTAAAGCGTCCATTACCATGCCAATTCATGGTGCCCTGTTCGCAATCGAATACCGCACCTAATTTTTGCTTTTTATTACTGAATACATTATCTCGAATAACATTGAAACTACCGCATTTAATATTCCAAACATCATGGCCAGCTAGATTCATTGTATTGCCTTGTACACGGTTATAATTTGCATGCACTAGTGATAATAGATCCGTGCCTTTTTGAAACAGGTTATTGATGATTTGATTGTGGTGACTAAAAGCGACATACAGACCGCCGCGTTTGCTAGCACTTCGACCATCATTATAAATACTTGAACCAGTGAACTTGTTATTAGAGAAAATATTATGATGCGCATTTAAAAAACGACCAAAACCAATACTTTTATCGACGCTAATTCCGTTCACTACAATGTATGACACTTCATCTAACCATATCGCACCATACTCTTCCCCATGATCAATAGAATTAACATTGTACAGTGTCACTTTTTCATTTTTGTAGGCACTAAACCCGATATAAGCCTTTGCATTCCCGGATTTAGTGACATGTAAAGCTTGTTTAAAACGTCCTTCACGTAACAGAAATAGATCCCCTGCTTTCGCTATTTTATTAGCCGTTGATAAATTGCTAACAGCTAACCAATGTCCTTGCTCGCATTTACGAGTAGTTGGTTGATAATCGTCACAGCTTGATTTCAATGTAGGATCAATAAACACATACCTTGTAAAGGCAGGCAGGTTAAATTGTTTTAATAGTGCATTAAAGTTGGGATCAGGCAAAGATTGAGCTTGAATAGACGTCGTTAATAAGCCGCTAATGAGAATCACCGAGCAATAAAATATTCGCAACATAAACTCTTCCTTTTACAGCATTCAGTATCAATAAAAAGCAATACAGCGTTCAATACAAATATATAATCTGGTTATATGAATTGGTTTGTATTAGTAATGGTAGCAGTTTTAGCTGTAGCGCTATCTTATAGCAAAACATGAAGACTATAAATCAAGTGATTTTACAAACAATATCGATTAAAAAATCATGTAGAGTCAATATTTTGAACCAATGCATCTTTTAATAAAACATTAGTTCAGAGGTATTGGTTCAAAATATAAAGTCTAAAAAGGCATTAATTAACGAGCCTGCAATTTAATACATCATGAATTCAATTTTGAATCTAAGATAGCTTAAATCTGCATGATAAAGTTCACCTAACAACATTATTGCTCAACAAGTAACGTTATCGGTCAACAAATAACGTTACTATTTAACAAATATAGTTTTAACAAATATAGTTGTCTGGGATAATAAAGGAAAATTGACTGCCTTCCCCAACATGACTTTCAATATGTAACTTGCTGTCATAGTGAGATAATGCATGTTTTACGATCGACAAACCTAAACCAGAGCCACCAGTATCTCGGGATCTAGAAGCATCTACTCGATAAAAACGCTCGGTTAAATGTAAAATATGTTCAGGAGCAATACCATCACCAGTGTCCATCACGCAGAAATAAGCTCCTTCCTGTACTCGCTTCCAGATCACTTTAATAGTGCCATGCTCAGGCGTATAATTAATGGCGTTATACACTAAGTTAGCTATCGCGCTACGTACTTGCATTTCATCGCCAACCACCGACAATTTAGGATCAACTTTAAAAGTGACAGTTTGCGATTTTTTACGCCCCAATGTAACGGCTTCATTTTCAACTTGTGTTAATAAAGCAGACATATTAATACTTTCATGGAAATCTAAGGTCGCCGCACCCTCTATCTTTGATAACGTCATCAATTGTTCAACTAATGCACACATACGTGCAGTTTGCTGATCCAGTACTTGAATAGTTTTTAATTGCATTTTGTCATCTTGCGCGCTCATCGCTAGCATTTCAATATAGCCTTGCAAGACGGTAAGTGGAGTGCGAAGTTCGTGGGAAACGTTAGCGACAAAATGACGTCTATTTTCATCCATTTGACGATAACTAGTGACATCACGCACAATCAATAAGCGCTGATTTTTGGCATAGGGCATGATCCTAAATTCTAATACTTTTTCATTATTAATCGGGGAAACTAAATCCAGTGGCTCGTTATAGGCATCACTGCGTAAATATTCTACAAAATCAGGGTGACGAATTAAGTTGGTAATATTCTCTCCCGCATCATCGGGCCACTTAAAGCCTAGTTGAAATTGGGCAAGTCGATTACACCACACGATTTCACCGTCTTTTTTAAATACCACCACCGCATCAGGTAATGCTTCAGAACCTTCACGGAAACGACTAATTACACTGGCTAAATTATTGCGGCGTTTACGGTGGCGCTGCTGCATATTATGAATACCAATGTAAGCATGTTCCCACACCGACTTACCGGGTGGTAAACGTGTACTTTTGCTGATCCATAACCAATCATTTAACTTTTTTAAAAAATAATAATGCCAGGCAATATGTAACACTGTGGTCACTAATAAAAATTCCAGTAAAAACCCTGTTAATAGTCCCAAGATTAAAACCGGAAAATAAACTAAGCACATTGCCCAGAATAGCTGCTTCCATGTATATACTTTCAAATGCGTCACTCTATATAAGGTGGTGGCTCACTTGTTAAGTGACTCCGTAATAAATGAATTGTCTTTTTTAGATAATACTACTTTTAGATAATGGTATTTTTAGGCAACCGTTTTACAGGCTAACATCTATCCTTTATGAGCGAGTAGAAAAGCGATACCCTGCTCCACGGACTGTTTGAACTAGATGATCATGATCTGACAACGCTTTACGTAAACGACGAATATGTACATCAACGGTGCGATCTTCAACATAAACATTGGTCCCCCACACATTATTTAATAATTGCTCGCGACTATAAACACGTTCCGGATGTGTCATAAAGAAATGCAATAATTTAAATTCTGTTGGTCCCATATCTAATGGTGCATCACTTAATGTTGCACGATGCGATATAGGGTCTAACTTAAGTTTACCAACTTTAAGTGTATCATCGAGTGAAGTAGGGTTAACACGTCGCATCACAGTCTTAAGACGAGCCATCAGTTCTTTTGGGGAAAAAGGCTTAGTAACATAATCATCGGCACCATTTTCTAAGCCACGCACTTTATCTTCTTCTTCACCACGAGCAGTTAACATCACCACGGGAATTTGACGCAGGATCTCATCTTGCTTTAAAAATTTTAGTAATTGAATACCACTACCGCCAGGGAACATCCAATCTAATAAGATCAGATCAGGATATGGTTCATGGAGATGGTCAAGTGCCGCTTGGTAATTGTCCGCTTCAAGTGTTTCATAACCGTGTTGTTCTAATACAAAGCTCAACATATCTCTGATCGCGACCTCATCTTCAACCACTAAAATTCGACTTGCCATTAGGTTTACCTATTTATTGTCTGTGCTAAATGATGTCATTATCACTAGATATTATGACATTTATATGACAATCACACATAAAGTGTCATAAAGCATCAAATTGATATTTAAACGAATAGCTTACAATAATAAACATTGCATTAGATAGGAGGCTTCAGTCACTTGCAGAAAAAATATTGAATTTGGAGCCTAAGTTAGTACCAGTAAATTATTTGAATAAGCAATTAATTATAAAAGACGCATTAATTTTACCAAGCTGCAAAAGATGGCATGTGGCGAATTCAACATTGAAGTGCATAACGCTTAATTTTCATTACTTAGATTGCTTTTTTCATTAATTCTACTTTATATTCAGTATCATCAATAGCAGGATTAACTGTTGCTAAATCAAGCCTCGATTGATGGCTAAAGTAATTTTCTTGAAATTGCAAAAATGGCATGGGTTTAGAGAACAAATAACCTTGACCAAATTGACAACCAGCTTCAAGTAGATACTGTTTTTGTTGTTCGTTTTCAATACCTTCAGCAACAACTTGAATATTTAACTGCTGAGCTAACATGATCATCACTTTACATAAATCACGACTATTACTTTCTGTTTCTAAATCATCCACAAATGACTTATCAATTTTCAAAATATCAACATCCATCTTCTGTAAATAAGACAGAGAAGAGTAACCCACACCGAAGTCGTCTATTGCAATAGAAACACCTTGGTCCCTTAGTAAAGTAAGTTGATAACGAATATTTTCTTCGCTTTCCATTAATAAGTTTTCAGTAATTTCAACAATGATAGCGTCATGACTTAAGCCTAGGTCAGCGACATATTCGAACCAATTTTTCATCCATTGTCCGTCACCTTTAAACTGTAAAGGAGAAACATTAATGCTGATCTGAAACTCAGTATCTACATTAAGTTTTTTAAATTCAGCAAGATCACGTGCTGCCGTTCTGGCCACCCACTCGCCAATATCTGTAATTAAACCAACCTCTTCTGCAACGGGAATAAACTCAAATGGCGAGACTAAACCTCGAAGAGGATGATGCCAACGAATCAATGCTTCGGCTTTACAGATCTTATTAGTGGATAAATCTACAATAGGTTGGTAGTAAAGTTCGAATTCATTGTTTTTAAGACTATGACGTAGGGTTTCCACCAACTCTCTTTTTTTGACCACATCATCGAGCATGCTCGCATTAAAAAAGTGATGACAATTTCGTCCCGCCGCCTTTGACTTATACATTGCTAGATCTGCACATTTAACGATATTCTCAACCGTATCACCGTGCTCAGGAAAAACAGCAATACCAATACTCGTGGTGACATAAACATGCTTACCTTTGATCACAAAACCTTTTGATAAATGATTATGAATATCGATAGAAATGGACTCTACATCAGACAAACTTATGATATTTTCCACTAGGATAATAAATTCATCTCCCCCTAATCGTGCGAGTATTTCAGTGCCTAAGACACTTGCAATAGATTTACTCACAGCAATCAATAATAAATCACCGTAATCGTGACCTAATGTGTCATTTATTTCTTTAAAACCATCGAGATCTAATGCTAATACGGCGAATTTTTTATCTTTTTTATGTTCAATCAAGTCAGCGAGTTTATTTAGTATATAACGTCGATTAGGCAGGCCAGAGAGAGGGTCACTGAAAGCCTGAGTGGTTAATTGGGTATTTGCCACTTTTAAAGCCGTTGTCCGTTGCTGAACAGTTTCTTCCAGAGAGTGATCGCGTTGTTCAATGGTTTCTAACATCAAATTAAAACAAGAAGCTAAATTACCTACTTCATCAGTCGATAACACCTGTGAGCGTAAACTATAATTACTGGTTTTAGTCACCCTGTCTGCCACGGCAGCAAGCTGAATAAGTGGATAAATCAGGCTTTTACGTAAAAATAACGACAAAATAAAGCTTAGCACTAAAATGAGCACTAAAATAACCAATAAAAAAGTACTAAAAAATAATAAGCTCGCTTCAATTAGCGAGTAATCGGCCTTTATCGTCAATACACCATAGTCAATACCCTGCATCTGCAGTGTTGTTTTAACCACCATTAAATCCGTGAATATTTGTTTTGTATTGTCCTTTTCTGCAACAACAGCAACAAAAACATTCCCTTTCATATCTTCTACTTGGGCACTAACAATATTACTTTGCCCCTGAAGAGATTTAATTTGTTCTGTCGCACTTGCTTGATCTTCAAAAATCAAAGCTGCGGTGAGATTTGGTGCCAGTATATTAGCGATTGAATTAAGCCTAGATTGTTCCGCTTTGGTCACTGCATTGAGTTCATAGATAGTAAACATAGCGGCAATTGAAATAGTGCTAAAAAAAGCGACCAACATCAGCATCGCAAGTAGTTTCGCTTTCAATGATCTAAACAATATGCGTTTTAACGGCATTATAATGGACCTTTATAGATTCGACCTAAGCGAAGTACTTTAGAACTCATATTAATACCTGCTTGTTTTAATTTATTGGGATTGATTTCGAAACGGACTTTACCGCCAACGATAAAAAAATTGATATGACCACCAGATAAAATAAAATTATTAAATTCGCCCACTAACATGGTATTGGGAATAAGATCCTTGATAATAATATCATTCCATTTAGCGATATCATTTTTTGAGATGAATAAGGTATGACAGCCCTTGATGTCTTCAATATCAGACCTTAAAAAACGAACCTCAACAGGAACTTGCCTCACGCTTAAATCTTTAAGTGTAAGTTTAGCCGCTTCTACAAAGTCAGAACTAAAACTACAAAGGTTATAACTTTTCGCTGTCGTTTCATGAAACCATTCACCTTGAGAGTACCGAGCGAAATTATAAATAAAACCGGATTTAATTGCATCTTCACGTGTTGTTGCAAAAGCAGATGTTGATAGCATAAGCATCAAGGTTAATAATGTTAAAGCAAACTGTTTAGTGAGTCTCAACATGTCATTAGCCTAGAATTTTGCTGTTATTTTAGCTAGATAGCTTGGTTCGATGTAGGTACCAATAGAGAATAGTTCATCACCATTAGCATGCTCTAAATGCTGACCGTAAAGCAAGTTATTACCAGTAACAGATAACATCACCGTAGGCGATATTTGCCAATGCCAGCTTAAGTCCAATGCGCCATAATCTTTTGTGCCATAGGCATCGCCTCCTTCAAGGCGATAAATTGCTGAAAATGAGTGTGTAGATGTTAATGAAAAATAGGTTTTTGCAATAAGTTGACGTAAATAAAAATCGCCACCTAAAGCAGGAATTAAACCTTTCGATGAATAATAATTGTTAGAACTATAACTATATCCTAGTTCGGTACTTAATTTATCATAGGGCTGCCATTTAATAATCGCTTCTCCACCATAGGAGGTTAATTCACCGCCAGATACAAAATCAAGGTTTATCAAGGGATAATTAACTTTTGGATCAACCGATAAGACATTTCGTGCTTTAGTATGAAACAAAGAAACATCTAACCACCAAGATTTAGCGCTATAACGATAACCCAATTCTTTAGAAACTGATTTTTCACCTTCTATATTAGCATTACCAACCAGCTCTGTCCGTAATTCGCCGGAAGCGGATGAAACCAATAAACGTTCATTGTATTCAGCAAAAGAAGGAATACGTATTCCCTGTGAAATTGCGGTCCATAAAGTATGATTTAAATCTGGTGTCCATAATAAACGAGCCATTGGCTGATGCTCCCAACCAGTGAAACTATTTTTTTCAGATCGGTTGCCAACAATTAACTTAAGCGTCTCGGGTATCAATGTGAATTGTGCTTGAACAAATCCACCATAATGGTGATAAGCATTAATATTATCGATACTTTTAACATAATCACTATCGTCTACAGCAATGTCGTTATAACGGTAATTAAGCCCCCAATCAAATTGTATATTATTAATCAATGTGTTCATTTGATAATCAATATCTGTAATCAAAAAGTCATCTTTATAATTAGTTTGATTACCTCGCTGAGAGCTAATTGATACTTGTAACATTTGATTAGAATCGGCCGAAAGTCGATGCTCTAGCCTTGTCATTAATTGTATATGATCACGTGAATATTCATCTTCTACAAAATTGGACTTATAAGTATTTAAATCAGCTAGCTTGATATTTTGCCCTAGCTCGATATGTGTATAATCAACTTGGGCTAAAAAAGAAAGATGATCATTTAAGTTTAAATCAATTCGGCCTCCAATTGTTTTCTTTTTGCTATGGTCATTAGGGTTAACAAGTTCACGACTTTGCCCTGATTTATCTGCTTCTTCAACACTACCAAACACTCTAAAAGAACTATAATTGGCGAGATCACCTCCAACCCTAAAATTAACCTTATGGTCGATGTGCGAGCCGCTAGCTAACTGCACGACTGTATCTCGAGTATCCACACTATGCTTAGTAATAATATTGACAACGCCATTAGTAGCATTACTTCCCCATAACAGCCCACCTTGTCCACGTACTACTTCTATACGCTCAATATCAAATAAAGGAATATTTAATGCTTCCCAATAAACACCAGCAAAACCAGGGTTGTAAATACTTTGGCCATCAATCATTACTAACAATTTACTTGAATAACGACCAGCAACACTTCGAGCAGTAATTGCCCATTGATTATTATCAATTTTTCTAACCTGCATACCCGGTACGAGGGTTAATGCTTGCGCTACCGATGTTACACCTGATTGCACTATTTCTTTATTGGTTAGCACATAAATTGAAGCTGCCGTTTCAGACATACTTTGTAGACGTTTCATCGCCGAAGTGGTTTGTATATCTGCAGCCATCAAGTCATCAAAATCTAGACTAGGGAGATCGTCCAACTGTGAATTTGAATTAGCCAATGTAATAGGGATAAGGAGGAGATTGAATAGCAAAACTACTGCTTTCAAAGAATAATTCTTATTCAGTAACTTTACCATTGCTGGTACTCAATTATAGTTCGCATTAAAATTCCATTTTTAATAAGGTATCTTTTATAGATAGCTACCCATTTTATATCCTTATAAAGTACATAATTGTAAGTTACGACTTTATCTAAAACGAGGCAGTACACAAAGTTGATTAAGCTGCAAAATAGGTTAGAAAATTAGTTTAATAAACATTAACTTATGGGTCATAGTAGATATCAGTATTGACGTTATATTAGCACCAGATAAAAATCACCACATAAAATGTCGAATTTATTTAAAATAAAGATTAGAAACACACTTTATAAACTCAAGACAAGTATTAGCATACCAATAAAAGGAAATTAATACAGTTTATACTAAGTAATGGGTAATAATTAGTTAAATGTCGACCTGTATCTTACTTAACCTCAACGCTGGTTAATGAAAGTTGAATTATATTTAAAATCATAAGTTTATATTTTTTGGCTATACAGTGCCGTTAGTTTTGCGTAGTTCAAGGCGAGTTATTAAAGCAATAACTGGTTATTGAGAGATAATTTAACGAAGAAATCCGCTGAAATGACGATGTTGTATCGCTTTGCTTATCTAGGACTGAGGTTGCTAATAAAGGCAGTATGAATAATAAGACGAGTCAGTCAAAGTAAAACATCAGCAACTTTTGCCGCTGAGTGTAAAATCATTTACACTCATGCTCTCTTTTATTTTCCATACATTAAGGTGTATTCCATGTTTTTCAAAAACCTTCAAGTTTATCGTTTTACTCGTCCAATGGAACAAGATGAAAATGCACTAGAAAGAAACCTAGAAGAATTTAAATTTAAACCTTGTGGAAGCCAAGATATTTCAAAATTAGGCTGGGTATTTCCAATGGGGAAAAGCGGTAGTATGTTTACCCACATTCATCAAAAGCAAATTTTAATCTGTCTTAAAAAAGAAGAAAAAATGCTGCCTGCAGGTGTGATTAAAGACCAATTAAATGAACGTGTTGAAGCGATCGAGCTAGAACAAGGCCGAGCATTAAAGAAAAAAGAAAAAGACAGTCTAAAAGAAGATATCGTCATGCAATTATTACCACGTGCATTTAGCCGTACTTCACAGACTTATGCGTGGATAGATAATGAAACAAATATGCTATACGTCGATTGTTCAAGTACACGTAAAGCAGAAGAGCTCATTTCTTTACTAAGAAAAACCCTAGGTAGCTTACCTGTTGTACCTGTACAGCTACAAAATCAAACTGACGTTGTAATGACTGATTGGATATTAGAAGGCAATATTCCAGCCCATTACCAACTAGAAGATGAAGCTGAACTTTGTTCAGCCTTAGAAGGCGGCGGTATCATTCGTTGTAAGCAGCAAGATTTATTGTCTGAAGAAATTAAAAACCATATCAACTCAGATAAATTTGTAACTAAACTAGCACTCAATTGGTCCGACAGCATTTCATTTGTGATTGGTGAAGAGTTTGCTTTAAAACGACTTAAATTCTCTGATGTATTACAAGAACAAAATGAACATATTGAAGCAGATGATTTTGCTGCTCGCTTTGATGCTGATTTCATATTGATGACCGGGGAGATTAAACAACTTGTCCCTTCATTAATCGGTATTTTTGGTGGCGAACAAACTTTATAACGTTCCAACATCTTACTGCCCAGTTTAAAACCTGGGCTTTTTTTAACTAACCTCAATTCTGGTTAATGAAAGCGGCATTATATTTAAAATCATAAGATTATATTTTTTGGCTATACAGTGCCGTTAGTTTTGTGTAGTTCAGGCGAATTATTGAAGCAATAACTGGTTATTGAGAGATAATTTAACGAAGAAATCCGCGAAAATAAAGGTGTTGTATTGCTTTGCTTATCTAGAACTGAGGTTAACTATACCCGTTATTATCCAGCATGCCAAAATCAACAAGCTATGAAGTTAAAAGCTTCTACGCATACAGTTGCCAGCCTAACGGATATAATACCGTGACTCAGTGTTTATACATGAGTTGAAAATATGATTTAACCCCTTCTTTTCATCCATATAAGAGTGAATTAAATGACAGTTTCAATTTTAGGAAGTGCAACCAGCAAAAGTGCCACTAAAGCCTTACTATTAGGCTCAGGAGAACTCGGTAAAGAGGTCGCTATCGAATTACAACGCTTTGGTGTAGAAGTTATTGCAGCAGATAGCTACGCCAATGCCCCTGCTATGCAAGTTGCACATCGTTCGCATGTGGTCAGCATGTTAGATGGAAAAAGTTTAGCTGAGATCATCCGCCTAGAAGCACCTGACCTTATCATTCCAGAAGTTGAAGCAATTGCAACGGACACATTATTAGATCTTGAAAGCCAAGGTTTTAATGTTGTACCTACCGCACGAGCGACTAAATTAACCATGGATAGAGAAGGTATCCGTCGTTTAGCAGCTGAAACATTAGCAGTGAAAACCTCACCATATATTTTTGCTGATACTAAGCAAGAATTTTTACAGGCTGTTAAAGAAATTGGACAACCTTGTGTTATTAAACCTGTAATGAGTAGTTCAGGTAAAGGCCAGAGTGTTGTGAAAACAGATGCAGACCTAGATCACTCGTGGACTTATTCACAACAAGGTGGCCGCACTGGTAAAGGTCGTATTATTATTGAAGGATTTGTTCCCTTTGATTATGAAATCACACTCCTAACAGTAAGAGCTGTTGATGGTATTCATTTTTGTGCGCCTATCGGCCATAGACAAGAAGATGGTGATTATCGTGAGTCATGGCAGCCACAAGCTATGTCAGAAAAAGCACTACAACAAGCACAAGAGATTGCAACTAAAGTGGTGACTGAATTAGGTGGGTTTGGTTTATTTGGTATGGAGTTTTTTGTAAAAGGCGATCAAGTCTATTTTAGTGAAGTATCTCCCCGACCACACGATACAGGATTAGTGACACTTATTTCTCAAGATCTTTCCGAGTTTGCTTTACATGTAAGAGCGATACTAGGATTACCGATCGGAGCAATCACACAATACGGTGCCACTGCTTCAAGTGTTATTTTAGGGAATGGCACCTCTCAAGATATTAAGTTTTCAAACGTAGCCGATGCTTTAGGCAAAGTACCAGGTGCGCAAATGCGTTTATTTGCAAAGCCTGATATTAACGGAAGTCGTCGCTTGGGCGTAGCTATTGCACGAGGGCAAGATATAGAGCAAGCAATCGCTAACGCTAAATTAGTAAGCCAAACAGTTGAGGTGCTTTATTAAGTTATCAATCTATAACTTAATAATAACATTAAGAATAAAATAGATACTCTACTAGAAAACTAATAAGATTTAAAAGGCGATTTGCAGATGCATATCGCCTTTTCTTTTTCATCACTATTTTCATTTTTCCTTTCACCAGCTCCCTTTATAACAACGCCACTGTATTAGCATCATAAGTACTACCTTCTTCTGTTTCTCTACAAAAACAGTTTAAAAATCCAACAAACCACACAAAAAATAAGCAAAGTTAACAAATTAAGCTTGATCATAAGTTTAAACACAAGTACTGTTCTTACATACAGTGTTTATTTATACAGGTGAATCCAATGCTATCAAGATTAATTAAAACAACACAAGCTACTCCCTATTTATTAAACGATTACGATCAAAACCCTTTAGCTTCAAGTTCATTAGTCAATGTACAATACCAACAAAATGATTACCAAGCATTGCTAGAGCATATACAAAAAGGCAGCGATCAGGGCTGGATTTTATTTCTAGCGCCTCCAGGAAAACCTAACACTCAATTTTTCGAAAACGCAGGCATTGATAAAAGCAGAATGTTGATGATCGACGCGAATAAAGTTGCTGATAATTTATCACTATTATCAACATTACTTCAAAGTAACAATTACTGTACCGTGGTGACTTGGGTTAACGAGTTATCAGAGCAAACACGATTAAGTATTCAAGCAGACGCTGAATTAACAAATACCAGTTGTTTTATTTACTGTAAACATTAAGCGTATAGCGTATTCAGCCTGTTTATACCCGTTACCATTCAATATACAAATATCAATAAGCGAAAGGATCAACGGGTAAAAAAACTAAAGATCTACCCGTTTCGATATTAAACAAAAATGACAAAGTTCTAATACTGAACTGGGTGCGAATATTTAAATACTAATAACTGGATACTAATAATTGAATTCTGGTGCCTACATTGATTAAAATCAGTTGTTGCGGATGATAGTTAGTTATAATTGCTGCAAACGAGTTACTAAAACTAGCCGCTAAAATGAACTAATAAAAATTGCTACGGCGATATTTGATCAGTGATACTTTGCCTATCACTTGTTAATAATAAACAATTAATTAGGAAGATAAAATGTATCCATACAGTGATAAAACTAAACAATTAATAAACCTGATCGGCAGTGGTGACACCGCCTATGTTCCTAAAGCAATTACCTGTGCTATTAAAACATTAGATCAAATTGCTAATGATACAGCCTTACCAGAAAAAATCAGAGAATCAGCGGCATTCGCAGCCGCTAACTTAGTACTTAGCGATTATGATGATGAGAATTAAACTATAAAAATATAGCTAACTAGATATCTGTAAGCTAGATACCTGTAAACCAAATAAGCCGTAAACTAGATATTAGCTAATCTGAATGCAAATAAATTAGTTTTTTAAAGTTAATATTCGATATAAAAAATTGACGCCAATACTATTCAATATGTCAAATAGTCAAATAGTCAAATAGTCAAACTAGAGTGCAGAGCTAATTTAGAATGGTAACGGGCATAGTAAAAAATCCCTAACAACCTGAGAACTCATGGCTGTTAAACACAGCATGTCAGTGTTTACTCAGCCTCAATAGCTTATTATTAGTCAATACTCTATTGTTACTCTGCCTTAACTCAATAATTAGCAGAATGCCAAAAACAAAAAAGAAGCCGAAGCTTCTTTTTAATAAGTAATCGAGCAACCTATTTTAGATTAACCAATATGCGTCAAACCACCCATGTAAGGCTGTAATACCGCAGGGATCTCAATACGGCCATCGGCACATTGATAGTTTTCTAAAACCGCTACCAAAGTACGTCCAACGGCTAAACCAGAACCATTAAGAGTATGCAATAGTTCAGGCTTTTTAGCACCGGTACGACGGAATCTTGCTTGTAAACGACGCGCCTGGAAATCACCAACATTTGAACAAGATGAAATTTCACGGTAGGTATTTTGCGCTGGCAACCACACTTCTAAATCGTAAGTTTTAGTGGCGCTGAAACCCATGTCGCCAGTACACAATACAACCTTACGGTACGGCAATTCTAAATTCTTTAAAACTTGCTCTGCATGGCCTGTTAACTCTTCTAACGCATCAAAACTTTTTTCTGGATGGACTAACTGTACCATTTCAACTTTATCAAATTGGTGCTGGCGAATTAAACCACGAGTATCACGTCCATAAGAACCTGCTTCGCTACGGAAACAAGGTGTATGTGCAGTCATTTTAATGGGTAAATCAGTTTCATCATAAATAACATCACGGCTCATATTTGTTAATGGCACTTCAGCTGTTGGAATTAATGACATGCCAATGCCTTCTTCAGTCGCTGGATTTGTGTTAAATAAATCATCGCCAAATTTTGGTAATTGCCCAGTTCCGTATAAGCTATCAGCATTTACTAGGTAAGGTACATACATCTCTGTATAACCATGTTCATTAGTGTGAAGATTAAGCATATATTGCGCTAAAGAACGGTGTAATTTTGCTATTTGGCCTTGCATCACAATAAAACGAGAACCCGAGATTTTAACCGCTGATTTAAAATCTAAGCCGCCTAATGCTTCTCCTAATTCAACATGATCTTTTACTTCGAAATCATATTGCTTAGGTGTACCCCAGGTTAACACTTCTACATTTTCACTTTCGTCTTTACCGATCGGCGCAGAGTCGTGGGGTAAATTCGGGATCATGTCATAAATAGATTTAAGTTGGTCACTGACCACAGAAAATTCTTCTTTTGCTTTTTCTAAAGCTTCACCTAATTCATTCATCGCTTCACGTAATGGTTTGATATCTTCACCACGTTTTGCCGCTTGACCAATCTCTTTTGAGCGCGTATTACGCTCTGATTGCAAGCTTTCAGTAGAGACTTGAAGTGATTTTCTTTTTTCTTCTAATTCACTAAGTAAACTAACCTCTAAATCAAAACCACGTTTTTTTAATAACTCAGCAGTTTGTTCGATATCATTACGTAAAAACTTTGCGTCTAGCATGTTATTTCCTAACCTTTTAAAACTAATAAAGTACCTAGATATGCTGCAAATAAGCATACCACTACATTTAATACCACATTTAATAGTGCCTTAAGTAACTCACCCTGTTGGATCAACAATAAGCTGTCCAATGAGAATGAGGAAAAAGTTGTTAATGCACCTAAAAAACCAACGCCAATTAATGGCCACCACGGCGTTGTAGAAATTGTTCCCTGTTGAACTAACTGAAATATATACCCCATTATCAGCGAGCCAATCACATTGACCGTAAGTGTAGCAAAAGGAAAACCTTTTCCAAAGAGACTAACCATGCCAATGCCAATTAAATAACGGAAAGTTGCGCCAAATGCACCACCAAAAGCCACGAAGCCGATATTCAGCAATAAATTATTCATAATAACTTTTATCCATCTCTTATTTGTTAACAACTTACTGAGTGCAATAGCTATGCTTGTTCATTATTCGCCTTGCACTTATCAAACTTATTCACTTAAATCTGTTTCACATTAAATCAGTTCTAATTATGTCAGTTTCAGTCCGAGCCTTAACAAGGTCATTATTAATAACGCTGTTTTTCACTGCGTTGATCACAAGTTTTTAAATAGCGCAATTTTTCAGCAATTTTAATTTCTAGACCACGTTCAACAGGTTGGTAAAACTCAACGCCTTGTAAAGCTTCCGGTAAATACACTTCACCGGCAGCATAAGCCCCCACTTCGTCATGAGCATAACGATAACCTTCACCGTAATTTAATGATTTCATTAATTCAGTAGGCGCATTACGTAAATGATGAGGAACCTCTAGATCGGGATAAGCTTCAACGGCTTGTTTAGCCTTAGCAAAAGCACTATAAACGGCATTACTTTTAGCAGCACAGGCGCAATAAACAGCCGCTTGTGCAATTGCTCTTTCCCCTTCTTTGGGGCCTATTCTGGTAAAGCAATCCCACGCAGACATTGCCACCTGCATTGCACGAGGATCAGCGTTGCCAATATCTTCAGAGGCAATCGCTAATAAACGTCGTGCTACGTATAAAGGGTCACAACCGCCTGCTAACATGCGCGCATACCAATACAAAGCAGCATCGGGATCTGAGCCACGCACGGATTTGTGAAATGCAGAAATGAGATCGTAGAAAAGGTCACCTTGCTTATCAAAGCTAACGCCTTCTCTACCGGCTATTTCCATTAATAAACCAGTATCAATCAGCAATTTATCTTTTGTTTGTTGTCCCATGTCAGCAAGCAACTCTAAATAATTGAGTGCCTTTCTTGCATCCCCTTGCACTAGTTGTGAAAGCTTATCTAATACTCCTTCAGCGAATACAATGTTATGCGCAGCAAGGCCGTGTTCAGCTTCGCAAGCTTGCTCAATCACTTCAATAATTTCTTGTTGTGATAATTTTTTTAACAGATAAACACGTGCACGAGACAACAAAGCATTATTAAGTTCAAAGGATGGATTTTCTGTGGTTGCACCAATAAATAAAAATGTTCCGTCCTCAATATAAGGCAAAAAAGCATCTTGCTGACTTTTATTAAAACGATGTACTTCATCTACAAATAATAATGTACGTCGACCAGCGGATTGGTTTTGTTTTGCAATATCGATAGCAGCACGAATTTCTTTAATACCAGATGTAACTGCAGACAGCCGCTCCACATGGGCATCACAATATTCAGCAATTAACTCAGCCAAGGTGGTTTTACCGGTACCAGGTGGTCCCCATAAAATCATGGAATGAGCAAATCCAGCTTCTAAGGCTTTACGCAGCGGTTTATCTTTTGCGATGAGGTGAGATTGGCCAATGTACTGGTCAAAATTAGTTGGCCGCATTCGTGCGGCCAAGGGTTTAAATTGATTATCAATAGTAAATAAATCTTGCATTAGCGTTGATCATCTATCTCAATACCGTTAGGTATTTTAAATTCAAAAAAATCCTTCGCAAATGTACTGTTGTTTTTATTATTTGACAGGGTAAATACACTTTTTTGGCCCTGTGATTCTTGTACAACAAATTCACTGATATTGTCGGCTTTATTAAAGATAAAAATGAATGTATTCGTCGATGCTTTTGGATCGCTACTTTTAACAATAAATTGTTGGTCTTTTTTAACCACATTAAATTGAGCCCATTGTGCAGAGTCTGCTCCTGATAACAAAGCAAAGGGTGTTCCTGCAATTGCATCTGAAAAATTCATGATAGTGACTTGCTCAATAAACGGGCTATATAACCACATATCTTGGCCGTCTGATACAATCAATTCTTCATCGGGTTGAGTCACTTGCCAATGAAAATTACCTGGACGTGCAATAGCTAATGTTCCCAAACTCTTTTGGATCACTTCCCCTTTTGGATTGATCACCTGTTGCACAAAGTCAGCATCAATAGTCGTAAATTTAGCCAGTTTTTGTTGTAATAGTTCGCTATCTGTTTGTGCTGAAGCAAGTTGAAACATAGAGCTAATCAGACATACTGTAATAAATAATATTTTTTTCATGTTAATCCTTAATGGGAGCAGGAGCTAGTACTTCACGATTACTATTAGCCCCTGACGGCGCACTAATAACACCTTGCGCTTGTAATTGATCAACAAGACGAGCCGAACGGTTATAACCAATACGGAATCGACGTTGAATACTTGAAATAGACACTTTACGTGTTTCAGTTATAAAATTAACTACCTCATCAAATAATGGGTCAATTTCATCCTCTCCTTCGGCTTGCTCACCCGGTAATAGCATATCTAAATCCGCATCTCCGGCTAGAATCTCTTGTACATAATTTGGTTGACCACGTTTTTTCCAGTCAGCAACTACTTTATGCACTTCATGGTCATCTACAAAAGCACCATGAACACGTGTTGGTACACCCACACCCGGTGGCATATATAGCATATCACCATGACCTAATAAGGTTTCAGCGCCTTGCTGACCTAAAATGGTTCGAGAGTCAATTTTACTCGACACTTGGAAAGCAATTCGAGTTGGAATGTTGGCTTTAATCAAACCAGTGATAACATCAACCGATGGTCGTTGTGTTGCTAAAATTAAGTGTATACCTGCTGCACGGGCTTTTTGTGCTATACGCGTAATTAACTCTTCACATTTTTTGCCCACAATCATCATCATATCGGCAAACTCATCCACTACAACTACGATAGCAGGCAATTTTTCTAGTTCCGGTGCACTTTCTGCCATGCTATCACCAGGTTTCCATAATGGATCTAAAATAGGCTCACCTGCAGCTTTTGCTTTTCTAATCGCGGTATTATATCCCGCTAGATTACGGACACCGATTTCAGCTAAAAGTTTATAACGACGTTCCATTTCACCGACACACCAACGCAATGCATTAGCGGCATCTTTCATATCAGTAACAACTTCAGTTAATAAGTGAGGAATACCTTCATACACATTTAGCTCAAGCATTTTAGGGTCAATCAAGATCATGCGTAGATCTTCTGGAGAAGATTTATACAATAAACTGACTAACATACAGTTAACCCCAACCGATTTACCAGAACCCGTCGTACCCGCCACTAAAAGGTGTGGCATTTTAGCTAAGTCCACCACCACAGGTAAACCAGAAATATCTGCACCTAGTACCATGGTCAATGATGATTTACTTTCATTAAATTTAGTACAATCTAACACCTCAGATATATAAACAATTTCACGGTGTCGATTTGGCAGCTCCAATGCAATCACGGACTTACCTGGGATTTGATCTACCACTCGCACACTCATTGCAGACAAAGCCCGCGCTAAATCTTTTTCTAAACTACTGACCGTACTGACTTTCATACCGGGTGCTAAATCCAGTTCAAAACGCGTGATCACAGGCCCAGGTAAAACATTCACTACATCCGCTTTAATTTTAAATTCAAGTAATTTTGCTTCAACTAAACGCGCAGCTATATCCAATTCTTGTTGGGAAATAGGATTAATCTTTTTATCGGGTCTATCTAATAATTCAATACTTGGTAAAGGTGCGATATCTTTATCAACCACAAAGCGTTCCTGCGGACGTGCATGCTCTGGTAGATGAGAGAAATCAACTTTTGCCTTTGCCGGCATCTGCGATTGTTGCTTAGGTTGACTGGTTGATAATGGTTTACTGGCTAAAGGTGATTCACTTACTGCCTCTTGTTCCGAGAGGCGATCATCTTGCCAATCAATATTATCAATACTTAAATCTACTGACTCATGATCATTCTCATTTACAAAAGAAGTGCCCATAAACAAATTATTATCTCGTTCTATATCATTCTGAACACCTGAAAAATCAATATTTTCAACCTCTTCTTCATCTGTATCTCTCTCGCTAAGTGCCGCTAATTTTTTCTGCTCTTTGATAGCTTGCTTTTGTTGTTTTTTCTCTAACTTCTGTTGTTGTAATTGGTATTTTTCAGCTAACCGGTCTTGATCACCTTCTGAGCGCTGCTGTTTCATTTGTTTAATCGTCTCAGGTAAGTTTCCTAACCACTCAATGGCATTTAAAGTGTGCTCACCGATACCATCAATTAAACGTATCCAAGAAAATCCGAATAATAAGGTTGTTCCAGAGATTAAAAAAGTAAGCAAAATAAGGTTAACGGCCAATAAGCTAAAAAAGCCCAACATGCTCTGCGCTAGGATGTCTCCGATTAAACCGCCCGAAGGGTAATACAGATAATCATTGACGTTGAGTGCAATTAAGGCACTTAAGCTAAAGAAGGTAAAAATAAAACCGACAATACGTAAACTCAAATTTAAAAAGTCGACATCAAAATTAAACGTCGGCTTCCATAAAATAGCCCATGCAAAAGAGACAATAATAACGGGGATTAAATACGCTAAAAATCCAAAACCAAAGAATAAAATATCGGCAATCCAAGCGCCCACTCGGCCGCCAGAATTTTGAATTTCAGCTACCCATTGCTGCTGCGACCAACTTGGGTCTACCGGAGAAAAAGTAAATAAGGATAAAGTAATGAATATGGCGACAAATGCGCTAACAATGATCCCAACTTCTAATAATTTTTGCACCCCTGACAGGTGATTTAATAATTTGCTATTTGACAAGAAAATAACCCTAACTATAAAAAATGCCGAATGGCATATACGAAAAAAAATAAAACGACTTTAATCTAAAAAATTATCTGGTAATTGATCACGTAAACGTAGCCATATTTTACCGCTTGCAAAAGCAGATTCTCGCACTATTTGCATAATTTGCTGACCATCACCCTGTTCGAATACTGTTTTAATATCAGCATAAAAAGATAATGCGATTAACTTAGCTTCACTGTTAGAAAAATAAAAAGTACCCACTTTACGATACAAATCCTGTAATCCATTTAAGATCAGTACATAAATCATATTATTTGATGACACGGCAACATGATGATAAAAACGATAATCAAACTCAGTAAAAACCTCGCTGCTTGCATCTGCAGAGGGAATATCCTCTAAAAACTCAATCACACTCTGGCTATTATGTTTGGCTGCCATTCTCAAAATAATGGTACTTATATTGGTCCGTACAGACATTAGTTGGTCAATAAAATCGCCGCGATGTTCCTTATCTAAACGCGTTATTGTACTTAAAATATTAAGACCTGATGTTTCCCAGAAATCATTAACTTTAGTGGACTTACCATGACGGATGGTGATCCACCCTTCTTTTGATAAACGTTGCAGTACTTCTCGTAACGTAGTGCGTGTGACACCTATTTTATCCGCGAGCAATCTTTCTGCTGGTAACTCTGAATGGATCGGAATGGACCCATTCCAAATAGACTCAATTAAGTATTGTTCTGCAACGTCTGCAGGGCCTTTCGCTTTCATTATCATGGGTATTTTGACTTTCCAATATCGTATGGCGACATATTAACATATTCATTGTATTCGATGCTGACTGTTTAGAAAAACAGTATTAGCAAATAAGCAAATGTGATCTAAATCACATTGTGATTTGTAACCTTATCATTTAACACAGTAATCCGCTGTTTATAATGAACTTTTAAGGAGTACAATGTAGCTCCGTGGATTGAAATATTCTATTAGGAGAAACCATTGAGCTCAAATTCCCTCTCACCCAATTTAAAAAACCTTTCTTTGCGACGTTGGCCTTGGCTATTACTGGCGTTTAGTGCATTGGCGCTAGAGTTGTCAGCCCTTTATTTTCAGCACGTGATGAAGCTTGAACCTTGTGTTATGTGCATTTATGAACGTATCACTATGTTAGCTATCATATTCACGGGTCTAATTGGGGCTTCTGCACCAAGTTATTTATTAGTACGTTTAATCGCTTTTGCTGTTTGGGCTGTTGGGTCAGTATGGGGATTGCTATTAGCAGTTGAACATGTAGATTATCAAATGAATCCATCACCTTTTGCTACCTGTGATTTTTTCCCTAATTTTCCAGAGTGGTTACCATTACATGAATTTATGCCTTGGTTATTTAACCCTACTGGTGATTGTTCAGATATAGTTTGGCAATTTATGGGTTACTCGATGCCGCAATGGTTGATATTGAGTTTTGCTATTTATGTTGTGATTTTCGTAGTGGTCGCAGTCACTGCTATTTTACCTGCAAAAGCATCAACCATTAAATAACGTTCTCTTTTTGTAAGTAATGCGTTTCGTATAAGAGAAATAAAAAGACATATAAATGAAATAAAAAGATAATAGCACCTTAAAAGCAGCACCTGTTGTCACTTGTTAATGATCTACAAGTGACAACGAATGCTGTATATAATTATTTTAATAATGAATGATCTGCAGGCAAATTCTTCATTATCCACACTACTAATTTGTGACGAATATTGGCTGTGTTTTCATCGCCTTCATTTAATGGGTTAATTAGCTTATCTTGTACGAGTAATCGGTAAATACATTCTTGCTTATCTTTTGCAGAGGTTGTTTTATCAATTCCCACATAACCTCGTTTAAGGGCATAAGCGACGCCAAGCTTGGTGGCATGTTGTAATAACTGAGATTCATTTTTAATCTTTTTCATACTTATTCCTTTACTTACCGTAAACCAACCTTTCTTTATATTTAACACCGACAAACACTAATATAAAGTATCATTCACAAATAAAACTTCTATTTGTGAATGAGTTACAAGATTCTCATTAAATAATGTTATTAATCGGCTGTTTTACCTAATAACGTTAATATTGCAGCTTCATCTAAAATTTCAATCCCTAATTCCGTTGCTTTAGTTAATTTAGATCCAGCAGCGCTCCCTGCAACCAAAGTATTTGTTTTCTTGGACACACTACCAGCAACTTTAGCACCTAATGCTTGTAAAGCCGCTTTAATATCATTGCGCGAAATAGCATCAAAGCTACCCGTAATAACGAAGGTTTTATCTAATAAAGATAACTCACTTTGATCAACTTCTTGTATCTTAGGCCAATGTACACCGGCTGCTAATAACTGCTCAACAACTGTTAAGTTATGTTCTTCGCGGAAAAAATAGTAAAGATGTTTAGCGACAATCTCTCCAACATCGCTAACACTTTTTAATGACTCAATACCTGCGGCAATGATAGCGGGTAAGGTTTTATAATGATTAGCTAAATTAGCGGCCGTTGCTTCTCCAACTTCACGAATGCCTAAGGAATATAAAAAACGCGCGAGTGTAGTTTTTTTGCTTAGTTGTAAACTATTTACTAGTTTCTTCGCCGAGGTTTCCCCCATTCGAGGCAAACTAGCCAGCTGTTGAGCGGTTAACGAAAAAAGCTGAGAAGGATCTTTGATCATATTATGGTCAACTAACAATTCCACTAATTTATCGCCCAACCCATCAATATCCAAGGCCTTACGAGAGGCAAAATGTTTAATCGCTTGTTTGCGTTGCGCTTCGCAGAATAAGCCCCCTGTACAACGTGTTACCGCTTCTCCCTCAATACGCTCAACATCACTGCCACAAACAGGACACGCTTCAGGAAAAATAATTTCTTGGGTTAACTCACTATTACGTTGATCTAATACCACCCTTGCTACCTGCGGGATCACATCACCTGCTCGTCTTACAACAACAACATCGCCAATCAAAATCCCTAAGCGTTGAATTTCATCTTTATTATGTAACGTTGCATTAGAGACTGTCACACCACCAACAAAAACTGGCTTCAACTTCGCAACCGGCGTAATAGCACCAGTACGCCCGACTTGAAATTCTACATTCTCTACAACTGTTACAGCTTCCTCAGCCGGAAATTTATAGGCAGTAGCCCAGCGCGGAGCACGAGCAACAAACCCCATTTTTTGTTGTAGAGCAATATCATCCACTTTATAAACAACACCGTCTATTTCATAAGTTAAAGACGGTCTTTTTTGTGCAATCTTGTCGTAAAAATCATGGCAAGCATCTTTACCTATAACACGTTTTACTTCGCTTGAAACAGGTAAGCCCCAAGCCTTTAGTTGCTCAATACGTTGATATTGACTGTTCGCTAACTCACCTTCAAAAACTCCTACTGCGTAACAATAAAAAGCTAATGGACGTGCAGCAGCTATTTTAGAATCTAGCTGGCGTAAGCTTCCAGCGGCGGCATTGCGAGGATTAACAAAAGGTTTTTCACCTGCGGCAATCAACCCTTTATTTAATTTGTCGAAGCCGGCTTTTAACATAAAGACTTCACCACGTACTTCTAACACTTCGGGTATATTCTCCCCTCGAAGTTTGAGTGGTAAATTAGTAATGGTTTTAACATTTTCTGTTACATTTTCGCCAGTTAGACCATCACCTCGAGTTGCCGCTTGAACCAATACACCATTTTCGTAAATGATACTAGCTGCTAAGCCATCTAGTTTTGGTTCAATACAAAAAGCAGTTTCAGCTAGAGTCGATTTCTCCATCACACGCTGCATAAAATCATTTAATGAGTCACTATCAAATACATTATCCAAGCTCAACATAGGTAATTGATGTGTTACCTGTTCAAACTTTGATAAAGCAGCACCACCTACTTTTTGAGTTGGTGAGTTGATCGAGACTAAATCAGGATTTTCTATTTCAAGCTTTTGTAAAGCTTGGAAAACACGATCATATTCCGCATCAGGTACCGAAGGAGCATCCTGTACGTAATATTGATAATTATATTCCTCTAATAATTCGCTTAGTTGTTGTATTTGTTTTTCTACTGTTTGCTTATTATCACTCATCAATCTTTGCTCTTATTTATTTGTTTTTACTAATAAAAAAACCTCGTAAACGAGGTTCTTCTAGAAAGTGGTAAATGCCCTTTCAATGTTATTGGTATTGTTGTAAACGCTGACGATACTCCATAAATTGTTCAGGGGTAAATTTCTCTCTTTTTTCATTTAAAACTTCACAGTCAAATTCTTCTGCAGCTTGCTCTACTGCCCGCAACATCATATCGAAGGATTTATTTACACTAATTTTATCATTTGGGGCGGTAAAGAAAAATGAAATACCAGGAGAATTAAATTGTTCCATATAATCTAAATCAAAGGTGCCCGGTGCCATCATATTAGCGATGCTAAATAATATTTCACCAGTACCGTCTGAATGCTCATGTCGATGGAAGATATTCATATCTCCATAACGAAAACCCGATGTTAAAAAGAATTGCAATAGCTCATGACCACCTAAACGTTCGCCTTGTTTGGCAGCGATATTAAAAATAAATAATTCATCGGGCAGCTTTTGTTCAACTTGGCTAGTTTGCGCAGTTTCACTTACTTGCTTAGCGTCGATAGCTTGTTTAGGGTCAGTAACTTTAATGTCATCTTTATTTGCTAATTCAATATCACTGATGATCTGATCAACACTGGTGATATTATTGACATCAGGTTGTTGTTTGCCTTCAGGCTGTATTTCAGGCTCAAGTTTATCAATCATTTGATCTTTATCGTCTTGAAATACGATCGTGTCGATATCGTTGTTATCTTCTTGTGCATCAATATTAAAATTGATCACCTCTGACTGATCTTTATCGTCTGAAAGGTGTGAAGAAAAAGCCATTGAATCAAAGTCACGTTCACGATTGAATGAGTTAGATGATTGTTTATCTTGATCATTAAAGGATTCGTCTCCTTCTTCTAATTCATCATATTTTTCTTCTTGTTCCGCGAGCAAGGCTAACTTGTTTTTCCTGTTGAGTAAAAAACCATGAATTAATACGCCGGCAATAGCCAAAATACCAATTGCAATAAGAATAGGTTGAAAGTGCTGCATTATTGATTCTCTTGATTGATCATAGATAACTTTATGACCCTTAAATTACCTTGTATCAAGCTGTGCGTCTATCATTTGCCACTAATTTTTTGCAAAACTGCTAAGGAATTTATAAAAGAGATCAATTATTAGCGAATATTTACACTTTATGTCCATTTACTATCAACAAACATTGATTTTTGTATCTTGAATGATAACCGCTATACAAGGTAATATCGTCTGATATAACAATGACAAGGTTTAATCATGAACAATGAACGTTTAATTCATCAGCCATTATCCGGCATAGGGTATTTATTTAAAGGTGTACAACTTCTTCGTCATCCCCAACTAAGAATGTTTGTACTCATTCCATTATTTATTAACGTATTGATCTTCGCCAGTGCATTTTGGTTTTTATTTTCTAGCATTACTGACTGGATAGATGCTTACATGCAGGAGCTTCCATCTATTTTAACTTGGTTATCCTATGTGCTTTGGCCAATCATAATTTTTTCTATTTTATTTTTATTCTCATTTATATTTTCGACTATTGCCAACTTAATTGCGGCACCATTCAATGGTTTGTTAGCTGAAAAGACTGAAATGTTATTAACCAATAAACCTATCAATGATGAAGGTTGGCAGGATTTATTTAAAGATTTACCAAGAATATTTAAACGAGAATGCCAAAAATGGCTATATTTCTTGCCTCGTATTTTAGGCTGTTTAATTTTATTTTTAATACCAGTGGTGGGCCAAACCCTCGCGCCTATTATTTGGTTTATCTTTGCAGGATGGATGATGGCAATTCAGTACGCTGACTACCCCTTTGACAATCATAAAGTTTCTTTTACTAGCATGCGCACCATTTTAGGAAAACGCTACGGTAAAAATATTACCTTTGGAATGGTAATTAGCCTCTGCACTACGTTACCTATTTTAAACTTTATTATTATGCCCATTGCTGTTTGTGGTGCAACCGCTGCTTGGGTTGATATCTATAAAAATCAAGCACTAACTATAGATCAATAAACCTCAAGAATAGAGTACAACCATTATTAAACTACACATATAAACTACACATACAAAAAAACCTATCCTGATCATTCGATCAGCGATAGGTTTATATTCAATGGCCATTAATAAAATACTTCCATTAATGGCAAACTAAAAATATCAATCATCGCCCGAATAGACGATGCTCTATACTTCCAGCTTAGTCTATAGGTAATTAAGCAGCGAAGTTCTTAGCTACAAATTCCCAGTTAACTAATGCCCAAAAACCATTTAGGTAGTTAGGACGTACATTGCGGTAATCAATGTAATAAGCATGTTCCCATAAATCAACAGTTAGAAGTGGTGTAGTACCTTCTTCAGTTAATGGAGTACCTGCGTTTGATGTATTAACGATTTCTAATGAACCATCTGCTTTTTTAACTAACCAAGTCCATGAAGAACCAAAGTTGTTAACAGCTTTATCATTTAACTGTGCTTGGAATTCAGCAAAAGAACCAAATTTTGCATCAATAGCAGCTGCAAGTTCGCCCGTAGGTTCACCGCCAGCATTAGGCGCTAAACAGTTCCAGTAAAATGTATGGTTCCAGATTTGTGCAGCATTGTTAAAAACGCCACCTTCAGAAGTTTTAATGATTTCTTCTAAAGATTTTTCAGCAAGATCAGTACCTTCAACTAAACCGTTTAATTTAGCAACGTAAGTAGCGTGGTGCTTACCATGGTGAAACTCTAACGTTTCAGCTGAAATGTGTGGTTCTAATGCATCTTTTGCGTAAGGTAATGCTGGTAATTCAAAAGCCATTTTAAATTCTCCTAATAGAGGCTGAGGGGGATATCAATTTTAGCGACCATTTATACTTTCTTTATGAATAAAAAGCCACAACAAAAATTGAGCTAGATCATTTTTTATCTATGGTAGAATAATCGCAAATTCATAGTAAGATTGCACGCTTACAACTGATATAATGTGCAATTAATTAATAATATGCTGTCGTTAGAGGAAAAATAATGGAAACTTTAGATAAAATCAAAGAACAATTAAACGAAAATACAATTTTGTTATACATGAAGGGGTCGCCTAAATTACCAAGTTGTGGTTTTTCTTCGCAAGCTTCACAGGCATTAATGCAATGTGGACAACCTTTTGCTTACGTTGATATCTTACAAAACCCTGATATTCGTGCTGAACTACCAAAATATGCTAACTGGCCTACTTTCCCTCAATTATGGGTAGAAGGAGAGCTTGTAGGTGGTTGCGATATTATCTTAGAAATGTTCCAACAAGGTGAATTACAACCATTAATTACAGCCGCAGCTGAAAAAGCAAACGCAGCAGAGTAATTATTAAGCATCATACTGCTTAAATATTACCTAAGCAGTATGAGTTTATAAAGGTTAACACAATCTTGGTTGTGCTAGCCTTTATATCTACTTGAAACCTTTACCTATCTCCAACTATACTATTCAACTGCTTTTGCAACTCACATCTGAATAAGCAACACCAACATTATTATAAGCGCCAATGCGATAGCAATAAGTACTACCTTGTTTTACTTTTTCATCTAAATAAGTCGTTTTATCCATCTCTAAGGCAGTTAGTAATATAAAATCGCCACTTTCACTGGTACTTCTTTCAATCAAAAAACCTTCTTCATTATCGGCTAGATCTTCCCAATGTACTTCAATGGAAATATAGTCTGGCAGCAAATCAATTGCATTATTAGTGCGACCACCTACTTCAGAACCATCAACTTGCTTTTCAATACCTAATTCTGCCTTAGCCAACGCTTCGGCATTTTCCTCATCAACATCTACCGCACAACCTGCTAATGGCAGTAAGATCATTAAAGCAAACAATTTACACCATTTTATTTTTTTCATCATTATCTTCATCACTTTTACACAATACCTTTATAGAGCCATTTATATACAATTAAGACCAAACTAAACGATCAATTAATTTCCAGTACCTATGGACCCTATAGATGACAAAAGATTCAATGAAAAACAAAAAACATCAAAATTAGGATTAAAAACTCACTTAAAAAAACAACATTAAACAAAAAAATCAACAACTTAAAATTAAAAATATAAATGTAAACAACACATTTAAATCAAACAATTATATTTAGCATGGTTAATATATTGAAATATAAAGAGTTCTAAAATTAATTAAATTATTTTGCATTTAAACTAAAAATAATTGCTTATTACCAGCCACCTAATGCTTTATAACGATTAACCATGTAATAAAATAGTTCTGCGGTGACTTCAGTATCATAGAGAGCAGAATGTGCTTCTTTATTATTATAATCAACTCCCGCCTCTGCACAGGCTTTAGCCAATACTGTTTGACCTAATGTTAATCCAGCCATGCTCGCGGTATCAAATGAAGCAAAAGGATGAAAAGGGACACGCTTCAGTTTACAACGGTCGGTTGCTTTATTAATAAAGCCTTGGTCGAATGAGGCATTATGAGCAACAATAATGGCACGATTACAATCGTTCAATTTTTGATATTTACGCACTTTTTTAAAAATCTCGGTTAATGCCTCACGCTCATCAACAGCGTTACGTAAAGGATTAAAAGGGTCTATTCCTGTAAAGCTAAGCGCCTTAGGATCTAATTCAGCGCCTTCAAATGGCATTACATGGAAATGAATTTTATCCACGCTATTTAAGTACCCTTGCTCATCCATTTCAGGAAAAATGGCCGCGATTTCTAAAATCGCATGACAATGAGGATCTAATCCTGATGTTTCAATATCAATTATAACTGGGTAATACCCTCTGAAACGCGCTGCTAATTGGTTATCCATTTCATCTCACTATTAAATAAAGTCTGAGGATTATGCCAGAAAGTGGTAAAAATCGCATAATTTTACTAAAGATATTTATCCCTCTGCCGATATATGAAGCAGTGTTTAAAAATATCGAGCAACTATGAAAAATATTACAATAAAAAATATTTATCCTTTACTACTAATGATGACAGCTATGCCAGCGCTTTCTGCTAATAAGCAGTACAATGCAGGTTTGGATAATTCTAACTGGTATTTGAGTAGTTCATCACCGATACAGTGCACTCTTGAACACCCTATTCCTCGTTATGGTCAGGCTAACTTTGTGGTCAAAGCGAGTAAAAAAATCAATTTAGATTTCAAGCTAGACAGTCGACGAGCAATGCCAACCTCTGAAGTTGTGCAATTAAAATCCGTGCCTCCACAATGGCGACCAGGTGCGGCGCCTGAACTAATTGATACGGTCACATTCCATCAACAGTTTGATGGTTACGTGACCAGACAAAGTGCATGGCGCATGCTAAATGAACTTGAAAGAGGTCAATACCCAACCTTTTATTTTCATGATTGGTACAACAATAATCAGATGGTTAGTGTCGGACTCTCTTCAATCAATTTTAATAAAAGTTATGATGACTTTAATAATTGTATCTCACGTTTATTACCCTACAATTTTGATGATATTTCTTACAGTATTTTACACTATAAAAAAGATGGCTCATTATTAACGCAATTTTCTAAAAAACGCCTAAAAATGATTGGTGATTACATAAAGCACGATGAAACGATCAATGTTATTTTGGTGTCGGGTTACTCTGATAGTTACGGTGAAATTAATGCCAATAGAGTGTTATCTGAAAAAAGAGCCAACTCGATAAAAGAATATTTATCGGAAATAGGATTTAATAACGATAAAATTAAAGTCTCTGGTTTTGGTGAAAAACACCATATTGCCGATAATAGAAGCGTACTTGGCAGAGAACAAAATAGACGAGTGGTTATTTCAATTGAGAAAGAAGAGATATAACGCGTATTTGATCATGATGCTTCACTATTTATATAAATCACTTTATCAAGCAGCTTGTCGATATCAAATAATATAGATTGAGTGAGTTCTGTTGTGTCCTTGACCAGTATCGATAAATCAGGGATTTTTTGTAAGCTACATATAAGCACAATATTGCTGTAATCTGTAAATTCAACCAAAGCTATATGAGGAAATTGTTTTTTAATTGCCGACAAAGCATTGAATAACTCTTGATTTGTATCTGCTTGAATATTGATCATCAGTACAGCTTGCTCAGTGGTTATATTCGCAATCTGCTCATAAAAGTTAGAGGAAAATAAAAAGTCAGGGCTTTTTTCGCCGATAAACAAATCACAAATTACCACATCATAAACCTCAGTAGTCTGATCTATATATTGCTCCGCTTTTTGACAAAAAACCTTCACTTGCTTGGGTAAATTAAAGTAACTTGTCGCCATATCAATAATTGATTGTGAAGCCTCAACGGCGGTCAATGTTAAATTTGGTATGGTAACTAATGCACGCTCTAAAGCAGCGCCCCCCAACCCTAAATTTAAAATTGAAAGTGGCGTTTTTTTAAAGAGTAAAAATAGCAGTAATGACCGAGAAACTGGCGTTAGAATTTTCGTCGAAAGATGTTTATTCATCACCGATTGTATAGAGAAACCTCCGTATTCAAACCATCTTAATTGATCAGTTTCTTTAACAACTAATAACACCCCATCAATCATTTTTTGTTCAACAACAAAAGAACCTTCCATTGGTAAAGCTTCTCTATTCATGACAGCTTAATTCCTAGATGAAGTAGATAAAAGAAGAACTAGCATTACTATCAAGTAAAAGAAATACTGCCCAAATGCGGGTTATTAATAGTAACTTCGAGTGTAGAAATAGTATCCAACACGATATAACTTTCAACACTATCAATGTTCATTTTAATGCACTCTTCTCTGCCACTATTACGTCCAGTATCAATGGCAACTCCTTCAAGTATTTTTCCTGTTTTTAACCTAATTTTGATCGGGTAATGGTACATGCATACTATTTCAATGGTGTCGTAATGTTCGCAACTTATCATGCTACTTGTCCTTTTATACGGAAAGTGACTTGTACATACTATAATTAGTCAGTTCTATACCCTCACGCATTACTTTGTTTTCAGCCTCAACCTCAAAAGAAAATTTTTCAAAAAAGGGTTTAGCGACAAGCGATGCATGGACGGTTAAACGTTTTAGACCGGCTTCAACAGCAACAATACAAATATACCGTAATAATGAAGATGCGACGCCTCTTCTTTGCATAGTAGGTGCAACGTAGAGACAGCCAATGTATCCCTTTGAATCTAATTCAATAAATCCAGCTATTTTATTATCGATAAGGAATAAGTATGGTTTGCTAATCAACAAGCGCTCTTTCCATTTATTATTATCAATGATACCCGCAGTCCAAGCCTTTCTTTGTGCTTGTGAGTAAAGATCTTCTTGTATCGCATGTACTGCAGCATATAAAACATCAACCACTTCAGCAGAATATTGCGGAGTATATTCGACTATTTTCATATATCCTCGTTGCTGTAACACTACATGCCAGCTTTATTTAATATCTCACATATAAAAAGTTGTTTATAAATTTTTGTCTGTATTACCATATGGATACTTTATATGGCCGTATCTAATGACTAGTATGGCTAATACGATAATCAGAATAGATGCAGATAACCCTAACATTCTTATAGTGTCCAAATTTTTCATATCTAAAATCATATATCGCGCTAATGCAACGACGGTGATATAGAGTGGCATACGTACAGGTAGACGGCCTGATTTCAAGTACAAACTCACCATCGCAAAAACTTCTAAATAAATAAACAGAAGAACTAAATTCGACAATGTCACCTCTCCATTAGATATCACTAACCAGACTTCATTCGCCATGGCAACCACGGTTAATAATGCAATAACGAAAACCCAATATGCTCGACTAAGGATAACGCTCTATATCCTGCTTTCTTAACCTTTAACAGTGGAATACTCCTTGAAACGAATTGTAATAATGAAGTGGTCTATTCTATTCTTGAATTCAGCTTAGATACAACTGAATTCAACTGATAAATGCATGTCCTTATTTGTCAGATTAAGCATTACTGATTTTTGAACCTAGTAATACACTATTGCTTATTTTATAGCTGATTGCTTTTATCGGAGATGGTTGTCTATGGTTAACTTTAGTACGTGTTTCATTTTTTCTGTCGCTAATTGTTCAGTATGTAAAATATAATGAATTTACAAGCTTGCCACTCTATTTCTGCCTTGCTGTTTTGCATTATATAATGCCTGATCCGCTCTATTTATTAACGTATCAATTGTATCTTCGGCTTTAAAGCTTGCGACACCAAAACTTCCAGTTATATGATTGACCGTTTTAAACTGATTATTTTCAACTGCCTCTCTTAGTTTTTCTGCTAGTTTTAACGCACCATTTAAATCAGTTTCGTTACAGATAATCAAAAACTCTTCTCCTCCCCACCTGCCTACAGTATCAATAACACGCGCATTATTTTTTAAAATAGAAGCCATTTCAACTAAGCATTGATCACCAACCAGATGTCCAAAATTATCATTAACTTTTTTATAATGGTCGATATCAAACATAATAATACTCAATGGGTGTGCAAAACGTTTTGATTGCTCTATTTGTAAATCAAGCACTGAATCAAGTTCCAATCTATTGATTAAATTGGTTAGTGCGTCTGTTTTCGCTAATGTTAGTGCTTTCTCTTCCAATTTTTTTTGGTAAGTAATATCCGTCGAAATACCTAATATACCGATAATGAGGTTAGGTAATGTTTCTGAATAGAGAGGTGTTTTCACTTCAAGGTAAACTTTCTTATCAGCACTATCTTCATTGATAGTAATTTCTTCTCTAGTTTCCTGACCAGACAAAACCTTCAAGTCTATTTCTCTTAACTTTTCTACTATTTCAGGGGAAAATAATTGTTGATCTCGAATTAAATGCAAATCTTCAGCTGCACATTTAAATAAGTCCAGAGTGTATTTATTAGCGTAAATATATTTTGATTCAGTATCTTTTATATAAACAAATGACTGCAGATTATCTAACGCAGCATGCAGCCCTCTAAGTTTATTAAGGTGATTTGATATCATGAACAATCCTTTGGCTCGTTTTTATGAATGACATATAATTGTATTTTTTGAATATGGATACTGCACTATAAGATATTAGTAAATTGACTCGATAAGGCATTAAAGAGGCAATAAAGTTTCATTCACTTAAGGACAACTGATATTTTGCTATTTAATATGTGTTTGCTTGAGGCTGTAATAAAACCGGTGTCGCTTTATCTCAAAGAGCAATAAGCCACTGTAAAACACATGAAAGACAACATATGCTCGGTAAACGTAACCTTTTACAAGGTCTAAAAAGCGAGATTAACCAGTAATATATATTTACAGGGTCTTTGCCTTCATTAAGTATGCGTATAAGTACTCGTTAGCTGCCTAACATTTGTCTAACTTTGTCTAACAGCATCCACATGGCGGCTTGCTTATTTAACTATCTTAAAAAATGAAGGGCTAAAATTTATACCATAAATCGTTAATCTAAAAGGAAAAAATACATATATTAGGTTTTTATATTATAACCGCTTATTATTCCATCAACCTGTTAAACCTGTAAGTAAACTTTGCAATTAATGCTTACACACCCATAAAGACATATAGACAGCTTGATAGTTAAATTGCCAAAAATTCCTTAACAATCAATTTAAAATGACATTACACTTTGTTATCTTAATAAAGTGACAAAATACTTATAGCTGCAATAGATACCCGTTACCATTCAACATGCAAAGTTCAGCAAGTTGTGAGGTGAGTAGCTTCTAGGCAGGAAGTTGAAGATCTAACTAGTTCAATCAATACTTTCTAACAACGAAGATGCTTGCCTCACAACTTGCCCTGTGGGTCGTTAGCTCGAAAAGCAATTCGGCGTTGCAACATTCGATAAGACTAGCCATTGTCATCATGTTACGCCTTGCCTTGCTGTCCAAGCTAACGACTGAATAAAGCATCTCGATTGATAACGGGAATAGGTAGGCAATGGTTACTTTTAAATAAGTTACTTTCAAATAATTTTAATTATGACTTTAAGGAAAAAATATGCTTTCTGGTGTATGTATTGGTACCAATGACTTAGTAACTTCGGGTGCTTTTTATGATCAAGTATTAGCCACAATTGGAATGACTTGTATCGTATCTGATGAGCAAGAAAGAGGTTATGCGGGTAAAGATGGCAAAGTGACATTCTTCTTAATCTTACCGTTTAATAAACAACAGGCGACATTTGGTAATGGCACACAAGTCATGTTTTCTGCTCCAGATCCTGAGTCAGTAAGGGCTTTCCATGCGGCGGTATTAAAATGTGGTGGTAGCGATGAAGGGTTACCCGGACCACGAGATTATCATCCAGATTATTATGGCGCCTATGCTCGTGATCTTGATGGCAACAAATTGAATATATCAGTGGTTTTTTGAATCAAAAATAATCAGTAAATGTTAATAAAAGTGCACTACAAGGCACTTAAACGCATTCACTGGCATGAATTAATGCAGGAACTTCTTCAAGGGGTACAGGTTTTGAAAAGTAATACCCCTGTGCATAATCACAACCTAATTCTATCAACAGGTCCAATTGTTGCTGGGTTTCTACTCCTTCTGCTAGTACTGCTACTTTTAATATTTTTCCGAGTTTGATGATATGTTTTACAAAGTTTTTATCCAATTGTGTATGGCAAACTTTATCGATCAAACTACGGTCTAGTTTCAATTTATCAATCGATAAATAAAAATTTCGAATCAAGCTTAATGATGAATAACCTGTCCCAAAGTCATCAATGGAAATGTACATCCCTAACTCTTTAATCTGTAACATATTAGCCGAAAGCATGCTGGCATTAGTGATAGAACTCGTTTCGGTTATTTCTAATTCAAGCAAGTGCGTTGGACAACCAGTTTGATCGAGAATAACTTTTATACGTTCAATAAATGTACTCATTTCCATTGTTTTAAAGGACACATTAATCGCAATACGTGGCACTACAATAGCGCCTATTTTCCATTTAACTAATTGCCTACAAACTTTCTCAAAAACCCAAAGATCAAATTCGAAGTGCAACCCAATGTCTTCGGTAATAGCAACAAAAATATCAGGAGCAACGTACCCTAATAATTCGTCATACCAACGAGATAGCGCTTCAAAACCAATCAGTTTATTAGTTTTGATATCATATTGAGGTTGGTAATGTAGCTGTATTTTATCTTGGGCTATTGCCAAGGGTAATGCATCGGTAATTAACTTTTTATTTAATAATTCATCGGTCGGCACAGGGGGCGCAATATAATATTTATTAACACTGTATCTTCTGGCTTTTTGTTTTTCGGTTTCTGCAGCTATCTGCATAGAATGGTAGCAATCATATTCAAACCCCGGTGAACTAACTCCTATACTAAAAGGTTTATTTATTTCAATGTCAGCTGAAATAGCGATAGGTTTAATTAAATCTGAGCAGAGGTGCTTGCAAATCAACTCTATTTTATTCATTAATTGCTGTGAGGATAAGTTGTTATGATCTTCTATTAAAATAGCAAATTTTGCATTTGAATAGCGAATAACAAAGCCAAAATCTTTGGCTGATTGTTGTAACCGCTTACCTAACATCACTAAATATTGGTCACCTACCAAATAATCATAACGGTAATTAATCGTCGAAAAATTATCGACTTCAATAATAATCAACACCATCTCTTTCAAGGTGAGGCACTTGTTATTGGTTAAATAATTGATTCTGGAAGTTAACGCCCACCCGTTAGGTAACTCAGAGATTGGATCAATTGATTTATTTTTTGCGATGCAAAAATGTAATGTGAAAGTATTATTACCTTGAGCGACACAGTGTAATTTAACAGCGACAACATAATGTAAATGATTAAACATCCCAGCGGTAGTAAATAGCCCCTCTTCCGTTGCAATCGCCGCAATACATAATGTTTGTAAATTAGTAAATTCACTATTTTCTGAAAGCACCAGTTTATTTTCTATAGGCATATGCTTTAGTTGTTGAGTAGTGAAACCAAATAGCTCAGTAAAAGCCTCGTTACAATCCATAATAGTACCATTATGAATGGTTAACGCCGCTAATAATGTTTTTCGATTATTTGTCATAGTACAACTCACCAACTTTTTAATAATTACAGACTTTATACTAAGCCTTTAGATAATTTTGTATTAATTATATCAGACAATGACTACTAATAATTAGTGACCATCAACCTTTATTCATCATTATTATTTGATAATACAAAGACTTTTTATGCCAGATAAATTGCTGCACAGTGTAGTCATCAAATTAAAAACTAGCAATGTCATCGTTAAAATATAAATAGTAACAGTTTCTAAATTTTGCAAACGCTGTGAGCTAGATTTAATAAATATAGTTTCCTTTTCTTAAGCAGACTTACCACTTTTTTAAAGCATGACGTGTTTCGCGTTTAATCTGTTATATAGCTCCGTAAAGATAACTGTTAATATCAACTACAACCATAACAAGTAACTTTAAAAGGAATAGATATGGATGCATTTGTATCCGAGCAAATCGACAACAGCACTTTAAGGTCCCATCCGTGGACTCATATGGTAGAAAATAAACAGTTTATTTATATCGATTTTAAAAAAAGGCCTGATTTGATTCGAACTACATTAGAAGATCTTATTCCTTTTAAGAAGTGGGCATTTACAGAAACGTTTTATTCGTTAATTGAGTGGATAAACAGTACAAAATCCTTACTGGAAAGTAATGATTGCACATTTACTGATGTTGAGAATAACCCCGATCAGCAATATCCCTTTGCAAAAAAATGCAGCGGCCGCTTGATGATTTTATTTCGCGACTTGCCAGAAAATTGTCAGCAAAAAAGTATTCAATGGTTAGTAAATAATCTATTAATTCAGGTTTCAAGCATAAAACCTGGATTTAAAGCCGGCGCAATATGCTTATCAACATCACCGACTTGCTATTTATCATTAGGGGACGGTCTAGATAGCGGAGGCATGGGTTATCAAGTGACATTAAACTTCCTCGCTTATGGAAAAAATGAACGTCGTTGTTATGAAAACATGCAGCAAGTATTAGAGACGGCACATAGTAGCCTACAGCGAATCAATAAAAGCATCTTAAATGGCGATGTGAATGCACTTTATAACTAGCTAAAACAATATTTTATGGCGTCTCTAATAAATGAAAGCATTTAGAAAGTAACGTTAATTAATTAGGCACATTTATTGACGTTAAATATTTCACTTCCTCCATCACCACATAAGTTTTTGAATTTTTTATATCGGGTAATAATAGTAAGGTTTCTGTAAGGACTTTACGATATGCTGACATATCCGCGACACGTGTTTTTAATAAATAATCAAAATCACCGGACACTAAGTGACATTCTAAAATAGAGTCGAGTTGTGTTGCAGCCTTATTAAAGCGTTCAAAAACATCCGGGCTAGATCGTTTTAATGTCAGCTCGATATAAACAAGTAACGATGAATCTAAGTACTGAGGGTCTAACAACGCAGTATAAGACTTGATAACCCCTTGCTTTTCTAATCTTTTCACCCTTTCCAAACAAGGCGTAGCACTTAGACCTACTTTTTGAGAAAGCTCCACATTAGAGATCCTGCCATTTTTCTGTAATTCTCGTAATATATTACGATCAACCCTATCTAGTGACATCAACCACACCTTTGCTATTAAATAGTTTTATTCTCTTATTAAGAATACTTTAAAAGGATTATATTCATATAAGTAGTGAATATAACTTTTTTCAATTGTTTATACTATTTCTATCAAATATTTATTTGTAGTCGCCTAACAATCAACTTCATTAACATTGAAAGGAAAAAATTATGCATATCGGTGTACCTAAGGAAATTAAAAATCATGAATATCGTGTTGGTATGGTGCCAGCGAGTGTGCGTGAGTTAGTGCAAAATGGCCATACTGTCACTGTTGAAAAAAATGCCGGTAACGGGATTGGCTTCACTGATCAAGATTACATTGCAGCAGGCGCAAGCATTGAAGATCAAGCGAATACTATTTTTGCCAAGGCTAATATGATTGTTAAGGTGAAAGAACCTCAAGCCATTGAGCGTGCAATGTTACGTGAAGGACAAATTCTATTTACTTATTTACATCTCGCACCTGACCTACCACAGACCCAGGACTTAATCGATTCAAAAGCAGTATGTATCGCCTATGAAACAGTCACTGATACAAAAGGTGGTTTACCTCTCTTAGCACCGATGTCAGAAGTAGCTGGACGTATGGCGATCCAAGCTGGGGCACAATCCTTAGAAAAATCAAATCAAGGAAGTGGTATGTTGTTAGGCGGCGTACCAAGCGTTGCCCCTGCAAAAGTAGTGATTATTGGTGGTGGTATGGTGGGTAATAATGCCGCTCAAATGGCAGTCGGCTTAGGTGCAGACGTGACTATTTTAGACCGTAATATTAATACACTACGTAATTTAGATATTCAATTTGGCAGCAGAGTTAAGGTTCTCTATTCAACAACAGATGTACTGGAGGCCGAAGTATTAGCCGCGGACCTTGTTATTGGTGCGGTATTAATTCCAGGGGCCGCTGCACCTAAACTAGTAACACGAGAGCATATCGCTAAAATGAAACCAGGCTCAGCTATTGTCGATGTAGCGATTGACCAAGGTGGATGTTTCGAAACCTCACATGCAACAACTCATCAAGATCCTACTTTCATTGTTGATGAAGTGGTTCACTATTGTGTTGCCAACATGCCAGGTGCAGTTGCCCGTACTTCAACGTTTGCACTCAATAATGCAACCCTGCCATACATTATTAAACTAGCCAACTTAGGTTATAAAGGTGCATTACAAAATGATCAGGGTTTATTAGCAGGGCTAAATGTCATTAATGGTCAATTAACCTATGAAAGTGTAGCCATAGCCCACCAGCTACACTATGTTTCAGCTGCAACAGCGCTGGCAGTTTAGGTAGCGTTATGAGAATAGCATTAAAGCTCCTTGCGCTATTGATAAGCATCGAGGGGCTTTATGCTAACGACTTAAACCGTCTAAACTAAGCGGACACAGTGATTTTTGCCCTTAGTCGGCTTTACTGGGGCTATCTAAAAGTGGAATACTTAATCTTAAGCGTTGGCTATTTCGAATAAAATTACTTCCTAATTCAACCGCTTCGCGACCTTCTTTGATATATGCTTGTGCTTCAGTTTGTCGCTGTTTAGATTTTTCTACCATCGCGTTACCTTTTTTTACATCATCAATGGCATCTTCCCATTTCTCACCAATAAAGATTAATCTATCTGCTTCAAACTCAATTTCTTTAGGACTAGTAGAATCACCAATACGCGTTGCTTCTAGTTGATAATCTTGTCTGGCTTTAAGGATCGCATCGCTACTCAATTGAATCAATTCCTCACCTTTTCGAAACTCTTGGCGAGATTGTTCCAGCAGTTTTTCCCCTTTAATAATTAATTTTTCTCCCTTATTGGATTGTTTTTTACCTTGCTCCCACATGGCATCGGGATCATGAGCATAATCATCAAGGTTAGGCACATTTGAACAAGCGGCTAATAAGAAAGTCGTAAAAGTAAGTATTAATATTTGCTTCATCATAAGTTTCCTCTGTTTAAAAGTTAATGCAGTCATACATGCTGCATGTATAGTAGTTACACTGTTACTTAGCAATAAATAATAGACTCCATAGTTAATTATTTTTTAAGTAATTGCTGCCAGTATCGTCAGTACAAAAACAATCTTACTTGAGCATCAATTTCTTGAGGTAATACTTATTCCATTAAGCATGTGAACAAATATCGTCCAGAAAAAATTGATGAATTCAAGACAAAAATTGCTGTTCTTTTTTCCAAAATTTCTAGTGCAGAAATGATCTATTTGAAGCAACTAGACTAATCTGCTTTTTAGTGGAGTAGGTATATAACAAGCCCACTTAAAAATCGATATGGCTATCCATACGAACATAAATAAAGTTCATTTATAACCACAATCGCGTAAACGTTTGTAAACGGTGTTACGGCTAACACCTAATTCCAAAGCAGTTTTAGAGATATTACAACTCAAAGACTGATATAAATTAACAATATCTCTATCATCACCTTCAAGTTTAATCGATTCATCTGGCTCACTACTTACCGCTGCATTATCAACCATTAATGCGGTGACATTATCATTAAGTTGATCTTCCATATCGGCAAAAAAGTCATCGGGTAAGTATTGTAAATCAATGGCTTCATCCTCTGACATTGCTTGAGCAATCTGAATCACACTCACCAGTTGTCTGATGTTACCCGGCCAAGGATGCTGACAAAAGCGCTGCATAGTGCGTTCAGTGATCAAGGCCTGTTTTTTATTTTCAGCATAATAATTGAGCAAAAATTGAATCAGAGCACGACGGTCAGTGCGATCTCGTAGAGCGGGTAATTCAATATTTAATCCACTGACTCGGTAATATAAATCTTGTCTAAAAGTACCGGCTTTTACCGCCTCTTTTAAATTACAATTAGTTGCTGAAACTAGTTTGAAGTCAACGGGATATGATTCAGTACTGCCTAGTGGGTTGACCCGCCTTTCTTGTAATACCCTTAATAATCTCGCTTGGACATTAAGTGGCATGTCACCAATCTCATCTAAGAATAACGTACCTTTATCAGCTTTACGTATTAGACCGATATAGCCTTTATTATTCGACCCTGTAAAAGCGCCTTTTTCATAACCAAATAATTCCGACTCGACTAAGTCCTGTGGAATAGAAGCGCAATTTACCGTGATCATATTATGTTTATGGCGCAGGCTTGAATAATGCAAAGCCTTCACAAACACTTCTTTCCCTACTCCAGTCTCTCCACGGATCAAAATAGGAATATCTTTATCTACAATTTTTTTACTTTGTAAAATAGCCTTTGCTAGGGTTGGATCACCTAAATTAAGCTCATCTAGTTCAAATTTATGTTGCTCAGAAACATGCAACTTATGATGGTCTGGCGCTAAACTTCTAAAGTCTAAAACTCGCGGTGCAACTTGCTGAGGTTTATGTAAAACACCATGCATTCGACACTGTTTTTTAGTCATCAACGGCACTTGAAAATCTTCCGGTTGATTTAATAACTGACTAATATTTATTTCAAAAATGTCTGTAATATTAACCAATTTCAAATCACTACAAAGTACTAATTCAGCACGACGATTAGCAGAAATAATCAGCCCAGTTTCGTCAAATACAATGAGTGCAGACCACTGACTATCTATATTCTCTGCACTTGTATTAATACGTAAAATATAATGATTATTTTTAAAGTGCGAGATGATCAGCTGGTTTTCTATCGCTTGCGACATGATTTTAACCATGCCTAAGGTATGCCATTCAGGTAAATAGGTATCACTTGAAATATCGATGACGCCTAACATTTCTCTGTCTACACCATAAATAGGAGCGGCAGACCCCGTCATAAAACGATTCGCAATTAAAAAGTGCTCGTCATGATTAATCTGCACAATGCTACCTGTTTCTAAAGCGGTACCAATAGCATTGGTGCCTAAAGACAACTCCTGCCAATTTGCCCCCGGCCTAAACAACGCTTTATGTTGGGGTTTAAAACGTTGTTCACCCCAACTTTTAATAATGCTGCCATGCCCATCTGCTAGCATGACCTGACTATTACTGTTAGCCAATAAATTTTCATAAAACGGCAGCACTTCATAGTGTGTAGTTTCAAGCAATAGATGATGCTGCTCAAGCGATGAAGATAATTCGCCTCTGTCTAAATGCTCAACATCTGGATCTGAATTATGTGATAACCCAGACTCACGACAACGTTGCCACGAGTTTGCAATTAGTGCTTCATGTTCAATAAATTCAGCTGCAGCTCGTGTCATAGCATTACCTTTTACATTATATGAATGGCATACCTGTATAGAGAATAAAAAATGTAGGTACCAAAATTTTCAGGAAGCACAGTATGATTACAAATTTTTACAAAGACAGATTTTCGATCACATAAATATAACAAACAGGAAGGTAAAGCTGCATTTTGCGATGGCAGACATTATTCAGGAGCCCTTCTCTATTTATCCTAAATACTCATCACTGTACGCCTACACTTAAATTATCAATTAAAAACAATAACTTAAAAATAAAAAATTCCAGTTTCATAATATATTGATCTTTCCTCAAAATAATAACCATGCGTCATTAAGGGCGATTTAGATATTAAACGACCTAGATCACTTAATAGTGTTAACAATTTGTTCACATTATTAACAAACCGCTCATTCCATGAAAATTTGAACACTTTTCAAAAAACCTTAAAAAACAAAGTAACCATTTAAAATCATATACTTATGTTAACTTTAAACTTTGGCATGGATTTAGCTATACCCCATTGATGTTAATAAATAGTGAAATTGAACAACCCCTTGTTTTATTTCTTTATAACTAAATGGAGATTATCGCGCTATGTCCCTGACGTTGGAAAATGTGACACAGATAGTAGATGGCCAGTATTACATTAATCAGGCAAACCTAACCTTTGAGCCTGGATCCTTTAATGTATTACTAGGGCGGACCCTATCTGGAAAAACAAGCTTAATGCGTTTGATGGCGGGATTAGAAAAACCGACATCTGGTCGCGTCCTTATGCACGGTATTGATATGACGGGTGTATCGGTACAAAAACGTAATATTTCTATGGTTTACCAACAATTCATTAATTACCCGAATATGAGTGTGTACGACAATATTGCTTCCCCCCTGCGCTTAGCAAAAGAGTCAGAGAAAAGTATTAAAGAGAAAGTGATGGAAATAGCTGAAATGTTACGCATTACGCCTTTTTTATCACGCTTACCTCTTGAACTTTCTGGTGGGCAACAACAAAGAACCGCAATGGCTCGAGCTTTGATTAAAGATGCAGACCTTATTTTGTTTGATGAGCCATTAGTGAATTTAGATTATAAGTTACGTGAAGAGTTACGTATTGAAATGCGGGAATTATTTGCTCAACGAAATACTATTGCCGTGTATGCGACCACTGAGCCCAACGAAGCATTAGCTTTAGGCGGTACCACCACTATTTTGCATGAAGGCCAAATAATTCAAACAGGCCCGACAGCAGAAACCTATCACTCACCTTGCAATGTCATTGCCGCCACCTTATTCAATGAACCGCCTATTAATATGATCAAAGGGCATATTACTGAAAATGAAGTGACCTTTGATAATATGGTGCATTTCCCATTAACTTCAGAGTTAAATACGCTGTCTGCAGGCGAATACCAATTTGGAATACGACCTAGTCATTTAAGCCTCTTGCCTAAAAATGATGATGATTTAGAAATTTCAGTGCAGGTAGAAGTAGCCGAAATCAGTGGTTCAGAAACATTCTTACACGTTCGAAACGCACACTTTCAAATGGTATTGCACCTATCCGGCGTTCATAGCTACCACGTAGATGAAAAAATCAAAATCTATGTTCCTACCCACAAACTAAATGTATTTGAAAAGGATGGAGATTTAATCCAAGCATCTAGTCGCAGAATAGAGGATCACTTCCATGGCTGAGATTCATTTAAAATCATTAGCGCATAGCTATGACACTAGTGCAACCCCACCTGAATATGCAATTAGACAGATGGATCATATTTGGCATGATGGTGGTGCATTTGCACTATTAGGCCCCTCTGGTTGCGGTAAATCAACCTTACTTAATATCATTTCAGGTTTGTTAAAACCTTCTGAAGGTGATGTATTGTTTGATGGCGTTCGCGTTAACGAAATTCCCCCTCAAGATCGCAATATTGCACAAGTTTTCCAGTTTCCAGTGGTCTATGACACTATGAGTGTATTTGATAATTTAGCTTTCCCACTACGTAATATGGGCACGGGTGCAGCCAAAATAAATTCCAAAGTGACTGAAATAGCAGAAATTTTAGAACTTACCGATGTTTTGAGCAAAAAAGCTGCGAACCTCACTGCTGATGAAAAGCAAAAAGTATCAATGGGCCGTGGTTTGGTAAGAGACGATGTTTCTGCGATCTTGTTCGATGAACCATTAACCGTGATTGACCCGCAATTAAAATGGAAATTACGTCGCAAATTAAAACAGATCCATGAAAAATTTAAAACCACCATGGTTTATGTCACCCATGATCAATTAGAAGCCTCAACATTTGCCGATAAAATAGCCCTCATGTATGGCGGTCAGGTAGTTCAATTTGGTACTCCACGTGAATTATTTGAACAGCCTAACCATACTTTTGTGGGTTACTTTATCGGTAGTCCCGGCATGAACTTCCTTGAAGTCAAACGCAGTAAAGAAGGCGTTTGCTTTGGCAACATCGCTTTTCCACTCAGTGATGCAGAGAAAAAAGCACTACAACACAGCACCTCCAATAACCTTAAATTAGGTATTAGACCTGAATTTGTGCACGTTTGGGACAAACCCAACTCGCAAGCGCATGAAGCAAGTGTTGAGTTTGTTGAAGACCTAGGGACTTATAAAATTGTAACGTTAACGCTCGCAGGTGTATCAATTAAAGCGCGCTTACAGGAGGACCAAAAAGTCCCTCATAAAAGTACTTTTATTAGCTTTCCTGAACAATGGTTAATGTTATACATCGACGAATTTCTTGTTGAAAAGGAGAACAACCATGAATAAACCCCATTCGAATAAGGCATGGTTCCTAGTATTACCTGTTTTTATATTGGTTGCCTTTAGTGCCATCGTGCCTTTAATGACGGTTGTGAACTATTCACTGCAGGATATTTTTGATGTCAGTACTCGCTACTTTGTAGGCACTGAATGGTATCGAGAAATTCTCAATAACTCACGGCTGCAAGATTCCTTAGTCAGGCAGTTTATTTTTTCCGGGTCAGTACTGTTAATTGAAATCCCGCTTGGTATTGGCGTGGCATTAATGATGCCCAAATCAGGTAAGTGGTCCGTGATCAGTTTATTAATACTGGCTTTGCCTCTACTGGTTCCATTAAACGTAGTGGGCACGATTTGGCAAATATTCGGACGTGCAGATATTGGCTTATTTGGCTGGGCTTTAAACTCCTTAGGTATTGATTATAACTATGCAGCAAACCCCATTGATGCTTGGTTAACGGTTTTATTAATGGATGTATGGCATTGGACATCCTTGGTTGCACTCCTGTCTTTTTCAGGATTACGCGCCATTCCCGACGCTTATTACCAAGCTGCGAGTATTGATAGAGCATCCGCATGGGCAGTGTTTAGATATATACAACTCCCTAAGCTTAAGAGTGTATTACTGATAGGCGTGTTATTGCGCTTTATGGACAGCTTTATGATTTATACCGAACCCTTTGTATTAACCGGCGGCGGCCCTGGTAACTCTACGACCTTCCTAAGCCAAGCGTTAACTAAAATGGCGGTAGGACAATTTGATATCGGTCCAGCGGGGGCATTCTCGATCATTTACTTCTTGATCATCTTGTTAGTGAGTTGGTTGTTCTACACCGCCATGACACATAGTGACAACAAATAATCAGCATAAGGACGGATTTATGAATAAGAAAAAAACAATTGGCCTTAGCGTTTACATTCTGTTTTTGCTATTGCCCTTGTATTGGTTATTGATGATGTCATTTAAAAGCAACCAAGAGATATTAGGTACATTAACCTTTTGGCCAAATGAATTCACATTCGCTAATTACATGACTATTTTTACCGATGCTAGCTGGTATATGGGGTACATCAACTCTATTTATTACGTATCGCTGAATATGGTGATCACTCTATTAGTTGCTCTACCAGCAGCTTATGCTTTTTCACGTTTTCGTTTTATCGGAGATAAGCATCTGTTCTTTTGGTTATTGACCAATCGAATGTCACCACCAGCCGTATTTTTATTACCTTTCTTTCAACTTTATTCATCGGTGGGATTATTTGATACCCATATTGGTGTTGCACTGGCGCACTGTTTATTTAACGTGCCGTTAGCGGTCTGGATTTTAGAAGGGTTCATGTCCGGTGTACCACGTGAAATTGATGAAACTGCTTATATTGATGGTTACAGTTTTCCTAAGTTTTTTACCAAAATTTTTATCCCGTTAATTAGCTCAGGAATCGGAGTAACGGCTTTCTTCTGCTTCATGTTTAGTTGGGTTGAGTTATTACTAGCGAGAACATTAACCTCTGTTAGTGCAAAACCGATTGCAGCCGTTATGACCAGAACCGTCAGCGCATCTGGTATCGACTGGGGTGTATTAGCCGCCGCAGGTGTGCTCACAATTTTACCGGGTGTATTAGTAATTTGGTTTGTTAGAAACCATGTGGCGAAGGGCTTTGCTCTTGGCCGAGTATAGGAGAACAGTATGAGTTGGATGGCATGGACAACACCTTCAGCATTATTCTTTATTGGGATTGCTTGTATTTTAATAGGAATGACTTATTGGGAAATTGTAAGCCCTTGTATCGCAAGGAAAGGATTTTTTCCAATAGAGACAACACGTGGTGACAGACTGTTTATCAGTTTATTAAGCGCCGCATTTATTCACTTAGGGTTTATCGGATTTACGGAAGTGACTATCTGGCTGCCCTTTACAGTAGCCATTATTTGGTTGCTCATTGTAATGAAATGGGGGTGATATGGTAAACAGAGTATCTTAGGTCTTACAAAAAGGATGTTTTATGCACCGTTAGGTGCCTTCATTAAATAGATGACAATAGTAATAGTATTAAAAAATTGATCGTAATTTAAAGCAGTAAAATAGATCTCTTAATTAAGGCGATTACTATCAGCACTTTAATTAATAAAAGGACTCAGAGAATGTTTGATAAAAAGAAATCAGTATTTAAACTTGGCCGCTTAAGCGTTGCTATAATGATAGCAGGATGCAGTAGCTTAGCATTAGCAGATCAATACAGTGACTCAGCAAGTGATTGGATCGGCTCAGAATTTACACCATCAACATTAACTAACAAACAACAAATGGAAGAGATGAGCTGGTTTACTGAAGCCGCCAAACCTTTCCGTGGCATGGAAATTAATGTTGCTTCTGAAACACTAACCACTCATGAATATGAATCTAAAAAGCTAGCCAAAGCGTTTTATGAAATTACTGGTATCAAAGTAAACCATGATTTAATTCAAGAAGGCGATGTAGTTGAAAAACTACAAACCCAAATGCAATCAGGGCGTAATATCTATGATGCTTATGTGAACGATTCTGACTTAATAGGAACACACTTCCGCTATGGCAAAGTAGTACCTATTAGTGACTTTATGAAGGGAGAAGGCAAGGCTGTTACCTCTCCAACTTTAGATATAGAAGATTTCATTGGTTTAAGTTTTACATCTGGGCCCGATGGAAAAATCTATCAACTACCCACTCAACAGTTTGCTAACCTGTATTGGTTCCGTGCCGATTGGTTCGAACGCCCTGATCTTAAAAAACGCTTTAAAAGTGAATATGGTTACGAATTAGGAGTGCCATTAAACTGGTCTGCCTATGAAGATATTGCTGAGTTTTTCTCTGAAAAAGTCAAAGAGATTGACGGAAAACGTATTTATGGGCATATGGATTACGGTAAAAAAGATCCTTCGTTAGGCTGGCGTTTCACTGACTCATGGTTATCTATGGCAGGCGCTGGTGATAAAGGTCTACCAAATGGTCTTCCCGTGGATGAATGGGGTATTCGTGTAGAGGGCTGTAACCCTGTAGGCTCAAGCGTCTCTCGTGGTGGTGCAACCAATGGTCCTGCGGCCGTTTATGCAACCACAAAATACGTAGAATGGTTGAAAAAATACGCGCCGCCTGAAGCTGCTGGTATGACCTTTGGTGAATCAGGTCCAGTACCTGCACAGGGTAGTATTGCACAACAAATATTCTGGTATACCGCCTTTACGGCTGACATGGTGAAGCCCGGTTTACCAGTGGTAAATGAAGATGGCACACCTAAATGGCGTATGGCCCCTTCTCCACGTGGTCCGTACTGGGAAGAAGGCATGAAACTAGGTTATCAAGATGCCGGTGCATGGACATTCTTAAATTCAACACCTGTTGATAGAAGAAAAGCAGCTTGGTTATATGCTCAATTTGTGACCTCTAAAACAGTGTCACTGAAGAAAACATTAGTTGGGTTAACACCAATTCGTGAATCAGATATTAATTCACAAGCAATGACAGATGCAGCACCTAAACTGGGTGGTTTAGTTGAGTTCTATCGTAGCCAAGCACGTTTACAATGGACACCAACGGGCACTAACGTGCCGGATTATCCTAAACTTGCACAGTTATGGTGGCAATATGTTGCAGAAGCTGCAAGCGGTGAAAAAACAGCACAAGAAGCAATGGATGGTTTAGCTAAAGCGCAAGATAAAGTAATGGCACGTCTAGAGCGAAGTAAAGCACAAGGTGAATGTGGACCGGTACTAAATCCAGAAAAAGATGCGTCTTACTGGTTAGACCAACCAGGATCACCTAAAGCGAAATTACCTAATGAAAAACCACAAGGTAAAACGATTGCTTATAAAGATTTGATTGCAGGTTAAATCAAAAAGAAGCAAGTGCTAACGCTATTATCGGGTAATTTAAGCTAATCTGGCTTATGGAAGGTAGCCCAATAAAAGCATCGCATTACAACAAAAACCGCTCCTAGAGAGCGGTTTTTATCCATCAATTTAGCTACTTCGATGCGATTTCTTCACCTAAGTTAAATCATCTAAAATTTTTCGATGAGTATAGTTAATTTTTAATACGTATATTATCTTGTAAATATTGAAAGGGATACAAAGATGAAGCTGATACAGAGCACAACCATAGTGCAAAAAATGCTCTCTATGCACCCTTATTGCTCATAAATATTGGATGCTTTCTAAGTAATTTTGATGTTTCACTCGAGTTAAATAATCCAGTGGCGTGGTATGAACCAGCTTTTTAAACTCTCTTAAAAAATGTGATTGGTCGCTAAACCCTAAATCACAAGCTAAGTCAGAAAAAGTGACTTCTTCACGATGATTAAGCCCATAAACAGCAGACTGACAACGAATAATACGGCAAAAAGCTTTGGGAGACATGCCCATATCAGCCCCAAATTGTCGCTGTAAAGTACGTGCACTGTATCCCGTTTTTTCTTCTAATTCATTAATACGAACCGTTCCCTCACTGTCATAAATATTGCGTAAGACTTGCGCAGTTAACATTGACGGTTTGCGTTCATTTTGTGTTTCAATAAATCGTCCAAAAACAGCGACTTGTTGAGAGAAATCGGTACTATTAACTATTCCATCAAGTAGTTGATTTGCTTGAGGAACAACATCTAAAAGATCGTAATTACGTCCTATTAATTCGGCGGCAGATAAATCTATAAAATCGGGCATCACGCCAGATACGAATCGAGCGCCAAAGTATCGGTGGTTCTTATTTAATTCAATGGTAAGTGCTTCCATCGGTGTACCAAAAACCGCTGCATTAGGGTTACTGGCATCACAATCAAAGAGTATATCGACACAACCATCTGGAATCGCAAAAGTCTGCTCTACAGATGCTTTCGGCTGAAAACTATAAAAATGAGAAATGGATTGATGATTTGACCCAGATACCGAAAATTTCTCCGCCGCATTCATCACTAACCAAGGTTGCTTAGAGCGAATTCGAGCGAGGTGACTAACAAGCGAATTGGTTGACATGTATAAATTCCATTTATAAAAAATGCCTAAGAGATACCTTCCTGTTTGCAAACCTAATGCCAATAAATTTAATGCTTATTAATATCTCTGTAATTATTTACTCTATAAAAACAATTATTCACACCATAAAAAACTGTGTCGTAAAAGTTCAATACGGAAAAATTTTAGAGGTCTAGGATAAATATCACTTGCTGCTGAACAGTGCTAATCCAATAACAGAAACATGTCATTGGATGTCATTAAAGTAATGGAGCAGACATAAAAATAAAATGTTGTAAGTAATCCTATTTCAAAAAATTAAGGTGATGTTATGTCAGACAATACTCAAATCGATTTTATATATCTTTCAGAACCAGACATGATCAACGCGGGCGTTAAAGATATGCCAGGTTGTGTTGATGCGATGGAAGAGATGTTCGCATTACTTTACAAAGGTGATTATCGTATGGCAGGCGCCAATAACGATTCTCATGGCGCGATGGTAACTTTCCCTGAAAATCCAGAAATAGCGACAATGCCTCGTCACACTCCAGACCGTCGTTTAATGGCAATGCCGGCCTACCTTGGTGGTGATTTCCAAACCTGTGGTGTGAAATGGTACGGCTCTAACATTGCTAACCGTGAAAAAGGACTGCCACGTTCAATCTTAATGTTCACACTTAACGATACTGACACGGGTGCTCCGTTAGCACACATGTCGGCAAACCTGCTTTCAGCTTACCGAACCGGTGCTGTACCCGGTGTCGGTGCGCGTCATTTAGCACGTAAAGATTCAAAAGTGGTCGGTCTGTTAGGGCCTGGCGTTATGGGTAAAACATCAATTGCTGCCTTCATGGCTGTATGCCCACAAATTGACACGCTTAAAATTAAAGGTCGAGGTCAAAAAAGTCTCGATAGTTTTCTTAGTTGGGTTAAAGAGAGCTTCCCTCAAATTACTAATGTACAAGTTGTCGATACCCTTGAAGACGTTGTACGAGATGCAGATATCGTGACTTACTGTAATTCAGGAGAGACCGGCGATATCTCTTCATATCCAGAAATAAAACGAGAGTGGGTCAAACCAGGTGCTTTCATTTCTATGCCTGCTTACTGCCGATTAGATCAAGACTTAGAAGAGAATGATGTTCGAAAAGTGATGGATAACATTGGTCTTTATGAAGCTTGGCATGAAGAAGTACCAAAACCTGCCCACATGTACATTCCAATTATTGGATGTCGTTTCATGGACATGATAGACGAAGGTTTAATGACCAAAGATCAACTTGAAGATCTAGGCTCTATCGTTACTGGCACTACTCCTGGTCGTAAAAATGATCAAGAAATTATTGTGTTATCGGTAGGAGGTTTACCTACTGAAGATGTCGCTTGGGCAACCAAAATCTATCATAACGCAGTAAAACAGGATATTGGCGTAAAACTCAATCTTTGGGAAACGCCTGAGCTTAGCTAGTCGCTATCAATAGCGATTATAAAGGCGTGAATACCGATCAAGGTCATTCACGCAGACTTTGCTTTAATACGACATTTTAATACAGAACTTTAATAAAAAACTTTAATAAAAAACTTTAATAAAAAACTTTAATACGGAAAATCCACATGACAAAAACTCAAATAGTAAAAGTAAAAACAGGTTCAAAATTTGAAGAGATAGGCAGTTATTCTCGTTTAGTTGCTGTTGATAACTGGATTTACGTTTCAAATACAGCAGGACGAAATCCTGAAACCAAAGTGATACCTGAAGATGTTTTAGAACAAACAGAACAAGTCTTTAGCAATATTGAAGCTGCGTTAGCTGCAGTTGATTCAAGTTTAGCTGATGTGGTTTTTTCTCGTGTATTTATTCAAGATCCTGAAGACGTTCATGCTGTTATGCAATTAATAGGTGAAAAATTTAAAGGCATTAATCCTGCTACGACAGTCACTTGTCCCCCATTAGGTTCAACCGTCTACAAAATGGAATTAGAAGTGACTGCTTATCGCGGAGCAGCAACAGCAGATATTCAAGAAATCACTATTTAAAATAGAAATGCTTACAACGAGCAAGGAACAAACTCATGACAAAAACACTTGATGCAGTCAATACAACTGACCAACTTCCTGAAGAAACAACGGTTGTCATTATTGGTGGTGGCATTATAGGCGTAACAGCTGCACTGACATTAGCTGAACGTAATATTAAAGTTGTGCTACTAGAAAAAGGTCATATTGCTGGAGAGCAGTCTTCACGTAATTTAGGTTGGATCCGCAAAACAAGTCGGCATGCTGAAGATGTTCCACTCGCAATGGCTGCCGATCGCCTGTGGGCTGAAATGCCAGACCGTATTGGCCAAAGCGTTGGTTACAAACAGGCTGGTATTATCTTTTTAGCCAAAACAGAAGAGCAAGTCGCCATGCATGAAGGATGGTTGAAATCAGTGCGTGGGCTTGATTTAGATTCAAAAATGATGAGCACTCAAGAAATTGATCAAACGGCACCTGGCGGTAAAGGCGATTGGAAAGGCGGGATTTATACCCCTTCCGATGGTCGAGCTGAACCGTCTATTGCAGCAACGAATATTGCTAAAGCAGCCATAGAGAAAGGCGCAATCATGTTACAAAATTGCGCTGTACGTACTCTGTCAACATCCGGTGGAAAGGTGTGTGGCGTGGTGACTGAGCAAGGCGAGATACGTTGTGATCAAGTGTTACTGGCAGGTGGTGCTTGGTCGAGACGTTTTTTAAGTAACTTGGGTGTTTCATTACCGACACTGCCACTTAAATGTTCTGTTCTTCGTACTAAACCGATGGAAGGGCCAACTGATATTGCTGTGGGTGGACCTGATTTTTCTTTCAGAAAACATCAAGATGGCGGTTTTATTATCACACAACGTTCAGCATTAGATGCGCCACTGACGTTGGATCATCTTTTAATTGGTTGGCGTTATTTCGAACAACTTCGTACTCAACATCGTTTCTTACGACCAGCTATAGGTCGAGAATTCTTTAAAGATCTTTCATTAGGCCGTCGTTGGAAAAGCGATAGACGCTCTCCTTTTGAAGAAGTACGCACCAATGATCCTGAGCCTTCATCAGCTATCAATCAAGAAGCGCTTTCTAATTTAAGTGCTGCCTGGCCAATTTTTAATAAAGCAGAAATAGAAGAAGAGTGGGCTGGCATTATCGATGTCACACCCGATTCAAATCCAGTTATTGACCGTATCAAAGCTATTCCTGGTTTAACTATTGCAACAGGGTTTTCAGGACATGGTTTTGGTACTGGGCCCGCAGCTGGTCAGTTAGCGGCAGATATTGTTTGTAATACCCCTCCACTTGTCGATCCAAGCCCTTATCGCTTCGACCGACTTTAACATCATAAAAACGTTTTACTCAAAAGAGGAACAGAAACATGATAGCTATAACAGATTCAGATAACGTTAATATGGCTGCGAAACCGGCCACTAATAAGATGAAGAAATTAGGGTTGCCAACAATGATGGCCATATGCATAGGCTTAGTTATTGTTCAAGGCGCTATGATCTCCGCACTTCAAGGCTTAGGCATTGGTGGAATGGGGTTTGTTGCCGCCATGGTTGTTGCACTTATTTTAGCGCAATTTAATGCGATGAGTTTCTCTGAATTATCGTTGATGTTTCCTCAGGCTGGGACTTTAGCGACCTATACACAAAAAGCTATTGGTCACTTTCCTGCTATCGTGGCTGTGTTTGCTGGCTATGTTGTTGTAGCAGTCTTAGCCTTACCCGTTGAGATGTTTTTAGTTGATGCTATGTTAGGAGAGTTACTACCTGGAGCATTACCTGAAAAAGTAGTACCAATGATTATTTTAGTTATTTTCACTATCACTAACCTGATTGGGACAGATGTTTTTGCTAAAGCGCAGAACTTCTTAGCATTTGTATTAGTGAGTGCATTAGTACTGACTGGGTTTGTGGCTATTACTGGTGCGAGTCAACCTCATCCTGAGTTAGTTGGTACCCCTGTTGATTGGGGTTTTGCAGGTATAATGGATGGTAGCTTTATCGGTTTAGTTGGCTTGGCATTATGGACAATGGTTGGTGTTGAATATATCTGCCCAATGATCAATGAAGTTAAGAATCCTCATAAAAACATTCCACGAGCAATGCATCTGTCATTATTTATGATTTTTTGTATTTTCTTAGCGTTTATATATGGTGCAAGTTTATTTTTAAATGTTGAAAGTTTAGTGAGTTCACCACTTCCATTTTTAGATTATGCAAATGCGGTATTTGGCAAAAGTGGTTTAGTCATTGCGACTATTATGGCCTTAGCTGCAACTTGCAGTACGATGAATACGATATTAGCGGCAGTACCAAGAATGTTACAAGGCATGGCAGAGCAGAAACAAGCTTTCCCTCAACTTAAAGCAACCAATAAGCACAACGCACCTTGGGTAGGTATTCTGATGATTGCTGTATTAACGACAATCCCTTTCTTATCATTAGGTATTGATTCTTTAATAGTGTTAATTATTGCTGCAACAACCAGTTTTTTATTAGCTTATAGCGTAGCACATATCAATGTAATGGTATTACGTAAACGCATGCCAAATCACCCTCGACCATACCGCACACCTTTCTTTCCTGTGCCACAAATATTAGGTTTAATCGCAATGTTATATGTTGCTTTAAACAACTCGCCAAGCCCTGAAATGACACAACTTGTGTACAGTATCACTGGTGGAATATTAGTTGTCTTAAGTATTATTGGTGCGTTATGGGTGAAGTTTTATATGAAGCGAAATTTATTTGAGCCTGATATGGACTAACCAGATAAACCATAAAAAAACAAGACTTAACAATGCCAACCTGTGATCATAATGTTGGCATTGTTTTACTACTATTAACATTGCTTCACCAATTGTAATGCTCATAATAATCACTCAACCTAGTTGCTGATCAGCAATCACTTCAACTTGAATCGTTATCTACAGACCTCTTAGTTAAAATAGTGATGTCTTAACTTAATACCAATTATCTGCATGTTTTCGCCATCTACAATTGCGTTTCAAAATGGGTCAACCATTTATTTAAACCACCATTAAGCAAGTGTTTGTCTTCAACACCCAATGTCGACGTTAGTTCATCCAATACCGTCACATGAACTTCAATGGCTCGATCAATCAACTCCCTACCGTTATCTGTAAGGGCGACAGTCACGCTGCGTCTATCCTCCTCGCTATGACAACGATTGATCAACCCTTTTTCTGCAAGTTTATCTAAGCGATTTGTCATCGCGCCCGATGTTAATAACAATGCACTACTTAACTCAGAGGGAGTTAAACAAGAGTTATTTGCAGAGCGCCTTAATGCAGCTAATACATCAAACTCACCTAAGGTTAATGCGAAGCTTTTATGGCATTGCGTGATGCGTGTTTCAATATGCTTACTGATACGTAATAAACGCCCAATTAATGACATTGACGTGGTATCTAAATGTGGTTTTTCATTTTTCCATTGTTCAACCACAAGGTCTAATTTATCCAAGATAAGCCTCTTTATTACTCTTTTTAAACGCAGTAGCATCATTTAATTAGGGTGGGTTTATTTGTGCTTTAATAATTAATTTTCGATTTAAATATACCTTAATGCAAAGATACTTTACAAGAAGTAAAAACAAGTGCAAAATCCTTTTCCCTTTACGTAAAGATACTTTACTCAAAACATATTTAAACGACTACTTATTGCAATTAGCTTAAAAGATAAAGAGATACAAACATGAATATAATTTTAGCGATGGCTGCCGCCTTTTTTTGGGGTACAACCTACGCTGTGACACAATATAGCCTTGAAGGCTGGCCTCCTTTATTACTAGGTGCAATACGTGCTTTACCAGCAGGCTTACTTTTATTGCTTATTAAACCTAGTTTGCCTAAGGGCAAAGACTGGGTGGTTTTGTTACGTTTAGGCGCGATTAATATTGCATTATTTTTTGGGCTACTCTTTATCATGGCACAGACCTTGCCGTCTGCTATCTCGGCAATGGGTATGGTTTATGTACCAGTGTTTGCCATGTGTTTTCATTGGCTTGTTAATAAAAAGAAACCCGCTAAATTACAACTCATGTCAGGCGCATTATTGGTAATATTAGCTTGGCAGCTATTTGACCCGCAAAAACTACAGTTAAATAGCGTCGGCTTAGTCGCCATGTTAACCGCTATTGGGTGTATTGTGATTGGAAGCAATTTAATCCAGTCTTTAAGTAATCGGATCCATTGGTGGACAGTATTATCTTGGCAGCTGATTCTAGGTGGTAGTTTACTTGCCATATTAGCAGCGCTTCAAGCAACGGTTTATCCGGCGCAGTATATTAATGCGATTAGCAATATCAACAGCCTCAATATCCTAGGTTTATCATGGTTAATATTGTTGAATACAGCTTTAGCTTATGGGTTATATGTTTGGTTATTAAGTCGTATGACAGTGGTTGAATTTACTTTTGCTGGCGTGAGTAACCCGATTGCGGGGATTTTAATGGGTTTACTATTAATGGGAGAGTCTTTTAACTTACACCAGTACTCTCTGATGGCGGCCATTATTCTGACCTCTTTATTATCTCCTTTATTTGCGAATTACAGACAAAGAAAAACACTTAATAGTGCGCAAGTGTCAACATTATCAACGGTAAAATAGATAAGAAAAGGTAAACCTTATGCAGTACATAAGGTTTACTTAGTTATGATGTTGCTTCTAAAACAGATAATATTTCCTGTAAAGAAGCTTGGTACTGCTGATCATTTGAATTTCGAAATAATAATAAGTCATCGATAACATCAGGATTATCGATACTCATTGGAATTGAGAAATCTACATCTTTAATATATTCATCCCAGTTTTGTAATTTCCAAGTATCTCTTGGTGAGTTCCTTTCAATCATACGGTTCTTTACGACATCAACATCGGTGATCACCCAAACCACAGTCAAGCGTGCATTTTTTTCAGCAAGCTTATTTTTTAAATTATCTACAAAAGTGGTATCTCTTATTTCTCGCGTAAATGGCGCATTAATTAACACAATATCGTCATACTCTAACGCCTCCATCGCCAAGGCTAATATAGCGTCATATTCAAAATTACGAATATGCTGTTCAAAAAATTCCGAGCTTCGATTAACTTCTGCATTTGCGACTTTAAAAATCTGATGTGACAACACTATCAGCGTATCTTTGTCTAAATACACCACATGTTTTAACGCTTTTGCTAACTGTTTAGAGATATATGTTTTGCCACTCGCTGGTGGTGAAGTGACAAGAATCAATCTTTTCATTTTACTTCCTTTTGCGTAGAGGATATAGCCGTTAACAAGCGAGAAAATTGGTCGTTTTCTGATAAGGTACATCACTCACCACAGTACCACTCACTCGCGCTGTTTTAGGACCAGTTTTAAGCCATTCCAACATTTTATCTATTTTTTCAGGAGGACCATACATCAACACTTCAACGTCACCATTGGGTAAATTTTTTGCATGCCCCATTAGATTATAAAGGCGGGCTTCCATGCTAGTAAAATAACGAAAACCAACCCCCTGTACAATCCCAGAAACAATCACTTTGCATCCAATTTTATCCATTCTAATTCCCCCTATAACCAACACTTATTTATATATAAGCATAAACATCTTCGGTAAGATAAACTTAGCCACAACGCACATTTGTTTTAATAACATCCAATCAGTGTTTATATATCATAATGTTACAGGTCAACAACTTTAAAAACACCATCATATCGAACCTTCATCAATTGCCAGAAGTCACCATTAACCCAAACATACCCAATACAAAGCCTAATACGGCGCCAATCGGTGGAGCCCAATGTTTTTCTAATTTAACTTGTGGTGCAAGATCTTGAAATATAGAGTACAAAATACCGCCGGAAGCAAATAACATAATGGCAGAAATAGCCTTTGGATACTCAGATAACCAAAGATACCCTGAAACGCCTGCAACGGGCCCAAGCATCGCCATTAAACAAAACATTAGAATGATTTTTTTGGGCTTATAGTCGGCACTTGAATTTAACTCTCGATAGGCACTAAAACCTTCAGGTAAGTTCTGTAAGGCAATCAATGCAGCTAATAAATAGGCATTACTATTGCCTATCGCAAAAGCAGCACCAAGCGCAATCGACTCGGGAATAAAATCCGATAGCATGGCAGCAAGTTGACTGGCTGGTGTATTAATTTTCTTAAGGTAAATATCCAACACCATAAAACTAAGGCCACCGATAATAAACCAAATACAGGCCGCTATTGGGCTAAAATTAGCGATGCCCTCTGGAACTAATACTAACGCAACAGCAGATAATAGTGCCCCGCCTCCAAAGGCCATCACACTATGTCTGAACTCTTCTTCAATCCATTGGTTTTTTATGTTTTCTAAGTAGGCAATAACAGCACCAATTGCCATCGCCAAGCCAGCGAGTAATGTAGAAATGATAACAACCAGCAACAGATCCATCTTTTCCCCTCGATATAGGTTAAGTAATAGCAATGATATTAAGTAAGATAACTAAATTTCACGTGAAAATATGCCTTAGTTTACAATGTAATTTAATCTAAATGGTCGTTCCCTTTTACGAAATTCAAAACCAAGCAATAGATTATTTTAACAAAAAAAATAGAGCGATTAACTAGTGAGATGAATTAGTATGATTGATATACCCACCTTAATTTACCTTGGGCAGATATTCAATCCACTTATCATCGTGACGGCAATAACAACAGATTAATCATGCATTTATTAGTTGAATCTATTCACCCCAATTGGTTCTGCTTAAAAAGCAAACACAAGCGGACAATTAATCTTCAACTAAGTTCGAACATTGGTGCATTTATATCATTACATTTTATCGGTGATATAATTAAGGCTGTTATAACGCCCCCTATTATGGATTTTTAAATGAAAAAAGCATTACTCTCTGTAACACTTCTAACGACCACAATGTCTGTTGCTGCAGAAGAAACAACTAATAATTTTATGAACGGCATCAATGATGCTGGTTTTGGCAACTTCTCTGGCCAAATTCAATCTTTAACAATGTCTCGTGATAAAAACAAATATGCCACTGGTGATGAAAGAGGTGATACTTCAACACTTGCTTTCACATTAAATTATTTATCGCCTGAATACGCAGGTTTTACAGTAGGTGCACAATGGATTAGCTCTTTTACATTATGGGAACATAACCCAAATGTACCAATCAATGACGATTTCAATACCCTTAATAAAGCATTTGTTAACTTGAATATGAGCGCATATGACTTAGCTAAATCAAATGTAAAAATGGGTCGTTTTGCTATTGATACACTCTTAATGCCAGATATTGCCCCACGTCAAAAATCACAGTCAATGGAAGGCATTGTATTTGAAAGTGAAGATATCAAAGACACTAAACTAGTTGCAGGTTGGATTTATAAATACAGTTCATGGTCAACGTTTACCTACGAAGATTCAGCTGCATTTAATTATGAATTTACTGATGTTAGTGATGTTGCTGGCAAAGACTATTCCACAGCAGGTACTTTCTTTGTCGATTACACCTACACCGGCATTAATAAACTAAATATCAATGTGTCAGATTACCTATCTGAAGATATTTTTAATACTGTATTAGCAGATGTTAAATGGGAAGTTGTTGAGGGTATCAAATGGCGTAACGTTTGGGCACATCAAGATTCTGTAGGTAAAGGTAATGGTTCTTACGGTAATGATGGCGACCTTTCTGCTGACTTCATCGAAACATCAGTTATTTTTGAAGGTAAAGACGGCGCCTATATTCGCCCTGGTATCTGGTTAGTACCCGGATCCGCTGGTGGTGATAATGAACACACTTTTCAAGATCTTTTCCAATCTAACTTAACGCCTACTTTCCCATTAATGGCAAACCCTTATGGTTTCCTTGCAGGAACAACAGGTTATTTTGTTGAAGGTTACAGTGCATTATCTAAAAAAGATTGGTTATGGGCTATGGCCGCTTTTACCGATGTTGATAATAGTGCCGATACAGATAATTATGATGCAGTAGAATTGAATGTAATTTACGGTCGTCAACTAGCTAAAAACTTCAGCACTTCAGTGAAACTTGGTTATGCTTGGTTAGATGATAAAATAGGTTCAGATGACACTCAAGCTTGGGATGCTCGCCTTTTCTTAACTTACCAATTCTAATGATTTTGGTGGCTTTAAACACATTTGAGTTCAAGTCAAAAGTGCAATCGTTTAAAGTCACCAACTTTCATCAATAGAACATAAATAGCATTAAAAAACTCAAAGCTCACATTGTCCTCATAAGCAATAGCGTCACTACAACCCACAGAAAAAAGACAAAAAAATACCCACCAGCAATTAACTGATAGGTATAAATAAAGTGTTATTTAAGTCGTTAAACTATTACCATTTGCCTATTTAATCTATTAAACAGTCAATAAACGTAAAGTATCTTTTGCAATAACCCATTCTTCATTAGTTTGAACAACCATCGCGACTGTACTACCTGATTCGCTGATAATACCTTTATTAGATGATTTACCAAAACGGTTTGCTAGGTTTTCTTGTTCATTCACTTTAAAGCCTAATAAACCTAAACGCGCTAATGTTAATTGACGAATTGGAGCAGAGTTTTCACCGATACCGCCTGTAAATACAACAGCATCTAAACGTCCATCTAAAGCAGCAGTGTAACTTGCAATATATTTAGCTAAGCGGTAGCAGTAAAGATCCATAGCACGAGTTGCGGCTTTATCTTTTTGGTAATTATCTTCAACAAATCGGCAATCCGATGTATTTTCAGTTAATCCCAATAAACCAGACTCTTTTGTTAGCATAGTGTGAATTTCTTCCATGCTGTAACCTAATTCGTCATGTAAGTGGAAAATGATTGCAGGATCTAAATCACCACAACGCGTTCCCATTACTAAGCCTTCCAACGGCGTCATACCCATTGACGTATCGACAGAAATACCGTTTTTAATAGCACAAACAGAACCACCGTTACCTAAGTGACAGTTGATGATATTTAACTCATTAACAGGTTTATTCAATACTTCAGCAACTTGTAATGTAATGTAGTAATGACTAGTACCGTGCATACCGTAACGACGAACGCCATTATCACGGTAAAGTTTGTACGGAAGTGCATATAAATAAGCTTCTTCAGGCATTGTTTGGTGGAAAGCAGTATCAAACACAACCACATTTTTTAATAAAGGCAGTGCATGTTGAGCTGCACGAATACCGATCAAATGAGCTGGATTATGTAAAGGCGCTAATGACACACAATCTTCAATACCTTGGATAACAGAGTCAGTGATAACTGCAGATTCAGTGAATTGCTCACCACCGTGTACGATACGATGGCCAATAGCATATAAGTTTTCTTTTAATACAGGGTTTAACGAAAGGATTTCATTAACAATGAAAGTTAATGCTTCATCATGGGCAGCACCAGTACCTAATTCAGCTTTACCTTTTACACCTTCTAAATTCCATTTAATACTTGCATTATCTAAGTGCAAGCACTCAGAAAGACCAGAAAGTTTTTCATCACCAGTAACGGCATCAATAATGGCAAATTTCAAAGAAGAACTACCACAGTTAAGTACAAGGATTAGCTTGCTGTCCATTTTTATATCCTATTTATCACAAAAATAAAGGGTTAGAGCTAAAAGTTATTTCAACTCTTTAAAAGTTGTATTTTTTGGCATTATAAAATAATAACAACAGGCTGAGCCCTTGTTTTTACTATCACCAAATCAGAGGTGCGAAGCATACACGTGAAGAACATAGATCACAAAAAATAGTTTCTAAAGCATATTCCTTCTTTTAAAGAACGATTTATAGAGGTTATCCAATAAAAATGAGGCGTAAGAAGGGTTTACATAAAATTAGATTAAATTAATATAAAAAAATAATAACTGGTGCAGCGTTTAGCTGCACCAAACTTGCCAAAATAGAACTAAATAATTGATATAAAACAACTCCATCAATAAAACAAAGCTTGAAATCAAATGTTAATTTTCTCTGCGTAACGCACAATATGTGTTGGTATATTTAGTTGTTCTTCTATTGCTTGTTTAAAAATGCTTTGTTTATCTGGTTCACCATGTATTAAAAAAACATGTTCAATTTTTTCAAATTCACAGATCCATCCTAAAAGGTCATGTTGGTCGGCATGAGCAGAGAAACCATTCACTTTATGTATTTTTGCATTTACCTTAATATTTTCATGGTAAAGCTGAATCGAATCCACTCCGTCTATTAACTTCCTTCCCAACGTCCCCTGAACTTGATACCCAACAAATATGACACTATTCGTTTCATCCCATAAACGATGTTTTAAATGATGTAATATCCGTCCTCCCGTGCACATGCCACTACCTGCGATAATGATGCAACCACTTTCTATTTTGTTAATGAGTATCGATTCATTGCTTTTTAAAGCATATTGTAAATAAGGGAAGTCAAATACACTGCCATCACGATCAAGTAGTTGTTTGGCTGATTCATTCAACTCATGGTGATGAGCGGTATAAATTTGCGTGGCGCGCATCGCCATCGGAGAATCCAAAAAGACTTGGCATTGTGGTAACTCTTTGTCGTAATACATTTGCTTTAATAACAATAAAATTTCTTGCGAACGTTCAATAGCAAATGACGGGATCAAAACATTGCCTTTATTGTTTAAGGTATTAATTATAATCTCTTTGAACTCGTCTACCGTCTCTTTTAAACCACAATGATTACGGTCACCATAAGTTGACTCAATAAATAACGCATTGGTTTGTTTAATAACACTAGGCGCAGGCATAATTAAATCTTTACGGCCGCCTAAGTCTCCAGAAAAAACCACCGACTTAGTTGTGCCTGCTTCTTCAAAATCAACTTGCACTGTACTTGAGCCAAGAATATGTCCAGCCTGACGAAACGTCACCTTCACATAAGGAGTCAGCTGAATACTTTTATCATGTTGTGCATATTGAATGGTTAAATCAAATACTGCTTTAGCATCATCAATAGTATAGATAGGAGGACGAATTTTTTTTTCAGTACCCGACCGTTTTGCTTTTTTAAAAGCCAATTTGTAATCTTCTTCGGCAATTTTAGCGCTATCCATTAGCACCACTTCAGCTAAATCCATGGTGGCACGAGAAGCTACAATCTTGCCATCAAAGCCTTCTTTAACGAGTTTAGGAATGCGGCCTACATGGTCTAAATGAGCATGCGTGACCAAGATAATACTGACGTTTTTAGGATCAAAATCGAAAGGTTCATAGGTCTTTTCTTCACCCTCACCCTGAAAATAACCACAATCAATTAATATATTTGGGCCATTTTCAAGCTGTAAGAGATGACATGAACCGGTTACTGTTTCAGCTGCACCAAATGATTGAATAAAAGCCATAAAACACCTCCTCTATGAACTTGTTTACAGAACTTTTTACAAATTTTTTTGAGACTCAATAACTTAGCGGCTAAACACATTAACTAGCTTTAACAGCTATAGTTTTTTGTAATATCTAGTAATGACCATAGCGCATAAGTAGGCGTAAAGTTGATAGCCTGTTAGCAATTTTGCTATTCAATCATTTAATTAAAAGAGATGGATGAAAGATTAAAAAGGCAAGTAAAAGGCTAAAAAGAGGAATCCGATAGAAAGGTTAAATAAGCGAGATCCTTTATTGCAGTAATAACAATAATATTAAGCATAAAAAAACCGCTCGTTGAGCGGTTTAATTATTTAAGGTGTAAAAATATTATTAAGATTTACAATCTTTATGATTTAGTTTGTTTTAGCATTTGCCAGTATTTCTCATAAATGGCATTCGCTTCACCTAAGTCACTATGATACGAACCGTTTTTAATGACATCAGCTGGCGGTACAACCATTGGGTTATTACGCATTTCCTCACTTAACAAAGGAATAGTAGCTAAGTTAGGGGTTGAATTACCTACACCTTCAAGAATTATTTTGCCAATTTCAGGACGCAATATATAGTCGATGAGCTTGTGTGCATTATCTACGTTTTCTGCGCCTTTAGAGATAACAAGACTGTCTACCCATAAAGTAACCCCTTCTTTAGGATAAATGTAATCGACCGTACCTAACTCAACTTGTGCCATGTAAGTTTCACCATTCCACATCACGCCCATTGGTACATTACCTTGAATAAGTGGTCCTTTTGGTGAATCAGACAAGAATAGTTTTACGTTTGGTAATAACTCAACCAGTGCTTCATAAGCTTGACGAATTTCGTCTTCATTAGTGGTATTGTTTTCGAAGCCTTTCACTTTTAATGCCATTAAAAAGATATCACGAACATCATCTAATAACAGGATTTGATCTTTAAATTCTGGTTTCCAAAGGTCTTTCCACGACGTAATTGATGATGAATCCATCTCATCCGTATTAACTGCAATAGCCGTACTGCCCCATAGGTATGGAATACTGTATTTGTTGCCTGGGTCGTAAGCTTGATCCAATAAGTTTGGATCTAAGTTACCTAGGTTTTTTAATTTAGATTTATCAATAGGCTGTATAAGATCAGCACGTTTTAAACGTTCGATAAAAAAAGTTGTAGGCACCGCTAAATCATAACCTTTACCGTTCACTAATTGTAATTTAGCGAACATAGTTTCATTGCTATCAAAGGTAGCCACTTCAACTTTAATGCCCGTTTCTTTAGTAAACGATTTAAGTACTTTATCTGGAATGTAATCAGCCCAGTTATACAACACGACTTTTTCTTCTGCAATTGCTGAAAAACTAAGCATCATTGCGGCGGTTACTGTTAACCATTTTTTCATTATTAATTTCCTTTTTTACGTAGCAATAGCTGCGATATTACAATTAAGACTACTGACCCAACAAAGAGTAAAGTAGAGATAGCATTAACCTCTGGCGACACACCAACACGGACCATGGAATATATTTTAAGTGGTAATATTTCATAGCCTGGCCCCGTTACAAAAGAACTCACAATCACATCATCGATGGATAACGTGAAACTTAACAACCAACCCGATGCTACCGCTGGTAATATCATTGGTAGGATAATTTTACTAAACACCTGCCATTCGTTAGCACCCAAATCGCGCGCTGCTTCCGTGACCGACATATCCATGCCTTTTAAGCGAGAGAAAACACTAATGATCACAAATGGCAAACAGAAAGTAATGTGTGCAATTAAAAGCGAAATATAGCCGAGTTCAATACCCAAAGTAACAAATAAAATAAGTAAGGCAATCGCCATCACAATGTCCGGTGTTAACATACTTACAAACACCAGCGAAGAAACCGCACCTTTACCATAAAAACGATAACGTTGTAATGCAACTGCCGCTAAAGTACCAATCACAGTTGCAGCTGTAGCACTGGTCAATCCAACTTGTAAGGAGTGCCAACCTGCTTCCATTAACGAATCATTTTCAAATAACTTCTCGTACCATTTGTAGGTAAAACCACTCCATTTATTACCGTAGCGAGACTCGTTAAAAGAGTTAACCACTAAAATAAAAATAGGTGTGTACACATAGCAAAGTACTAGCCCGATAAACCCTAATCTAAAAATTCGAGTCATTGATGCCCCCTTCGCGATTCGACATTTTTGTCGCTCGGTAATAAAGCCAAAGCATAAATGATAATAATAAAATCATTAAAATACTCAACGCGGCACCAAATGGCCAATCACGTGTTTGTATAAACTGGTTCTTAATGACATTGCCCAATAACGCATGCTTTGAACCGCCCAATAAATCCGCCACAAAAAACATGCCCATGGCTGGCAAAACCACCATCAAACACCCGGCAATAATACCCGGCAATGTTAAGGGTAAAGTAATACGCATTAAACGTTGGCTTGCACTTGCACCGAGGTCTTTAGCCGCATCTAACAATTTGAAATCTAATCGCTCCATAGAGGAATAAATAGGTAAGATCATAAAAGGTAACAGGATATAACTGAGACCAAAAATAACCGCAAACTGGCTATATAACATGTCCAATGGTTTATCAATCAAACCGACAAATTGCAGTGCTTCATTAATTAAGCCTTTTTTACCTAACAAAAATTGGATCGCATAAATACGTACCAAAGAATTTGTCCAAAATGGCACAATTAATAGAAACAACACAATACCACGCCAGCGTTTTGGTAATGACATCAAGCACATCACAAAAGGATAGGCGATCGCTAAACAGATCACAGCCGTAATCATGGACATCGACAGTGAATCCCACAACAATGCAATAAAGGTCGGATCGAAAACACTTTTCCAGCCTTCTAGGCTAAATTTATACTGTATTAAAAAATCAGCATCACGAGTTAAGAAACTGGTCACTAAAACCATTAAGCTTGGCACTAAAACAAACAGTGCTAGCCAGCTTGTAGCAAGACCAATAGCCCAAAAACGAAACTGATTAAATTGTTTGTTCATAAGGCAATACCACTTCCCAACCGGTTATCCATTGCAATGCGACTTTTTGACCTAAGCGGTAGTCAAAGTCGGGATCATCTTCATCAAAAAACTCACTGGCAATCACATTGGTGCCAGTAGATAAACGAATATAAGAATCTAAGGTTTTCCCTTTATAGTTACATTCGTGAATATGCCCTTCTATGTGCACAGTATTCGCCGCTAATTCAGGTTTAGTTAAGCGTACATCTTCAGGGCGAAGTAATACGTGTACTTTGTCATTCGCGGCAAAAGGGTAATCCGTTTGCACAACCCAATCAGCACCTTCAGCAACCACTTCAACGTGTTTTTCATCAATGCGACGCACAACATGGCCATCAAACTGGTTAATTTCACCAATAAAGCGTGCCACAAAAAGATTGACCGGCGTTTCATAGATTTCACGCGGTGTGCCTATTTGCTGTACCTTGCCTTTGTTTAACACCACGATACGATCTGACATCGACAACGCTTCTTCTTGGTCGTGCGTAACATAAACAAAGGTGATGTTAAGTTGACGTTGTAATCGCTTTAACTCTATTTGCATTTCTTGACGTAATTTGTAATCAAGCGCACTCAACGACTCGTCTAACAATAATAAACGCGGACGATTAACCACAGCGCGCGCAATAGCCACACGTTGTTGTTGTCCACCGGATAATTGATGTGGTTTACGTTGAGCAAAACTTTCTAAACGCACCATACGTAATGCTTCAAGTACACGGTCATTAATTTCTGCCTTGGGTACTTTATGCATGATCAAACCGAACGCGATATTGTCATACACTGTCATATGAGGAAATAAAGCATAACTTTGGAACACGGTATTCACGGGGCGATGTTCAGCCTTAAGAATAGAGATATCTTTTTCATCAAGCATTACTTGCCCTTGGTCTTCTTTGTCAAAACCAGCAATAATACGTAGCACTGTCGTTTTACCACAGCCTGATGGACCTAATAAGGTAAGAAACTCACCGTCGTAAATTGTAAGATCTAACGCATCTAAAACCGTATTATCGGCATACGTTTTACTGACCCCAGAAAGTTGTAAAAGAGGTTGGCACCCAGTCACATTCAATATTCCAAATATATAGCCATAATGGCAGTTAACATTATCTTAAGTTTTTCGCTTAAGCGTTTAAGAACTCACATTAAAAACAAGTCTTTATTTTGTTCATGTTGCAATCTTTAACGTAGATCACAATCGGCGCGATTGTACCTACATATCAATCAAACTCAATAAAAAATCAAAGCAAATAAGAAATTATTTTCATACTATTATTTACATTAAAATGTTTAAAAAACAAACAAAAAATTTTATAAATAAAATCGACAAATACAATCATCTTATCGCTATTGAATTCTAGTAATGTCTGACATTAGTCGTGCTTAACCATATGAGAAGTGAATAAGTGCACAATTAATATGCCTCATAACAGCAGTACATAAATTAACCGTTAATATTTGGTATTGCGCTATCGAGTTGAATACGTAAAGAGCAAAATGAGGATTGAGTGGAATAGATACAGTTTGAAATAGATATAGAGAAAGTAGGTATAGTGTGAGAGGTATAGTACAAAATAGATAAATAATTAAATGAAACCGTACTGCTGTTAATCAGGTAGCAATACGGTTGTCGATAGCAAGTTACAAACTTGTTTTAATCTTTGTTTTGCTTTGGTTCTTCAGGTAAAACTAAGTTTAAGAAGATCGCCGTAATACCACCTGCCGCCATGCCAGAAGATAAAATACTTTTCACCCAGTCCGGCATGAACTGAAGAATTTCAGGGTTCTGCCCAATGCCTAATCCCATTGAAAATGATAGAGCCATGATTAAAATAGCACGGCGATCCAGATCACAACGAGAAATGATACGAATACCTGAAGCTGCAATGGTACCAAACATAACCACCGTCGCTCCACCTAATACTGGCTCAGGAATTAATTGTACTAAGTTGGCTACACCAGGAAATAAACCAAGTAACACCAACATACCCGCCACAAAATAACCAATATATCGACTTGCTACACCCGTTAGCTGAATAATTCCGTTGTTTTGGCTAAAGGTAGAATTAGGGAAGCTATTTAATAACGAAGCGATAGCCGAGTTCAAACCATCTGCTAATACACCGCCTTTTATACGTTTCAAATAAAGTGGGCCAGAAACCGGTTGCTCAGATGTTTCAGAAGTCGCAGTAATATCGCCTATCGCTTCTAATGACGTCACCGCAAATACAATCACCAAGGGAATTAATAATCCCCAATCGAAGCCTAAACCATATTGCATCACCGACGGAACTGCGATTAAAGCTGTTTCAGGCGCATCAGTTGTGTTTAACATCCCCATAAACCAAGCTAATACCGTACCAGCTATCATTGCAATAACGATCGATGAAACACGTAAATAAGGATGCTTTACGCGATTCAATAACACAATAAAACCTAATACGGTCCCTGCTAACATTAAGTTATCAAGGCTACCGAAACTACCATCTTCAATTGCTGCATAACCCCCGCCCATGGAGGTTAAACCAATTTGGATCAATGTCAGACCAATCAGCGTAACAACAATGCCTGATACAAGCGGTGTAATAATGCGTTGCGTATGTTGTAGCACCCGGGAGATAAATGCTTCGGTTAATGAGGCAAAGAGAATCGTACCGAAAATAGCAGCCATCATAGTACTAATATCCGCACCGCCGGCTTTAAGCGCTAAGCCAGCACCAATGATCGGACCTAAAAAATTAAAACTAGTGCCTTGAATTGACAATAGACCAGAGCCTATCGGACCAAAGGTACGAATTTGAATAAAAGAAGCAATACCGGAAGCAAACAATGACATGCTAACGATGGTATTAGTATCGCTGGCAGGTAACCCCAATGCTTGGCATATAATTAAAGAGGGAGTGATCACTGCAACAAACATAGCTAATAAATGTTGAGTCGCTGCAAAAAGTGTTTCAGGCAGTGGCGGTCGATCATCTAAACGATATATAAGATCAGAATTTCGTTGTGTTTTAGTCTTACTATGCTGTTCAAGCATGGTGTTTGTATCCTTGGTATATTTACCTTTTAACTATTTTTGTAAAATTAATCACCTCATCTATCGCGCTTGTACTTGCAAATAAAAGAGCAAGAACCATAGCCAAAAAGCACCGATAACGATTGATGTGATTTTTGAGTGCGTCATTTGAGGTTGATTTTTCTAACAAATAAAATATTTAAATGGTAGTGAGTATTTCTTGATCCCTACAGGATGCGCTGAATGGGCACCTATCTGTGAAGGCTGGATAATTCTGTGATTGCTGTTACTCAGAACCAGACCAACACCAGGAGAAATGAAAGTGGTTTAAATCCGGCGCTATTTTAATTCGCTTTTAATAAATAGCAAACAATAGTGAAAATACTCTGGGAAATAATCAATAGATATCAATGTAATACAATAATGTTATTAAGTTGTTAACAAATAATAGCTCCATGATGAAGGTTCAAACAGTTGCGGATTGTTAGCTCATATACAAAACTTGGGGGGCTTAAGGTCAGGCTTATACGTTTAATTAAACTTGTTTTATATTAAAAATATACATTAAGACAATCAGTTCTAAGATGAAAACATATTTAATAGGGTTAGTGAAACAACATTAAGCGATGTATGGTATTAACGGCGAACTGGAAAACCTGTTCAACTTCACAATAGGCTGAATTCAGGCCGTTCTACCTCTCACAACGAAAAAAACAGACTTTTAACCTAAATTTAACACTTATATTGGTTTAATATCATTTTTAAACCCATAAAAATCAAAGAAAATAGTCAATAAAACTAGCTTAAATCATCTACACTATTTATGCTGAATATGCTTTGACTTTAAACAACTAATATCACTGCATATTTTATATAAGGAAATTAACATGTATAAGGAAATAAACATGATAAAAACACGAAAATTTATGCCCTTCTTTCTATTAGCCTTTAGCACCAATGCTTTGGCTGAAGAAATGAGTGGATTTGGACAAGCGGTTAACTCTCTAAGTCAATCAGTTGATGGTTTTTTTAGTGATTACACAGGTTGGTTTGTTAGCTTAATATTTAAAAGTGTTCCTATTGGCGAAGCAAGCTTTCCATTAATCGTTGGTTGGTTATTAGTAGCAGCCTTGATCTTCACTATCTATTTTGGCTTTGTACAGTTTAAACGTGTTGGACTAGCGATTAATATTATAAAAGGTAAATATACAGATCCTAACTCTAAAGAAGAAGGCGAAGTTTCTCACTTCCAAGCTTTAACAACCGCCCTTTCAGGTACTGTTGGTCTTGGTAATATTGCCGGTGTTGGTGTCGCACTTGCGATTGGTGGCCCGGGCGCAACTTTCTGGATGATCTTATGTGGTCTTCTGGGCATGGCGTCTAAATTCTGTGAATGTACTTTAGGTGTAAAATACAGAACTATTTTACCATCGGGTGTTGTATCTGGTGGTCCAATGTATTACTTAAGCCAAGGGTTAAGTGAAAAAGGCCTCGGTGGTTTAGGTAAAATATTAGCGGTTGGTTTTGCATTAATGTGTATTTTAGCAACGTTAGGTGCTGGTAACATGTTCCAAGCAAACCAAGCACATGCAATGTTAACGTATGCCTTTGACGTACCAAGTGAATATGGTGTTATTACTGGTATTGTACTGGCTTCATTAGTATTTTCAGTAATTGTTGGTGGTATGCCTTCAATTGCATCGGTAACTGAGCGAGTTGTTCCATGGATGGCTGCGTTATATGTAGGCATGGCACTTATTGTTATTGTTGCAAATATTGAGCAAGTAGGTCCTGCTTTTGCTTCTATCGTTGAAGGTGCTTTCACTGGTGCAGGTGTTGTTGGTGGTTTCATTGGTGCATTAATTCAAGGTCTAAAACGAGCGACCTTCTCCAATGAAGCAGGGGTCGGTTCCGCAGCGATTGCTCACTCCGCAGTTAAAACTAAAGAACCTATTACTGAAGGTCTTGTATCTTTACTAGAACCATTCATTGATACTGTTGTTATTTGTACCATGACGGCATTAGTCATCATCATTGCAGGATTAAATGTTGCACCTTTTGATGGCAGTGGTTTAACAGGCGTAACATTAACAGCCGCATCATTTACTGAAACTGCAGGCGTCTTTAAATACTTACTAGCATTAGCAGTTATCATGTTTGCATTCTCAACAATGATTTCTTGGTCATACTATGGATTGAAAGCATGGACTTACCTATTTGGTGAAGGTAAATCAACAGAATTTATTTTCAAGGTTATTTTCTGTTTATTTGTAGTTCTTGGTGCGACCATCCAGTTTGGCGCTGTTATTGACTTCTCTGATGCGGCTTTATTTGCAATGTCTATCTTCAATATCATTGGTTTATACTTCTTAATGCCAATCGTGAAAAAAGAATTACATTCATTTATTGCTCGTGTTAAATCTGGCGAGATAAAAACATACGATACAAAATAAACTACACTGACTGATCTTTGTAGAGCATTCAGCATAAAACAGTTTATTAACGGTTTTTGTTAACCGTATTTAATAAAAAACTCACTTCGGTGAGTTTTTTTGTATAGGATACTCACTACTTATTTTGTATATATTTTCTACATAATAAAGATTAGCAAGTGTATTTTATTTCTTTCAGCGTTGGCTATTACAGACGATATACAAGGAAGGTATATGAACGAGAATGATAACGAAACGGAAACAGTAACAATTGATTTAACACGCCCACTACTGCGAGACGGCCCTAAATTTTTATCACATAAGGTGGTTGTTATTAATGATATTGCTTTTTTGCGACCGACCATCACTGCCATGTTATTTTGTGTCGTTTACATTGTTGTGGGGGTATTTTTAATGAGCCTTGCAAGTTACCAATTAATGGTTTTAAGCAAATATGACTTTGCCATTTTTCTTGGGGGATTTGGTATCGCAATAAGCACTTTCGGTATATCATTAATTCAACCATTTATGAGTCGAGTCAGTTTTGATCGAAAAACCGGTGTGTTTAATAACCATAAAGACCGTGACGTTAAACTCCAAAACATTACCTCTATACAAATAAATAACAAAATTATTCAACGTAAACATGCATTAAACTACGCCTGTTATGAATTGAATTTATTAACTGAACATGGACGAAGAATTAATATTTTAAACCATAACGATCAACAGCAGTTACTACAAGACGCTGAGTTATTAGGCTCTTTTTTAGGTGTGGAAGTAAATGACTGTCGAAGAGAAATTATTTTATAAGTGCATCACACTCCCTGTGTCAGATGAGTGATTAATTGTATCAGTGTAGTGATTAATGTAATCCCTTATGAGCGATTACATTATTAGACAATGTTACAACAAGTCGAGTATGACTTTATTTGCTCATTTTTTAGATTAAGAAAGTCACCCACCGATAACGCAAAACTATAGCGAATAAAATTCAAACGCTTCTAACTGGCAGAATCGCAATAAAATGCCAAACAGAGCAAAGCTTTTAAAACCTGATTCAATACGGCGACCAACGACTAACCTGACAACTTTTACCTTGCACTGAAGATACCTTACACGGAAGAAAGCACCCACTTTGTTTATTCAGTAGTACTTTTCCGACCTGATAAAAAGTAATTACCTAATGCCAATACCACACTTGCTAACATTAACAATAATGAAACAACATTAATCACCGGTGTCGCGCCCTCTCTGAGACGGTCATAAAGTGTAATTGTTAAAGGGCTATCTGAGCCAACTAACATCAGAGTCGTATTGAAGTTCTCAAAAGACATTAAAAAACTGATCACGGCAGCGCCAATAATTGCAGGTAATAAATACGGAATAGTAATCGTACGGATTGCTTGTAACTTAGTGGCTCCCAAGTTCAAAGCAGCTTCCTCTAAACTTAAATCAAAGCTGCGCAATCTGGCAGCTACAATTAAGGTGCAAATCGTAGTAATAAAAGCAAATTGACCAATTACTACCAATGTTAAACCTGGCCTCAACAATTCAATATCGATTGCCCATACATCATCAAAATAATTAGCAATGCTTGAACTCATGATTAAAATCGATACGCCTAAAATAACTCCAGGTATTACCAAAGGTAATAACATCAACATATATAAAACACTTTTTCCTCGAAATGTTGCCCGTTCAAACAAAAAAGCATTATTGACTGCTAACGCAACAGCCAAAACAGTCGTACAAGTTGCAACTAGAAAGCTGGTTGCAACTGATTGATATAACTGAGGGTCGTGAAATAACCCTAGCATCGGCTCTTGATCAGAGAAAAACCAATCCCAAGTAAAACCATGCCAAGGGAGAGAGGGAAACATACTCTCATTGAACGCAAATACAGCAACAACCACTAAAGGAGCCATTAAAAAAGTAAAAAATATAAAAGCATATATCCTAAAACTAGACTTAAACAGTGCTGACTGCGGAATAGATGGGATCATACGGCGTCTCCTAGGACATCACTTTGCTGAATGATTGACGGCTAAGTTTCAACCCAAGCCAAACAATCAAAGAAGAAATACTTAACAATAGAACACCAAATGCCGAGCCCTGTTGCCAATTAAACCGCGTAATAAATTGCGTAAATATTTGCTCAGTGAACCATAAACTTGATTTACCACCCAATAAAATAGGTGTTAAATAATTACCCAGCGTAAGCATAAAGACCACAATGCAGCCAGATACGATGGCAGGTTTAGCATGCGGCACAATAATGTGCCAAAACACAGATAATCCGTTGCCGCCTAAGTCATATCCCGCTTCAATATAACTATCATCAAGACTTTCTAAGGTAGATGTTAACGGCACAACCATAAACAGCATACTGCTATAAACTAGCCCTAACATAATGGTGGCATCGGTATATAGAAACTCAATCGGCCCTTCCGTAAAGCCTATATATTGTAGAAAAGAGCTGATCACACCACTTTCACGTAACAGAATCATCCAGCCATAAGTTCTGACTAACTCACTCACCCAAAATGGAACCAAACAAAGCACCAACAACAAGCCCTTGGCACGACCTCGTAACATCTTTGCGATGTAGTAAGAGATTGGAAAAGCGATGATTAACGTTAATATAGTGGCAATTATTGACATCACAGCAGTGCGCAGAAAAGTGTTCCAATAAAGAGGCTCAGTAAAAAATTCAATATAGTTACTCAAACCATATTCATAGATGCGTGGTGCAACACGCTCTTGCAATGAAATATTCAGCATGGTCAACTGCGGCAAAATAACTAACAATACTAGCCATAGTAATAACGGGCAAAGCAGTAACAGTAAGCCTAATTTAAGCGGTGTGTTTGATTTTCCTTTAATGGCCATCTATTCATTTGTCCTGTATTTTAGGAAAAACGTTAACTTGCTGCATAGGAAATGAAATTTGTAATTTATCGCCTTTCTTTAAGTGCATAAATTCAGCAGTTTGTGGTAGTTTCACTTTTATCTCTTCGCTAGAGGTTTGCTCTTCTACTAACAACTGACTATTTGCACCATCAAATAAAATATTGTTCACTTTGGTATGTAGTTGATTAGTATGTAATTGATTCGTTTGTAATTGAGTACTTTCTACTTTAGATTCTAACATCGGTGAAATATGGATAGCTTCAGGGCGTATAAACACCTCAACCGCTGAACCAATAATAAACGTTTTATTCTCAGGTTTTTGTACTTGTAACACTAAGCCAGATGCTGTTTTTACCTGTAATGAATCTGATAAAATATCCATCACCTTAGCTAACCACTTATTACTATCACCAACAAAACCTGCGACAAAGGCATTATCTGGTTGAAAATATAACTGCTGAGGGTCACCTACTTGTTGAAATTGCCCATGATTCATCACCGCAACCTGATCGCTCATCACTAACGCTTCCGATTGGTCATGGGTAATATAAACAAAAGTGGTTTCGAATTCCTGTTGTAGTTTTTTTAGTTCTACTTTCATGTGCTCACGCAACTTCAGATCTAAGGCGCCTAAAGGTTCATCCAGTAACAAAACATCAGGATTCAGCACCAAGCATCTCGCAATCGCTATCCGCTGTTTTTGTCCGCCAGATAATTGTGCTATTTTCTTTTCGCCACTGCCACTAAGGTTAACACGCGCTAACACTTGCTCTACTTTATGTTTGATTTCAACTTTATTAATCCCTTGGCGATGCAAACCATAGGCAATATTTTCTGACACATTCATATTAGGGAAGAGTGCTAAGTGCTGAAAAACCATATTGACCGGGCGCTTATTAGGCGCAACACCCACCATCGACTTGCCTTTAATAAAGATATCACCCGATGTCGGGTCGTCAAATCCAGCTAACATACGCAGCAGAGTGGTTTTACCACAGCCAGAAGGCCCTAGAATAGAAAAGAAACTGCCCTTTGGGATGGCAAATGAGACTTGGTCAACGGCAGTGAAATCATCAAACTGTCTGACGAGATCAGTGCATTGCAAATCAAAATCCGTATTATTAAGCAAATGAGTTCCTAATTAATAATTGAATGGGTTTTACAATAAAAAAATTTAGGTGCAACCAAAGTTACACCTAATTAATGCTAATTAAAATACTGAATGCTATTTTGCTGCTTTAACGCGGTCTAATACTTTACCTTCAATCATTTCTAAGCCAGCAGGCACCGGTGGATACCACTTAATGTTATCAATTGACGCAGTATCAAAGCTTGATTGATACTTAGCTCTCAATGGCGCATTAACAAATTCATCAGCTCCTTTAGACGCAGTAAAATTGCCTGCAGCGTCGGTGATCATCGCCGCTATTTTTGGTTGCATTACAAAATTTATCCACTTATAAGCAGCGCTTTCGTTTTTACTTTTACGCGGTATTACAAATGCATCTATCCAGCCTAATGCACCCGACGTTGGCGCAATAAAATTGATCGCCTGATTGTCATCATGTAATTGCCAGCCGCCAGCATCCCAAGCCATTGCAGCAACCGTTTCATCAGTACGCATTAAGTTTTTCATCGCATCGCCACCGGACCAATAGGCCTTAACGTTACCTTTACAACTAATTAGCTTATCCTGCACTTTTAGCATAATTTTTTCATATTCTGCAGGATCGTTATAAGCAGCAAATGGGTCTAAGCCCATAGAAAAGGCAAAAGCTATTAAAGTAGGACGTTTTAAACGATAAGTGACTTTGCCCATATAAGCATCGTTACATAGGTCAGTATAATCTTTTACATCGGCTGCTTTTTCAGAATTAACAATTAAACCTGAAGTGCCCCAGATGTGCGGAACGCCATATGATTTACCATCATATATCGACGATTGTAATGTTGAATCCAACATACTAGCCACAAATAAACTCTTATCAATTTTGGATAAATCAATCGGTTTGTAGATATTAAACTCAGCTTGTGCGCTGGCAATCCTATCTTGACTAGGTTGAGCCAGATCAAAACCACCCCCACGGGTAGCAGACAACTTGGCAATCATGTCTTCATTGTTAGATTTAGTCACCTCAACATCGATGCCAGTTTCAGCTTTAAACATATCTACAACGGTTTTTGGCGCATAACCACCCCAAGTGAGTAACCGTAATGTTTCCGCATTAACAGATTGTGCTGTTATACATAAGGTAAAACCGACTGCAATTAGTGACTTACAATTTGAAATTTGCATTATTCTCTCCATAGATGTCTGTTATAACTAAAAAAGTAATACCAAATAAGAGAATCAATATAAGCAAAATAGTATGACATAAACATGACAGAAGTAATATTTATGTCAAAGATAAGACCTACATCAACTAACGAGAGATAATAGATTAGAGGTGAATTGGATAAAAATGCACTAATTACTAACAACAATTGACTAAGATAGAAGTTGAACAGGGCATATAAAGTAACGACTTCCACCACACAACAAAGCATGGTGACCACATGCGGAATACAATGATAGAAAGGCATATGAGACAGGGAAATTGGTGATTAGCAAGATTGAGCCATAACAAACTACCTCCAAGTGCAACAATATGCATCTTTAAAAGATAGTTTGTAAATAATCATCAACCAAAGTTTATAGATTTCCAGCACTTCACATCTTGAACTTCCCATAACTTGACTACTGACTATCCAAGATTCAGGCTACCGACAATTAAACTCAACTTGGCTGTCTGATTGAGACTTCCTTAAATCTATAAAGTGAAATAGCCAAAAGATGGCGTTGTTATGACAAATAGCAAACGTTCATAGACTTGAAATAAGTTATCAATATATTGTTTATAAAAAACTTAACTGCTTATCACCATGGCAACAAATAATACAATGCTGAGCAAAGCAGAAATGAGTGTTAGCTGACGTAACTTTGGCATTTGTAATGCCATCAAAAAACCAGAGATAATTAGTAACAGTAAAGCAATGGCAAACGCAGTCGCATAGACTTTAAAAGGAGTACCACCTTTTGCTTTGTGTAGCTGTACAAGCTGTCGATACCAGCTAGCATTTTCTATGGTTAATGTAATAATTAAAGGCTGAAATGTAGGCGCTAAAACAACATTAACGTTTGAACCACTCCATTCTAGCTGAAAAGAAGAACCTATTTTTTTAATTTTCGCATTACCTGATGGCAACCCTACATCTTGTTTTTGTAATTCATTTTTTGCCAATGCAACAAGCTCTGTCAGTCCTCCTTTAATTGGCTCTTTTATATGTAGTTCCTGGGTCGTTTTCTCAGTTCCACCTTTTATACCCCAAGTATAAAGAGCACCTGTTACAAAAAACATAATTGCCACAGGTAAGATAAAAGCGGCAAGTAACGTATGTGCTTTAATTAATAGCGAACGATTTATTTTTTCCATTAGTCTTTTCTCTGTCTCTTTTTTGTTGCTTTAAGTAGCTGTAGAACAACTCATTTTCAGCCCACGGATTTAAATAATACTAATTACGTTAAGTATGTGATCTAGATTTCGCCTAGGAAAACAATGTAATTCAAGGCGTAAATAGTTGTTCCCTTTACTAAATTTATAACCAAGAAGTCCACCGTTTTAACCAGTAAAATAGACCGCTATTTATCGTCATTGGTATAAGCGGGCACAGTAATTGACATTCAATACAGATTCAATACAGATTCAATAAATTATTCTATTTTCAGTAAGTAATTGATTAAATTAGAGGGAAAGTAGCTTTCTATAGGTAATTACTAGCGGTTAAGAAAAATATTAAGAAAAATGTGGACATCCATTGACTTGAACCATCAAAAATAATCCTATTTCCATTATTAAAACGGTAACCTGAAAATTTTTGATAGTAGAAAGTCATAAATTAAGAAAGGTTTTACGTAAATAATGGCTTATTGTAGCCGCTGCTAATAATATTTTTATTTTGTTTTAAATAAAAAATACGCGACTTAATGCAGCCGTAATTGGTTTTTACTGGCTATCCAACGTTTGCCTGTGTTACCTGCATAAGTAGCTAATGCTTCTAAAGAGCCCACCGCCCCGTGGTAATCTTTTCCAAAACTACTCGCCAGTGATAACCAAATATCATTTTCTAATCCTAGTGTTGATAATAACCTAGGCCGTTGCTTGAAATAGCCCCTCGTTTATCCTCTCGAATAATACGGCCACTCCAATCGACAAGCTCGATGTAATCTAATAGTGAAAATGGAATACCCTGCGTATCATTTTGATTTGCATTCATCACCAATAAAGCCAAACAGTGGTTTTTTATGATATAAACCTGACGGTTTTTCTTGTTGTTGAGCAACACCAACTTTTTTGCAAGGTAATAGGCGCTCATAAACTGATGTGTATTCTGAGCTTTCAACGCTAGCAGTCATTTTGGCACGGATTGGATTTAGGTCGACATAAGCCATGCAGGTTAATAGTGCATCTTTATCTAATAGCGCTTGCCTCACGATTTATAAGAAAGTAAAGCGTCCTTCCCACTAATTTGTAGGGAAAAAATTAGAACAGCTTTAGCTGGCCTGAAGGGTGAGCGCCATGGATGGCAGCGAATAAAATCGCCCTGAGCAGTTATCTTCTTTATTGGCTTTACGCGCAATAAATTCATTGCGGCAGCGCATAAACCATGAGATATCAGCTAATCGCCCTCTCCACCCATTAATAATAGTTAATGCAGCTTTATTTTCTGCTTCTGAGGTTGTTTGCTCGGATTGCCAACGCTCAACTAATACAGGTTTTGAATAGAGCTGACACCAACGCTCACAAACTTCTTCATGCGTTAAGTTTTCATTCTGTTGCTCATCGATGTGTAATACGAGGTGATAATGGTTTGACATGATAGCGTAAGCACAGATATCAATATTAAAAAGGGAAGCGAGGTAATGCATTCGCTCAACAACCCACTGACGACGATGCTCAAAGGATTTTATCTTCACCACACAAGTAAGCTCTGCGAATACAACGCGAAATACAGTGGTAATAAGGTGTATCAGATAATGATACTTGTGATTGGTGAGATTGAGTCATAATAAACTACCTCCTAAATGCAAAAACACGCATTTATAAAAGGTAGTTTAACGATGGCAATTATTCAAATAGATGGCTGTCCAGATCTTTTTTTCTGATTTCGGTGACTTTCATGGCGATGGCTGATTTGTTATTTTGTGGTGAAATTATTTGATCATAAATTGCCATGGAAGTCGCTCCCCTATCTTAATTACTTCTCAATATTCGTGGGGATTCGTCAGTATTTAAAGTATATCGACTTCTCCCCAGCTACTACACCATCTAAGTCTCAACTAATATTTTTAAAATAGATACGGGTATACCGTCAACTATTCTCTCCTCTATTGTTAACTTTTTTACTACCCCACTATGTTCATTAATCATATCCAAGGCTGATTGTATTTCTACTTTGCTTTGTTGTGAAATCACTACTTCTACATTATTGATAGGCATGATGTCCCCCTTTAATTAACTACGTTATTAGATAACCATTTCTGAATCTTCTCAATTGTTGATTTATCGCCAAGAGATACAGTTTGATTTTTTAACAGTGACTTTTTATCATCTACGGACATATTATTGCTGAATTTTTCATCGGGTTGAGCAATCCCCATTTCAATCATTTCTTTAAGTGCAGTGTCTAATTGTTGATCAGTAGAAAAATTATCAATGATATTATTGGCCTTTAAAGAAACCTCTTTTCCTAAATTCCGTTGTGCAGTAATTTCAGTTTTAACCTTTTTTTCAGCTGCTTCAATTAATTTTTCAGAAACTTCATCGTCACCAATAATTTTAGTAATAACAGAATTTCTAATGGTAGGATTTGCAGCAAGGTAACTTGCTGCTTTACCAGTTGCATAAAACTGACTGATTGAGAAGCCTGATTCATTTATACCTGCATTCTCAGAATTACCAGTTGTAGCTATCATTGATGGAATTGACAAGGTTCCTGCAGTTAAATTTTGTTTAATTGGCACATAGGCAAGTTCTTTTCGTTTATATCCCAATGTTATACTATCTGGCATATAACCTCTTTCAGGCGCAAAACTTGTAGTAAAACCCAGAGTTGTTTTTGTGCCAAAAAAGTAACGTCTAGTATTGTCGTTTATTTTCCCTTTTATGCTGGCAGGTTTACTAATAAGTTCAGAAAAATCAACTGATTCATTATCGATTGGATTTGATTCCGACCCTAAATATTGGGTCATAATGACAGCCGCATTACCGACCCCAAAATTTTGACTAACTCCAGCACCAAAAACATCAGAACTTATGGTACTTTTCGCGTTAACGCTAGCCAATAAAGGGAGTATTTCTCCATCTTCAGCAACCGGTGCAATACTCCCTTCATAGCGACCATAACCGACATCAAAAGTAAGTGGGTTTGTATCTACATCGATAGCTACCGATGTTTTAGTTACAAATAAAATACTATCTTTTCCCAGCGAACAACCCCAAAGGCTAAAGCATGAAAAGGTGATCAAAGTACATAGTTTTATATTCATAATTTACTCCTCATTTAGATAGATAAAGGTGCAATTAATTTTTTTAAGGTAATGTAAAGTGGATCTTTCAATATTTGATTTTTTGTCTATGAAGATAGTGCAAGCATCTTTTGGCATACTTAGTTTTTTGGAATTTTGATAGCCGATTACAAAGTCATTATCTACCAAACCAATACCGACAAAATAATATTCGGTATACATACCTTCACTAGGAGCATTAATAACATTAACAAACCCAAATTTTCGAGTAATGTTAACTTCATCATTTGAAGATACTTTGATAACAGAGCAAGAACTAATACTAGTTATTACAATAAAAAATAAGAATATTTTCATACCCTCTCCAACTTTAAACATAGCCAAATTCATCGACCTTTGTTTAGCTGATATATACAGAAGTTTCTTCAAAATAGTCCAAAATGCATTTATCTATCTAAAAACTCTCCAACGACACTCCATAAATTTACCCTAGTCCCTTATCGCTTTTATTCAACCAAACCAGACACAATATCAACTTTAGGTCACATACAAACATGTAAAACACAGTTTAAATTGTGATAAACATCTAGTTTTATGGGTTTATATCTTGCTTATTAGAAAGGAAATTTGTAGGTATTTATATTGGCTATTAGTAAGTAATTTAAGTAAATCGCTTACTAATAACCAAAAAAAGCCACTCAATTGAGTGGCTTCTTGTTAGCTATTTAAACTAGATTATTGATTATCAAATTAATGATTAACCATTAATGCGTTTATGTAACTCTTGAACTGAACTTACTGTTGCTTCTGGTGCTGTTGGGTCAGCAGTATGAGCACGGCAAGTTGCAAATGCACCGTTTAGCGTTGTGGTGTAGTTTACTTTGTAACGTAATGCTGCACGACGTAGCTGACGTGAATCTTCAATTGATACACGCCCTTCTGTTGTGTTCACAATGTATTTGTATTCACTGTTTTTAACACGGTCAAGAATGTGCGGACGACCTTCGCTCACTTTATTGACAAGGCGAGCATGAATGCCTGCATCTTGTAACACGATCATGGTGCCGTGCGTTGCATCTAGTTCAAAGCCTAAGTCCAGCATTTGTTGTGCGAGTTTAGCAACACGCTTTTTATCACTGTTACGTACAGAGATTAAGGCGCGACCAATTTCAGGCACTTCTTTAGTTGAACCTAATTCAGCTTTTGCATACGCTTCAGCAAAGGTAGCACCTGCGCCCATTACTTCACCTGTTGAACGCATTTCTGGGCCTAAGATTGGATCTGAGCCTGGGAATTTATTGAACGGTAATACTACTTCTTTAACAGAATAATACGGTGGAATAACTTCCTCAGTAATACCAAGTTCTTTCAGCGTTTTACCCGCCATCACACTTGCGCCTATTTTAGCAATTGGCACACTGGTCGCTTTAGATACAAACGGTACAGTACGTGCTGCACGAGGGTTTACTTCAATCATGTAAACTTCGTTATCTTTAACAGCAAGCTGTGTATTCATTAAACCAACAACGCCTAACTCTAATGCGAGGGCTTTAATGTAGCCACGCATTTCATCTTGAATTTCAGCACTTAATGTATAAGCCGGTAATGAACATGCTGAGTCACCAGAGTGAACACCCGCTTGCTCAATATGCTCCATGATGCCGCCAATAACAACATCAGTACCGTCACAGATTGCATCGATATCAACTTCAATTGCATCATCAAGGAAACGGTCAAGAAGAACAGGTGATTCGTTTGATACGCTCACGGCTTCTTTAAAGTAACGACGTAAATCAGTTTCGTCATAGACGATTTCCATCGCACGACCACCTAGTACATAGGAAGGACGTACTACTAATGGATAACCGATACGTGTTGCTGAAGTAACAGCTTGTTCAAGCGTGGTAACTGTATCGTTTTCTGGTTGTTTAAGGCCTAGGCGCTCAACAACTTGTTGGAAACGTTCACGGTCTTCTGCGCGGTCAATCGCTTCTGGTGAAGTACCGATGATTGGCACACCAGCGGCTTCAAGTGCGCGAGCTAATTTAAGTGGCGTTTGACCACCGTACTGCACAATAACACCTTTAGGTTTTTCAACACGTACAATTTCAAGCACATCTTCAAGCGTGATTGATTCAAAGTATAAACGGTCAGATGTATCGTAATCCGTTGAAACTGTCTCTGGGTTACAGTTAACCATAATCGTTTCGTAACCGTCGGCACGCATTGCTTGTGCTGCATGTACACAACAGTAATCGAACTCAATACCTTGGCCAATACGGTTAGGACCGCCACCAATGATCATGATTTTTTCATTATCAGTTGGGTTAGCTTCACACTCTTCATCGTATGTTGAATACATGTAAGCCGTATCAGATGAAAACTCTGCAGCACAGGTATCAACACGTTTGTAAACTGGATGTAGATCAAACTTCTCTCGTAATTTACGTACTTCAGTTTCAGATGAACCAATCACAGTAGCGATACGGCTATCGGCAAAACCTTTACGTTTTAATTTACGTAATGTGTCCGCATCTAAAGAACGTAAACCGCCTTCAGCTAGTTTTTTCTCTTCGTTGATTAAATCTTCGATTTGAACCAGGAACCAGTTATCGATCATAGTGATATTATGAATTTCTTCCATCGTCATACCTAAACGGAATGCATCACCGATGTACCAAATACGCTCAGCACCAGCTTCACGTAGTTCGTATAATACTTTGTCTTTTGCGCCAGCATCGTTTAAATCAACCATTGGGCTGAAACCATCAGCGCCCACTTCTAAACCACGAAGTGCTTTTTGTAATGATTCTTGTTGGTTACGGCCAATCGCCATTACTTCGCCAACTGATTTCATTTGTGTTGTTAAACGCGAGTTAGAGTTTGCGAATTTTTCAAAGTTAAAACGCGGAATCTTAGTTACAACGTAATCGATTGTTGGTTCAAATGATGCTGGTGTTTTACCGCCAGTAATATCATTTTGCAATTCATCAAGCGTGTAACCAATCGCAAGTTTTGCAGCGATTTTAGCAATAGGGAAACCCGTTGCTTTTGATGCTAATGCTGATGAACGTGATACACGTGGGTTCATTTCAATTAGAACCATACGGCCATCGGCAGGGTTAATACCAAACTGTACGTTTGAACCGCCAGTTTCAACACCAATCTCACGTAAAACTGCTAAAGAAGCATTACGCATTAATTGGTATTCTTTGTCTGTTAGTGTTTGCGCAGGTGCAACGGTAATTGAGTCCCCCGTATGAATCCCCATTGGGTCAAAGTTTTCAATCGCACAAACAATGATACAGTTATCATTTTTGTCGCGAACCACTTCCATTTCATACTCTTTCCAGCCAATTAATGATTCATCAATCAATAATTCACTCGTTGGAGAAAGGTCTAACCCGTTTGAACAAATATCGTCAAATTCTTCTTTGTTGTACGCGATACCACCGCCCGTTCCACCCATAGTGAATGAAGGACGAATAATACAAGGGAAGCCAACCATGTCTAATACACCGTAAGCTTCTTCCATTGTATGTGCGATACCTGCACGTGGACATTCAAGTCCAATTTTCTTCATGGCTTTATCAAAACGACTACGGTCTTCAGCTTTATCAATTGCATCCGCTGTTGCGCCAATCATTTCAACATTGTATTTCGCTAAAATACCTTTTTCTTCAAGCTCTAATGCACAGTTAAGCGCCGTTTGGCCACCCATTGTTGGTAATACTGCACATGGGCGCTCTTTAGCGATAATTTTCTCAACCACTTGCCAGTGAATGGGTTCGATGTAAGTCGCATCGGCCATTTCTGGATCTGTCATGATGGTTGCAGGGTTAGAGTTTACCAAGACAACACGGTAACCTTCTTCTTTTAACGCTTTACAAGCTTGTGCACCTGAGTAATCAAACTCACAGGCTTGACCGATAACAATCGGTCCAGCACCAATGATGAGGATAGTTTTTAAGTCATTACGTTTTGGCATCTGAATTACCTTTAATATCTGTTCTATGTATTCGAAAACAAGTGTTCTGATTAACTAAGCGTTTTTGTACTGTTCAATCAATTCAATAAAGTGATCAAATAAAGGCGCTGCATCATGTGGGCCAGGGCTCGCTTCCGGATGACCTTGGAAACTAAATGCCGCTTTATCAGTACGATGAATACCTTGTAATGAACCATCAAACAATGACACATGCGTCGCACGTAAATTTGCCGGCAAGGTTGCTGCATCAGCCGCAAAACCATGGTTTTGTGCAGTGATCATAACAACATCACGCTCTAAATCTTTCACAGGGTGATTAGCACCGTGATGACCAAATTTCATTTTCACTGTTTTTGCACCACTTGCTAATGCAAGTAACTGATGCCCTAAACAGATACCAAATACTGGAATATCAGTTTTTAGAATTTCTTGGATTGCTTCAATCGCGTAAGTACATGGTTCTGGATCACCAGGGCCATTAGATAAGAAGATACCGTCTGGATTCATTGCTAACACTTCAGATGCAGGTGTTTGTGCAGGTACCACGGTTAACTTACAATCGCGGTCAGCTAACATACGTAAAATATTACGTTTAACGCCATAATCATAGGCAACAACATGGTATTTACAATCTGTTTTCGGCTCGGGTAATCCACCTGTTAACGTCCAGCTACCTTGTGACCATTCAAATGATTCTGCAGTTGTCACTTCTTTAGCTAAGTCCATCCCTTTTAAGCCAGGGAAAGCTTTCGCTTGTGCCAGTGCAGCAGCTTCATCGATATTTTCACCAGCAATAATACAACCTGCTTGCGCGCCCTTTTCACGTAAAATACGCGTTAGTTTACGTGTATCGATATCAGCAATACCCACTACATTACGTGTGGTTAAGTATTCGCTTAAAGATGCTTGACTACGGAAGTTGCTTGCTAGAAGAGGTAAATCACGAATAACAAGACCACATGCATGAATTGATGGGGATTCTTCGTCTTCGTCGTTGGTGCCGGTGTTGCCGATGTGGGGGTAAGTGAGTGTAACGATTTGTCGTGCATAGGATGGATCAGTCAGAATTTCTTGGTAGCCTGTCATTGACGTGTTGAAAACAACCTCACCAACAGAACTCCCATGAGCGCCAATTGATACGCCTTTAAAAACAGTCCCATCTTCCAATACCAGTATGGCAGAATGACTCAAGTTAACCTCCATGAATAGCAAATAAATAAAAATTTATATAATCTGAGTGAGGCCATGCAGAGCATTTTTTCACCAGAAAATAGTAAAATTTGGCAAATTCCGCGTATTTTATAGATCTTCTGTGACGTTGGCCATTTAATTTTTAATTTTTTGTAAAAAAAATTACATAAATCTCAATTCATTTATCGCTATAAATATGTTAGCAAATGCTAGAAAAGTTACGGAGATCAAGTTTCGTTTATTTTAGTGCTCGAACAGCTAGAAATTAATGACAGTGGAGATAAAGAAGAGTAGCGTTGAGGGGAAATAACGGTTACTGAATATAGTTTAATCAATCAATAACCGTTTGATTTTTAAGACAGTACTTTAATTAAAGTTAAAGTAGCTGGCAAGGTTGGGATCAAAAACACAACCAATAAACCAAGAAAATGACGTAGGCTATATGGGTCTTTAAAATTTTCTTCTGACACGGTAACTTCCTTAACTTAAAATAGATAAATTGATTTAGATCAATGTTATTGTAACGTAAATTGATTGAAAATCAAACTAAGTAAAACTGAGGTTATTCTTCTTTAAAGTGGTAAAAGGTCTATTTATGCAACAATTACAATCACATCACGCTGCACCAGTCTGGTCATTCTTTGAAAAAATATGCGAAATCCCTCATCCTTCTAAGCATGAAAAGCAATTAACTGATTGGATTACTAATTGGGCACAATCAAAAAATATTGACTGTAAAATGGACAAAATAGGCAATTTAATACTTAAAAAATCAGCTTCTAAAGGGTTTGAAGACAAGACCCCTGTAATCCTACAATGTCACCTAGATATGGTGCCGCAAAAAAATAACGATAAAGTGCATGATTTTTTAACCGATCCAATCATTCCAATTGTAGATGGAGAATGGTTACGTGCAGACAATACAACTTTAGGTGCAGACAATGGCGTAGGTATGGCCTCTTGTTTAGCTGTTTTAGATGATGACAGCTTAGAACATGGTCCTATTGAAGTATTGATCACCACCGATGAAGAAACAGGCATGACCGGTGCATTTGGTTTAGAAGCAGGCGTATTGAACGGAAAAATTTTAATCAACACCGATTCAGAGCAAGAAGGTGAATTATACGTGGGCTGTGCAGGCGGTGTAAATGTTAACGTATTGCTCCCCTTTGAAAAAATGGAACCAGATAGTGCAGACAGTGCTTATGAAATCACTATTTCAGGATTTAAAGGCGGCCATTCCGGCGTAGATATCAATTTAGGCCGTGCCAATGCGATTAAAGAATTAGCATCGATACTTGATGACTTAGACGCAGCACCCTTTTTAATCTCTTCATTTTCCGGCGGTAGCTTACGCAATGCGATTCCTCGTGAAGCGACCGCAGTAATAGTTTGTGATCAGCAATATCAAAATAGTATTGATACAGTAATCAGTACCTTAAAAATTAAACTTAATGATAAATTCAAAGAAAGTGAAAGTAATTTTACACTTAGTATTAAATCTTGCGCATTACCGAGTTCAGTATTAACACACAGTAGTCATGAAAATTTACTAAAAGCATTACTGACCTGTAGAAACGGCGTATTTGCGATGGATGATAACTTTCCTAATGTAGTAGAAACGTCAAGTAACTTAGGCGTGATCACACAAAAAACCGGTGCGGTGAATCATTTTGCCATTCAAGTATTAGTTCGTTCACAAGTAGAAGCTGACAAGCAACATCAAGCCGATTTAATGGCAGAGCATTTTCAACAGTTCAATGCTCGCGTAGCAAAGGAAGGAAATTACCCAGGTTGGACACCCAATAAGCAATCGACAATATATAAAACCATGGAGAACGAGTATCAACGCTTATTTGGTAAAAAGCCTAAAACAATGGTCATACACGCAGGATTGGAATGTGGTTTGTTCAGTGACAAATACCCGCACTGGGATATGATTTCATTTGGTCCGACGATTAAATTCCCACACAGCCCCGATGAGAAAGTACACATAGCCTCAGTAGATAATTACTGGTCACTATTAAAAGCAACCCTCAAAGCCATTGATTAAATAAGTAAACGGCTTCCTGGTATTCAAAAGATTAAAGCAACCACGAAGCCGCTGCGCTGCACAGAGAGCACGAAGAAAAGCTAAATAATAAAGGTAGGATAAAGCTGAAAAAACTAAGATATTAAATATAAAACTTTAATTTTTTCATTATTTACAAAGCTTTTGATTTTACCTTCTTCACCCTTCGTGCCTTCGTGGTTAACCGCTTTTTATTTTCGCTTTGATCTTAAAACCAAAGCAACCACGAAGCCGCTCCGCTGCACAGAGAGCATGAAAAAAGGCTAAGACAGCAAAGATAAGATACAACCTCAAAGTAATGGATATAAAAGATGTAAGTTTTTTTATTCTTTAAAAGGTTTCGATCTTACCTTCTTCACCCTTCGTGCCTTCGTGGTTGCTTGAGTCTTTTGAATCTAAACCAAAGCAACCACGAAGCCGCTCCGCTGCACAGAGAGCACGAAGAAAGGCTAAAACAGCAAAGATAAGATAAAACCCTAAGACAATAAATGTATAAAGATTGAGTTTTTTGATTACTCATAAAGGTTTTTATCTTACCTTCTTCCCCCTTCGTGCCTTCGTGGTCAACCGCTTTTGCTCTTGCTTGTAGATTTTAGGTTTTATAGAAGAAGCCATTATCAACAAAACACCCTCACCCAAACACGATAACAAAAACCCACCGTTAAATTTTCCTAAATCAACCGCTTATTTTAGTAAAGACAAACAGGACGTTTGTCTTAGGCTCGTTCGGTACAGGGATGTACCGTAAGAGCCGGCACGTAAAAAATCAGCGGTGGGTTTAGATAAGAAAATGCTCGGTGTCAGTCTCTTTGCTTCTTTCTCTTCTGATAAGAGAAAGAAGATCGCCGTCAGGGCGAAATACACGGCAGATAAATATCAAGAGGCATCAACGAGCAAAGACGAGCGTTAGATATGAGTTATTAAGGTTTTGATCCTTACCTTCTTTACCCTTCGTGCCTTCGTGGTTAATTGCCTTTATCTTTTGATTTTCGCTTTGATCTTAGACCAAAGTAACCACGAAGCCGCTGCACTGCACAGAGAGCACGAAGAAAAGCTAAAAAATAAAAGCCAAACAACTAACGGACTTAAATATCAATGCAATACTTATAAAGGTTTTGATCTTACCTTCTTCACCCTT